>CALCGJ010000144.1 GCA_937900965.1 uncultured Bacteroidota bacterium | reverse complement strand
TCTGAAGGATCCCCACAAATCCCTGTATATTCTTCTGTACTTTCCCGGACACAATCTGAATACAGATTCCTGACACTATTTTTTTCAATGAAACGCGGGTTGAACGAAAAATGATTATATTATGGTCGTAAAATTGATTAATAATTAATCAATTCACCAGTTCACCATGTATTTAAACTGTCACTCATACTACTCCCTCAGATACGGTACCCTCTCCATTGAACAATTGGTGGAGCAGGCGGTACGGGCCTACGATGCTGTGCGGGCGACCCGCCGGATTGCCCCGAGATCCCGGCCGGATATCCCGCCGGTACTGGCGCTGACCGATATCAACAATTCTACAGGGATCATGGATTTCATAGCAACGTGTAAGGAGAAGGGGATCAAACCTATCGCCGGGATCGAATTTCGCCGGAAAGACCAATTGTTATACACCGGGCTGGCCAAAAACAACGACGGCTTCCGCGAGCTGAATGAATTTCTGACCCATCACAATCTACGGAACCAGCCCTTGCCGGACAAGGCGCCTGAGTTTGATGATGTGGTGGTGATCTATCCATTCGAGTCTGCAGTCCGCAGTCCGCAGTCCGCAATGCAAAATAGTAAAATGGCAAAATGGGAAAATGAGAAAAGGAACATTACTCACCAGTTCGCCAGTTCACCAATTCACCAGTTTATCGGCATTCGACCTGCTGACGTCAACCCCATTGTTCTCTCCCGCCACCGGCACCTGCTTGACCGGATGATTATTATGGCACCGGTTACGGTTGCAGATGAATCTACCTGGGAACTGCACCGGAACCTGCGTGCGATAGACCGCAACATCCTGCTCACCCGCCTGGAACCGCAACAACTGGCATCTTCCGATGAGGTGATGATGCCAATTGACGAATTGCTTGAACTTTTTCAGGAATATCCGGAGATCATCCGGAACACAGAGAAGCTGATTGAAGCCTGCAGCATCGACTTCGACTTCAGGGAGTGCAAGAACAAACGGACTTTTACAGGTGATGTTTACGATGACCAGGTGCTGCTGGAAAAACTTGCCCTCGACGGACTGGAATACCGTTACAGTAAAAAGAACATTGAAGCCCGCAATCGTATCAGGCATGAGATAGAGATCATCTGCAAGATGGGATTTGCGGCCTATTTCCTCATCGCCTGGGATGTTATCCGCTATTCCATGTCGCGGGGGTTTTACCATGTGGGAAGAGGCAGCGGCGCCAACAGCATTGTAGCCTATTGCCTGAAGATCACTAATGTGGATCCCATTGAGCTGGACCTATACTTCGAGCGGTTCATCAACCCCAAACGTACTTCGCCACCCGATTTCGATATTGATTACTCATGGAAGGACCGGGATGAAGTACTGGATTACATGTTTAAGCGATATGGTCATGAACATACTGCTTTGCTTGGCGCCATGTCGACGTTCAAGGGCAACTCGATCTACCGGGAATTGGGAAAGGTTCATGGGTTGCCAAAAGGAGAGATAGATGCATTTCTGAAACATCCCGAAGAGGCCATCAACCGAAGCGGCATCATTGAGAAGATCAGCAGGATAGGGGAGATGATGGTTGATTTTCCAAACCTCCGAAGTATTCATGCAGGAGGAGTGCTGATTTCCGAGAAGCCGATCACCTGTTATACGGCACTCGATCTTCCGCCCAAAGGGTTTCCAACAACCCAGTGGGATATGTATGTGGCGGAGGATATCGGTTTTGAGAAACTCGATATCCTGAGTCAGCGGGGAATCGGTCACATATTTGAAACGGCCGAAATCGTGAAACGGAATTCCGGCATTAACGTGGATGTACATCAGGTGCAGCAGTTCAAACAGGACCCTGAGGTGAAAAAATTATTGCAATCAGCCCGTACCATCGGTTGTTTTTATGTGGAGAGCCCGGCGATGCGCGGTTTGCTGAAAAAGCTCCGGTGCGACGACTACCGAACCCTGGTAGCGGCCAGTTCGATCGTGCGACCTGGCGTAGCCCGATCGGGCATGATGAAGGAGTATATCTACCGCTTCCATAATCCCGGGAAGTTTAACTACCTCCATCCGGTGATGGAAGAGCAATTGAAAGAGACTTACGGAGTGATGGTTTACCAAGAGGATGTGCTGAAGATCTGCCACCATTTTGCCGGCCTCGACCTGAGCGAATCTGATGTGATCCGCCGTGCCATGAGCGGGAAATACAGGTCGAAAAAGGAGCTGCAGAGGATCATCGACAAGTTTTTCAGCAACTGCAAAAATTTTGGTTACCCCGAAGAGGTGACCAAAGAGGTGTGGCGTCAGATTGAGTCGTTTGCAGGGTACTCTTTCTCCAAAGCTCATTCGGCCTCGTATGCGGTGGAGAGCTACCAGAGTCTTTTCCTGAAGGCCCACTACCCGTTGGAGTTCATGGTAGGAGTGATCAATAACTTTGGGGGGTTCTACCCTTCGTGGGTCTACATGAATGAAGCAAAGAACTGGGGAGCCGTCATGCATCTTCCCTGTGTGAATAATGGGGACTACACTACCTGTTTACGTGGCGAAAAGGATATCTATGTGGGTTTTATCCACATCGCAAACCTGGAGGCCCAGGTGGGGAAAATGATCAGTGAGGGGCGAAAGACGAAGGACGAAGGACGAGGAAAGAGGGACGAGGGACGAAGGACGAAGGACGAGGGACGAGGGACGAGGGACGAAGGACGAGGGACGAAGGACGAAGGACGAGGGAAGAGGGACGAGGGACGAGGGTTGAAGCAAGATAGGCTGTATGACGGGCTGGAAGACTTTATCGCCAGGGTACCGATCACGATGGATCAGCTTATTATCCTGATTCGTGTCGGCGCTTTCCGCTTCACGGAAAAGCCGAAATCTACATTGTTGTGGGAAGCGCATATGCTGCTGGGAAAGCAACAGGCACCAGTCATGAGGCATGAGGCACGAGGGGAAAAGTCAGGAGGCCGGGCTGTTTTTTCTGCTCAGGGCTCAGGGCTCAGGGCTCAGAATGAAAAAGCAACCTCTGAGCTCTGTGCTCTGCGCTCTGAGCCTCCCTCACACCCTCATACATTATTTGAGACTCCTGTTAAAAAATTCGAACTTCCTACTCTCTGGCAATCACAGCTCGAGGAGGTATATGACGAAATCGAGCTCCTTGGCTGGCCGGTGACACATACCTGGTTCGATCTTCTTGAGACCTCTTTCAGAGGAGAGATTATGGCGACAGAGATGAATCAATATATACGAAAGAAGGTGAGGATGCTGGGGCTGCTCGTTGCCATCAAATATGTCCGGACAGTCAAAAAGGAGTGGATGCACTTCGGGACCTTCATCGATGTGCACGGACAATTTTTCGATACGGTACATTTCCCGCAGTCAGTCAATAAATATCCATTTCGAGGGGATGGTATCTATTTAATTCTGGGGAAAGTTGTTGAGGAGTTCGGGTTCCCGAGTATGGAAGTAGAGAAGATGGCGAAGATGCCGGTGAAACTAGATCCTAGATCCTAGATCCTAGATGCTGGATCCTGGATATCCGATACGTGAGACTTGATATGAAACTGGGTTAAGTTGATTTATGGATCTATAGTTGTTTCTTTCTGTGAATTTTTTGTAATTCCTCTACGTCAGCTTGATCCTTTAACCGACCGGTAATGAGCTTATTAGTAATCAAGTCATCCAATCCAAGAAACGGAACCTTTAGTCCATCTAATTCCAAGTACTCACAATGCGGATATGCATCTTTAAACTTTAATCCAGTTATTTGAGTAAGAAACTCAATCTTGTACGGAGGGTCATTAAAATGGAATGCGAGGGGAGTTGTGAAATCTTTACTTTCAAGAAGTGAGATCGAATCTTCATTAAGACCAAATTGTCTGATGACAGCGATCAACTTCAGCTTGTTATTATTGGTCGAATGAATCCATAGATCCAGATCACCGGTTGTTCTTATATATCCGTGAAAAACAACAGAAATTCCACCTACAACGATAAATTCAACATAATTGTTAAGTAGTTCAATGACAAATCGTTTATGAAGATCGTTGAATATATTCATGAGGGAAACTCATTAAATACAATGTCATTGAGATCTATATCGCTTGATTTTTCCAATTCATGTGGATAAATAGCCTTAACCATTAAAAAATGCAACTCTAACCGTTGTCTGGGAGTTAGGCTTCTCCAGAACATGTAATTTTCTTCTTCCTGACCCTTAAAGTCAGAAAAAGTAATTGTCAAGGAGTGTTGCCGGTATCGATCCGATCTGAGGTATTCTTCCATAGGTTCATCTACCCGAGGCAACCATTCGTTGTCTTCCATAGGGAAAAATGATAAATATACTCTCTAACCTATGCAAATTTATCAAATTTCCTCAGATTTTTATCATAAAAAAATCGAAGTAAATAACTCTGATCAAGCAAATTCAAATATCTTTGTCCTGTAAATACTTAAATTCGCTATTTGCTATTTGCTATTTGCTATTCGCTATTTGCTATTCGCTAATCCCTAATCCCTAATCCCTATGTCTCTATCACTTTTCCAGGTCGATACCTTTACCGACCACCTCTTTGGCGGTAATCCAGCTGCTGTTGTACCTCTTGAATCATGGCTTCCTGATGGTGTTATGCAACAAATCGCTGCAGAGAACAACCTTGCTGAGACCGCTTTTTTGCTCCTCTGGTTGGCATCCCTGAAGATCCTGTAACCGGATCAGCTCATACAACCCTCATCCCGTACTGGTCGAAAAGGCTCGGAAAAACTGAACTCTCCGCCAGGCAGCTCTCTAAACGAATTGGTGATTTACGATGCAGATTTAATGGTGATCGTGTGGAGATATCCGGAAAAGCCGTGATCTATATGAAGGGAGAGATTTTTATTGATGGCTGAAACGGGGACATGAGAGGGATGAAAGTGATGGGAGTGATGAAGATGAAGGCATGAAGGCATGAGATGGCAGGTGGCAATGAACAATCGACAATCGTAGATCGTACTTTCATTCGTAAATCGTAAATCGTAATTTACTGATAGGGGTAATGATCAAACAACTCCGATTTCAATCCTGCAAAACGCTTGCGCTCAACTTTGGATTGCTTCATGTGCCCATAATTTGTAGCAGCAAAGAGAACCGGACTTTTAAGATTTCCAAGTAACCTTGTTAGAAAGGAGAATTTACGGTAGAACTTTGTTCTGGCCATGATTTTTCCGATCTGCAATTCTAAAGGGGTCATGTTTTGAGGGTTGAACACAACAGTATTGTGATCGTAATATTTCCAGTCGTTAGTCAGGAGACGTCCGGCACGTTTCAGATCGTCGTAGGTTTTAGTTCCAGGATATGGTGTTAGAATGTTAAAGGAAACAGTGCTGATCTTAGCTTTGATCAAAAACTTCACCGTTTCCCTGAACACTTTTTTCGTATCTGTATCAAAACCAAAGATCATGGAAGCATGAATAAGAATCCCCATCTTCTTGATCTTTTTCATGGTTAACTTCAGCTCCTCATTATCCTTCAACGACTTCTTCAACGTCTTCATTTGGACCTCATTAACGCTTTCAAGTCCGATAAACAGAACCTTACAGCCACTGTCGGCAGCAAGCTGCAGCAATTCCGTCTCCTTCAGAAAAGAGATTGAAGCCTGACCTACCCATTTGATTTTCAATGGGATCAATGCTCTGAAGAGCTCTTTTGCATATTTTGGATGTCCTATGATGTTGTCATCCAGGAACATGAAATTTCTGGTTCCAGAATTTTGAATATCCTTAATGATATTCTCAACCGGAATGTGACGAATTTTCTTTCCGAAAAGATCAGTAACACAACAAAAGTCGCAATTATACGGACACCCTCTGGAGGTCATGATCGGAACAATGCTGAACAACCGTTTCTTGATAATCTTTGTAAAATCCTTTTTCACATAACGGGATAGGTCGGGAGCAGGATCGTGATATCTTTTGCTCAAATTTCCTGCTGCGAAGTCTTCCAGCAGTTTTTCCCAAACTCCTTCAGCTTCTCCAATAACCACAGAATCGGCATGTATCAAAGCTTCATCAGGTAAAATAGTTGGATGGACACCACCAATCACCACAGTTTTCCCTTTTGATTTGAATTCTGCAGCCACCTCATATGCACGCGGTGCATTGGCTGTCATGCAACTGATTCCCACCAGGTCACATGACTCGTCAAAGTCAATAGCCTGCACCTCCTCTTCGATAATCTTGACTTGGTGCATCTCTGGAGTTAATCCTTCCAGAATGTACAGAGCTAACTGAGGCATCATCAGCTCTTTGACCGTTCTTTTCGATTTGCTGACAGCAGGTGATATGAGGAGGATCTTCATTCTTTAGTTTTGGTGATGTGTGGAAAATGGGTGACCATGAACCACATCAATATTGTGTTTAATCAGTTTGTGGATGTTATGTAAATATCCCTTCTCATTTGATGCACAAAAAGATAGTGCTGTTCCCAGCTGTTCCGCTCGGCCTGTACGACCTATCCGGTGAACATAGGTTTCTGCCTCTTCTGGTATCTCAAAGTTGATCACGTGTGAGAGTTTGCTTACATCAATTCCACGGGAAGCTACATCGGTGGCGACAAGTACCCGGATACTATGGTTCTTGAAAGCCTTCATCGCCTTTTCACGGGCATTCTGTGATTTATCACCGTGAATGGCATCAGCTTTGATACCCTGACGGCATAAATCCTTCACTACTTTGTCGGCACCACGCTTTGTTCTTGTAAAAACCAGAGCCTGGAGAACCTTGTCATCCTGAAGAAGGTGTGCCAGCAGCAATTTTTTATCGGCCTGGCCAACATGATAAACCTTTTGTGAAACCAATGAAGGTGGCGAGGCAATCGGCGCCAGGTTAACCCTGACAGGATGTTCGAGTAAAGATTCTGTCAGTTTCATGATCTCTTTTGTAGAGGTGGCAGAAAACATCATGGTTTGCTTACGGGCCGGTAGTTTTGAAATAATTTTTTTGATGTCCGGAATAAATCCCATATCAAGCATTCGATCTGCTTCATCCAGGACAAAATATTCAATATTGCTTAAAGAGATGAATCGCTGCTGAATCAGATCCAGTAACCTGCCAGGTGTGGCCACCAGGATGTCTACTCCTTTTGATAACGCTTGTGTCTGAGGTTTTTGTGATACACCTCCATAAACTGTAAGCATCCTGAGATTAAGATTTCTCCCATAAGTCAAAAATTCCTGACTAATCTGAGAGGCTAATTCCCGTGTAGGAGCGAGGATAAGGGCCCGGACCACTCTTCTTTGTGTTCGGTCTCTTTCTGTTGTAAGCATTTGTAAAATAGGCAGTGCAAAAGCTGCCGTTTTTCCGGTGCCTGTCTGGGCAACGCCAAACAGGTCTTTCCCCATTAATATAGAGGGGATTGCTTTTTCCTGGATTGGGGTAGGGTTCAGGTACCCTTTCTTATAAATAGCTTGTAATAAAGGATCGATAAGATTTAATTGTTCAAATTTCATTAATTGTTTTGGTATTAAATAGATATAATTATATTGCTCCGGGAAGGAGTCAAAGACCTCTTCTCTTCGGAATGCTTTCTAAAAACTGTAGGACTTGCTGAGTTGTAAAGGAGGGAGGATTACAAACAGATTGTGGTACAATCTTTCAAAAGGATTTGCAAAAATACAACTAATAATTGGATCCACAGTTTTTTTATTCTGAAAAAACGAAAAAAGGAAAAGTGAGATAAACCTTACGTCCTTCGTCCTTCGTCCTTCGTCCCTCGGATAAGCTGCACCCCCGACGGTGTGGTTATCAGAGAAATATTATGTAATCGAGCATCGTGCATCCAGGATTCCAACTCCTCCCCGGTATAAGTGTCCCCATGCTTCGTCCCAACCAGCATGTTGATGGCGAAGATGGCTCCAACACGTGGTTCAGTACGATCCTCGCTCATAATATGATCCAGGATAACCAGTTGCCCGCCCGGGTTCAATGCTTCTGCACCCTTCCTGATCAACAATTTGTTCTCTTCCGGGGAGTTGATGTGGATGATAGCCGACATGAAGACCAGATCAAAGCCTGACCCAAAGTCATCCTTCAGATAATCGCCTGACAAAACAGAAATTCGATCATGGATGCCGGATGCCGGATGCCGGATACTCCCCTCGCCTTGAGGAGAGGGGTTGGGGGTGAGGTGGATAGATCCCGGAGAGGGGTCATTGGGTGAAGTAATATATTTTTCCGTAATCGGTATAATCTTCGGTAAATCAAACACAACACCGGTCATTTCCGGGTTTCGGTTCAGAAACTCCAGGGTAAAGGCGCCGGAACCCCCGCCTACATCCAGTACCCGTCTTGCCCGGGTCAGATCAAGAGCATCTGCTACCTCAACAGCCTGTGGACCAGCCCGGCGGTGCATCGCAGCAATGAATGCCTGTTGCCACTCCTCCGGCCGCTCATTGATAAGATCTTCGAAAAAGACAGAAGAGCCTGCTTTCACAGCATCTGTCAGGGTACTCCAGGTTTTCCAGGTGTGATTGGTAAGGGCCAGACCGCTCAAATAGGCAGGGGAGGAGGTGACCAGAAATTTGTCTGTAAAGGGAGTATTCAAAAAACAGTTTGCCTCTTTTCTGAGCAATCCGATGGAAACCAGGGCATTCAATAAACGGTCTGTCGCCCGTGATTCTGTATTTAGTACGGTCGCCAGTTCTTCTGATGTTTTCCCGCCATTGTTCAAGGGATCAAACACCTTCAGTTCTGCAGCTGAAAGAATGATCCGGCTCACCCGGAATGCGTTGACCATCTCGAGAAACTGTGATGGATCTGTAATCATAATCTCAATTATCCTTTTTTATTTGCAATGGTTTGATTTGTTGTATATTTGGAGAAGTTGATGAATTGTGTCACATAGTTTTGAGTGTTCATCCTTTGGTGATTCATCAAATATAGCTTAATATTTAGATAAATGAAAGATCAAGACGATCCTTTTGCAACAACGATATTGAAGAACACCTGTATTTTATTGGTTTTCTCTTCTATCATTGCTATAACTATACATCTCATGGACCAATTCTTGGATTGTTTCTCGTGTTCGGGATCTTTTTAATTTTCATCTGGCCTTTGAAAACAGCTGTTTACTTTACGGTCTTAATTGTTCTTAATTTGGCTTTGTTATTTTATGTGGAATTTATTTATCAGGAATACTTTGAGAACTATCCGACTGATTTTGCGCGGTTTTCTGATATGTATTTTGGAACGCTGGTCATGTTTATTATGACCGTTTCGTTCAGCTACTTTGCGAAATTGAACTATCTGAGAAAGTTTAAAGAGGCCCGGAAAGCAGATGAGATGAAGACAGCTTTTCTGCATAACATGTCGCATGAATTGAGAACTCCACTGAATTCAATAAGCGGTTTTTCAGAAATAATCATTTCCGAAGATCTCACAATTGAAGAGATGATTAAATTGGCAAGAAAGATCAATACAAGTGGAAATCATTTGCTGGAGTTAATTGAAAATCTTTTTGAGATCACAATGATCGAACAGGGAGATATAACAATAAAAAAAGAAGATGTTGAGATAGAGGTGTTTTTGAAAGAGGTCAGGGTACGAAAGGACCAGCTTTTTTTGTGAAAGATACAGGTATTGGAATCCCTTCTGAACAGATAGACAATATTTTTAATGTTTTCAGCCAGGGCAAGGATCCACTTTCGGGGATAACTAGCGGGGCCGGTATCGGTTTATCCGTTTCTAAAAAACTAATAGAGTTATTAGACGGAGAAATCTGGGTTGAGTCGGTTGAAGGGAAAGGGAGTACATTCTATTTCACAATTCCCAGCACTTCAACTCCCTGATCATATACAATATCCACAGGAATATGCTTGGATTTCAGCAGACCAAGCTCCGATTCCAGTTCGGGTTTAATAACTCCATTGGCTGCCAGGAATTCGGTTGCCCTGTCATAATCTCCATCTCCCTCAAGGGTTAGGACAAAGGATGCCCACTCGTTCATCGCCTCACGGATCTTTTCAAAATTGACTTTATAAGTTCCCTGTTCCGACCGCTCAAAAGCGCCTTTTTCGCTGAAGAAATTGAAACACATCATGTTTGCTTTACCATGAGCGCTGGCTGCTCCGAATCTTACTGAACGGAACATACCTGCCATGTATGTTACAAAGCAATCTTCTGCAGTGATTCCTGTTACTTCACCCATCTCAATCAGTTTGACGGTCATAAAGAGACCCAGAACATCGGCTTTGGCCTCCTCAAAAGCGCTGTAATTTTCCTTCATGGCGGCTCTGACAGTTCCTTTCCCGGTGATGGTATTTTTTATCCCGAGTCCGTGAGCTACCTCATGGAACATAACGTTGCTGAAAAAGGCATCAAATTTGATATTTTCACGCTGTGCAGTATCGATCAGTACGCCTGAAATAGGGACAAGGATTTTGTCAAACTTGGCTCGCATGGCATTCTTCAGCTGCAACCGGCGGCTTCCATACTTAAGGTGTACGCGTTCATCATTGGGTAAATTGATGGCGATGGTTTTACTGCCTGCATTCATGTCTCCGGCACTGTAAATGATATCATAGGCATTGAGGTCAGAACCGGTACCTGGCTTCTCCTGCTTATATTTAGGATCAACCGGAAGTTGCAACTGAAGTTCAGGAAGGTAAGCTGTAAATTTCTCAAGCTTCTTACTCCACTCTTTATCCTTGATTAAAACGGCACATTCATATGCTGTTTTATACCCGTAAAGTTTGTCCTCGTAGTTCTCAATGGGACCAACAACGATATCAATCGTGTTGCTCTTCATCTCCATCCAAGCGATATCGGAGGCATAGTATTCATCAGTCAATAGGGCTTCAGCCCGTAATTCGAGGTATTTTTTCAGACCCGGATCATCAGCCATTGTGGAAGCTGATTTCAGCAAACCAGCTGCCTTTTCAATCTGCTCCTGAAAAGCTTCGTGATACCAGACTGCTCTAAGGCTTTCGTCTTCATCTCTCCAAATGAGGGTATACTGACTTGTTTTATCAGGGTTGTCCCATTTTTCAAACTCCTCTTTCGTCATGTGTTCCGGATAGAAATTGGCTCCCATTGGCTTTTCTCCATAAGCGGGAAGAAATGGCTTGTTGCCATCGAGGCGCTCCCATGGGCCATAATTGATCATGGCAAATTTCTTCGCATCTTCATTTGTCAGGCTGTCAAGGAATGTTAGCTTGTTCTCGGCAAATGCCTGTTGCCAGAAGAGATTATCCATGATCTCTGCGGTTTCGATAAGGATGGGAATCATCTTTCTCTCATTCTCCGAAAGGATTGACAGATCGGAAGTAAGCTGAACAACTGCAAACTCGCCGACTTTGGTATGCATCAGGGAGTCGAAAGTGATCTGTTCAGCAGTCCGCTTTTCTTGGTTACAACTAGCAAAGAACCCAATTGCCAGTATTTGGATGATGAAGATTGAAAAAAAAGTTTTCATTGTGATTGATTTTTAATAGGTTTTATTGATTGTGTTGCGTGTATATTTAAATCTTTGTATGTTTGTTTTGAAAATTCTGAGCAAAGTTAATGTTTAACCCTTCAAAACCCAATTAAGTATGGCAGGAATTACATGGATCATTATCGCTGCAGTTCTTCTACTCTTTTTCTTTCTCGGTATAAGGATTATCCGACCTACCCACAGAGGCTTGGTAGAACGGTTCGGAAAGTATCATCATTTCGCATCCCCGGGTTTTTCGTGGATTATCCCGGGAATTGATAAAATGTACCAGATCAATATTACAGAAAAGATGATCGATGCCGAACCTCAGGAGATTATAACCAACGATAATCTCAATGCAAAGGTAGATGCCCAGGTTTACTTTAAGATCAAAGATGATGAAACGAGTGTAAAGGCCTCCCAGTATAATGTTAACAGGATCGAGTGGCAGATAGTGAATCTGGCGCGTACTACCTTGCGGAACATTATAGGAACGATGACCCTGAAGTCGGCGAACAGCGAACGTGGCAAAATCAACAAAGAGTTGCACAGCACATTACTTGATGAGACTGCTCTTTGGGGAATAGAGATCGTACGAACAGAATTGAAAGAGATCGATCCACCAAAAGATGTTCAGGAGACGATGAATAAAATTGTAAAAGCTGAAAATGAGAAGATTGCTGCTATCGATTTTGCCACAGCACAGGAGACACAGGCCGATGGATTGAAACGTGCAGAGATCCGTAAAGCGGAAGGGATCAAAATAGCTGCTATTTTGCGCGCCGAAGGAGATGCACAGGCAATCCAGCTTGTAAATGAAGCAGCCGAAAAGTATTTTATCGGAAATGCACAGATTCTCCGAAGGATCCAGATGGTGGAAACTGCAATGGAGGATAATACCAAGATCATTGTGCCAGAAGGTTCCGACCTGGTAAATGTACTTGGGGAGATGGCGGGAATCGTCCCTTTGAAGCCTAAGAAATCGGAAGGGTAACCTGATATCGGTCACGCTACTGTTTTTCCCCCTTTTTGGCCAACTCCTTGAATTGGGCAGTGAAGCCTTTAACAAACGCAGCTAACTCCTCTTTCACACTTACAAGTTCCCTGGCTGCTGAATCGTAGCCTTTGTGGATATCTGCCCTGACCTTTTCAAACTCAGTGTGAGATTCCTTGTGCCTGGAATCGTGAGCTGTTCTCTCATCCTCCATCATTTTTTCCAGGCCCCGGATCTTTTCTTCGAGCTCTCCGGTTATTTTTTTATCCCGGTTAACAGACTCCCTGTCAAAGGTCCGGAGCTCCGCCTTGATCGACTCATGCTCCATCCTGAAAGAGTTCACTTGATCGTCGAGTCGTTTTAACAACCCATCAAAACGTTCATCCTGAATGTTGAACATAGCATGGGTGCGGCGTCTCATGACGATCAGCCAGATCAACAGGATCAGGAACATAAGGAAGAGGCCGGCCGGAATCAGGATAGCAATCAGGGTGCCTGATTTCCGTTGTGTTATCAACCGGTCATCCAGATCAGACTGATAGCTCTGAAGCCGGTTCAGGGAGTCCTGATGAGCAACCATCTCTTCTGCCTGAACAGCGAGAACACGGACCATGCTATCGAGTGAAGTCGCCTGGACCTGAAGATTGTCCTGCAACGTCTGGTTGGTCTTTTTCGCCTGGTAAATTAATCCCTGGAGTTTTGCTTTCTCAACCTGGAAATCTTTTTGGGTAAGAAATGCCGTGTCCTGACAGAAAACCTGTCCGGGGATCATGATGATGATCCCGATAAAAATAATAAATCGTTTCATGGTGCCTATTTTAGGGCGTTAAATATATAACAAAAAACCCTGTAAATCAAGGAAAAAGTGGTCAGGCAACATTTCTAAAGTGCATGTTGCTTTATTGTATAACATTGTATTACTTTTGTATCTGTCGAATTCTAAACCACCCATTATGAAAAAAATCTTCACTCTGGCAATGCTCCTGGTTCTTTTTTTTGGATGGTCCTCCTGCCAAAAGGTCAAAGGGACAGGAGAGATTGTAAACCAGGTACGGGGTGTTACAAACTTCAATGGTATCAACCTCGCTATTGACGGTACGGTCTATTTCTCTCCTGATTCCAACTATTACCTGGAGGTCAGGGCTCAGCAAAACATGCTGGATGTCCTGGAAACGGTTATTGGATCTAATAATACTTTGATTATCAGGTATAAAAGTGGGGTAGTAATAGGGAAACATGAACCCATCAGGATTTTTATTGCTGCTCCCGACATCCGGTCATTGACAATCAGTGGGTCAGGAGATATCCTGGTAGATACCCCCTGGCACAATCAATATATGGAAGCATCAATCAGCGGTAGCGGAAATATCTCCATCGTGGAAATGCAGGCAGATGAGTTTAATGTGAACATCAGCGGATCGGGAAATTTGCAGGCAACCAGTCTGGAAGTTACCAGCCAGGATCTACGTATCAGCGGTAGCGGAAACATTGACCTGGTGGGAGTGGAATCTGAAACTACCAATGCGCACATCAGCGGAAGCGGAAACATCAAAGTGTGGGTAACCAAACAGCTTGATGTAACAATCTCAGGAAGCGGGAATGTCAGTTATAAAGGAGACCCGGTAATCACACAGCATATTTCAGGATCTGGGTCCATTATCAAGCTGTAATTCTCAAATCTTATTCTGTTCGGACCTACTTAATAATCCCCTTTTTTATCAGGATCTCGCGTATTCTGGGCATTGCATCCTCTGCTGCCCTGATGCCGGCCTGGAACATCTTGTCGTTGTCCTTGCTGCTCATCAATGGCATCCCTCTAAGATCGGGGGAAATTAACACATCTGCCAGTGGAAGTCTCTCCTCTTTCAGCTTACGGGCAGCCACCGTGTAAGCCCGCAACAGGACCTGCCGTTTATTCTTGAATACCGGAACTGTGTCATAATCAGCCATCACATCCACGGCGATAATAACCTGGGGGTTGTATGTTTTTGCTACATCTGTTGCAACTGCGTCCATAACGCCTCCATCAGAAAAAATAGTGCCATACATCTTGACAGGCTCAAAAATATATGGGATAGCACAGGAAGCATTCACGGAGGGAGCAATGGGTCCGGCAGCCAGCGCTGTACTTTTCGCACGCATCATATCAGTGGTCACGGCAACAAACGGAATGGGAAGATCTTCGATGTTTGAATGATGCAAATTCTTCGTTAGATAATCCTGAAGCCTTTTGCCGGAAACAAATCCCTCACTGGAGCGGAAAAGGGAAAAATCAAACACATCTTTCTCAGTCGTAGCATTAACCAGTGGTATCAGGGAATCAATGTGCGGATAATCGGCATAAAGCGCGCCAACCATGCTTCCCGCACTGGTTCCAACGATCAGGTCAATGGGAATGTTTCCATGTTCCAGGACCTTAAGCACCCCCACATGTGCCATTCCGTGAAAAGCTCCTCCTCCCAGTACCAGAGCCACCCGGGGCGGTTGATCAAGGATTCTGGCTGGTGGCTGGGAGGGGGGATTGTCAACTACCATAAACTTCTTTGAACAGGAAATTGTAATCAGGATCAAAAGAGTTGAAATTATCCAGGCAAAGGATCTGGCCAATCGATAAGTATATTTATATAATGTCATATCTGCAGTTTTGATACTGTCAAAAATACGACTTTTTAGACGTATTACATATTTTATTTAGATATATTCTAAATTTTTTCCTCCAGTTGGAATAGACACTACTATATATATATTTGCATAGGTTAATAAAAAAGAAGTGTACTTATGCCAGATCAAGTCAAACGCCTTCTCGTTGCCTTTGCGATCTTTATAGCCATCTTTCTTTTGGCCCGCTATTTCCTGATTCCTGACTCTTTTGGGGAGCTAGGTCATTACCGGGCTGATGCTATTGGAGATGCGGAAGCCTATCCTTTAAGTCACGCAGGGAGGGAAGCATGCATAAAATGTCATGGAGATGTGGTTGAAGAGATCTCCTATGGATTTCACGCAAAACTCTCCTGTGAAGGATGTCACGGACCTGCTTACAAGCATGCCTATTATGCGGAATTAGCGGATCCTCAGAATTTCCCTGATTCTCTCATGCTGAACAAGCCGGTAGAAAGGGATTTTTGTGCCAGGTGTCACGACCGGAACCGGTCGAGGATCAGGTTCGCCAGCGATTCAACCGAAATCTCCCAGGTCACAATGGTAGATGTAAGTGATCACAACCATTTTATCTATGAGGAGACTAATGAAATTATCAGATGTGTTGAATGTCATTATCCCCACTCACCATGAAAAGTAACAAAGAAAAATCTTCACGCCGGAATTTCCTGAAAACCGGTGTGACATTAGCCGGGGGGGTATTCGCTGCCACGTTGATCAAACCCTTCAATGGCGTTGTAATAGCAGCTGAAGAGCCAAAAGGTCCCGGTCCCTGGTACGGAATAGGGATTGATATTGAGAAGTGTATCGGTTGCGGTACCTGTGCTGCTTCGTGTAAACAGGAGAACCCTGTTCCCCCGGAACCCTTTTATTTCAGAACCTGGGTAGAACAGTACACGGTGAAGACCGACGGCAGTGTGAAGGTAGAATCTCCCAATGGTGGAATTGGAGGATTCAAACAAACGGTACCGGACGAAGAGATCTTTAAGGCCTTTTTTGTTCCAAAGATGTGCAATCATTGTTATAAATCTCCCTGTACTCAGGTTTGTCCTGTTGGAGCAACCTTTGAAACTCCTGATGGTGTTAACCTGGTCGACAAAAGTTACTGCATCGGATGTGGATATTGCATCCAGGCTTGCCCTTACGGATGCCGGTATATGCATCCAACAGAGCATGTAGTGGACAAATGTACACTTTGTTATCATCGGATTAAAGAGGGTTTACTCCCAGTCTGTTTTGAAGTATGTCCCACGAAATCCAAAATATTTGGGGACTTGAGGGATCCTGACGGGGAACTGGTCGCATTTATAAAAAATCATACTTGCAGGTTCCTGAAGCCTCATTTAAATACCGGACCTAAGCTTTATTATAATGCACTTGAAGAGGAGGTAAGATAATATGGAACATCATTTTCAACGACTTTATGAGGTCTTGTCCCAGGTTGAGGGATATATTTATCCAAATGAGATTGAACTCTACTGGAGTGTCCTTATTGTACAATATCCCTTTATCACCGGGTTGGTGGCGGGAGCTTTTATCCTGGCTTCCCTGGAACGTGTGTTTAATGTGAAAGTACTTCGCCCAACATACCATCTTGCGTTGCTAACTGCACTCGCATTTCTAATTGTTGCGGTTATGCCGCTTGTAAGCCATCTTGGTAAACCATTCAGGGCATTCGAGATCATGATGACACCCAATCTCAATTCTGCCATGGCTATCTTTGGGTTCGTTTACCTCTGGTATCTCACGGTTGTGCTTCTTCTTGAGATCTGGTTTGACTACCGTCGCGATATGATCCTCTGGCTGGATCAAGCAAGGGGATTCAAACGATTTATGTACCAGATCCTTACCCTGGGCTCACGGGATATCTCACCCAAGGCCCTTCGGTTTGATGATAAAGCCGGCTATATCATCACTGTTATCGGGATCCCGTCTGCTTTTCTTTTACATGGGTATGTTGGTTTTATTTTTGGCTCAATAAAAGCAAATCCATGGTGGTCAAGCGTTCTGATGCCTGTTATTTTCCTCTTTTCAGCAATGGTTTCCGGCATTGCTCTGGTACTTTTTATCTATATGGTGGTTTCCAGAATCCGAAAAGTAACTACGGATATTAATGCATTGGATATCATAGGAAAGTTTCTTTTCTACATACTGATCATGGATTTCTCACTGGAAGCCCTGGATCAGATTCACCGGATCTATGAGGCAGAAGAGTCATTCGATATCCTTCACCTGCTCGTAAACGGTAAGCTCTTTTTTAGCATGTTCGTATTCCAGATTTTCCTGGGAACTCTTGTGCCGTTATTAACCCTTGGGTTTATGCAGTTTTATAAACCTGCGGTGAAGGTGCGTAAAACAATCTATTTTATTATTAGTCTGTTGGTTTTATTCGGGATCTTTTACATGCGCTGGAATGTGGTCATTGGAGGTCAGTTATTCTCAAAGAGCTTTTATGGATTTACCATATATAAAGGCCAGCTAATTGGAGCCGAGGGATATTTAATGGCTTGGTTCTGGTTTGTAATTCCTTTTGCGATTCTGGCATTCCTGTTGTGGTTGTTACCACCCTGGAAAAGACATCCGGAACCTGAGAAAGAACCAGATAAAAAATTGACACAGGATACTGCTTCCTGATTTCTTCCTGCTATCCGACCATATCTGCCGGTTCTCAATTTTCGGTAAGCATTACTATCATTTATAACGTCGTGCATATAAGATTACTGTGTTTCAGTTATAAAAAGGAGGTCAAATGTCTGAAATAAAAATTCCTGATAGCGAAGTGTTGTCCCAGATTCAACAACGTCTGGTGAATCTGGAAAATCGTCTGACCAAACTGGAATCCACTCAGGAGAGAGGCGAATATCACTATGATTCTGATGATGATGAGGTAACCATGCCACGAATCACCATGAACATGGGCGATTCGGGTGAATCCTTGCTCGAATCCAGGATCGGGGAGTATGGATTGGCCTGGTTGGGAAATATTGTACTGTTTTTTGGTATTATATTCCTGGCCCAGTATATGACTAATATTCAACAACCCCTGCTGGCAGCTCTGATTGGGTATGCTGCCGTTGGCGGAATCCTTCTGCTCTCACGATGGGTTGAAAAAAACTTTTCGTATATGTCCTTTTTATTTGGTGTATTCGGACAACTCCTTCTATTCTATGTCACCCTGAGACTCCATTTTTTTACCGGCAATCCGCTTATAGCCTGGAAGGGAGTCGGAGTGGCCCTGCTCCTTGTTGTAATTGCAATCGAAGTCCTCCTTGCATTCAGGAAAAAGTCTGAATTCTACGCATCACTTGCCCTGATCATGATGATCTCCACAGCAATCATCAGTGACACAACACATATAATGTTGCCTGTCATAACCATTGCAGGGGCAGGGACCCTCTATCTCTTTTACAGGTTCGGCTGGTACAGAATCCTGATCATCACGATCCTCCTGACCTATTTTACCCTTCTGATGTGGATATTAAACAATCCTCTGGTGGGAAATCCGGTTCAGGGAATGCCCACTCATCAATATAGTTACCTGTACCTGGCGGCTTGTGCAGCAATTTTCTCTCTGGTAGCGCTGATACCGAAGGGAGAAAAATTTCCCGACCGAATTATTCTGATCGCTATACTTGTGAATGGATTGCTCTTCACAGCGCTGTTATGGCTCTGGGTAGTGGCATTCTTCCCCAATGACTATATCTGGCTGTTCTTCTCTATCACTCTGTTCTGCATTCCGTTCTCAATACTGCTGAAGCGATATTCACCATGGAAATATTCACCTGCATTATATGCTCTTTATGGATTTGTTGCCATCAGCATCACCATTTATGGCCTGTATAATTTCCCTCGCGCATACCTGCTTCTTTCAATTCAAAGTTTCCTGGTTGTTTCCATTGCAATATGGTATCGTTCCCGGATTATCATCGTGATGAATGTCTTTCTTTTCTTGACTATTCTTATATCATACCTGGCAACTTCGGAGTCCAGTAACCTGATTAATTTCTCTTTCCCGTTGGTAGCATTTTTATCCGTCAGAGTGATTAATTGGCAGAAAGCACGGTTGAATATCGAAACTGAACTCATTCGGAACACGTATCTTCTAACTCTCTTTTTTACAACACTCTATGCATTATACCAGGCAGTGCCGGGGCCATATATCACCCTCTCCTGGACAGTGGCAGGTGTGGTATTTTTTGCGTTGAGTCTGTTGCTCCGAAGTGTGAAATACCGCTGGATGGCACTCGCCGGTTTTATAGCAACAGCTATTTACCTGTTCGCAGTAGACCTTGCCAAAGTGGAACTAATTTACCGAATCGTTGCATTCCTCTTCCTGGCCATCATCTCGATAGGGATATCTATTTATTATGTGAAGAAATTGAAGAAAAGACAAAACTAGACAAACCCCCAGTCTATTTCAGGGTCTTCATATAGTTCACCAATGCCCACCTGTCATTATCTTCAGGTAATGGTTTCCCAAATCCAGGCATTTTGTCCTTGCCGGTTGTAACCATGTAAAACAGTACACCATCAGGTTGAGATTTGAACTCTTTGGTAGTAAAATTCCCACTTGAAACGCCAAGTGATGCTGCTTTTGGGCCATCACCCAAACCCGTCTTTCCATGACAGGCTTTGCAGTACTTAGCGTACAAATCTTTCCCAAGATCTACGCTCGAAGCATCAACGGCAACCGGGTTCTTCATGGTCTTATACTCTGCCGGAACCACCCATTTTCCTTTGTCCTGACTGTAACTTTGAATAGCTATAAAACTAAAAAGTATTGGTAAAAAAAATAAACTAATGAACATTCTGGTTTTCATATTGTCTCCTGTTTTAAAATATGTTAATGATATCGAATAGATTACGAATTTACGGATAATATCAATTAATCTAGATACCAGGATAAAAAAAATAGGAAAAATTTAAAATTGATCAGACAAAATAGAGACACAGGCTATCGCGTTATTAACGAAAGCTTTCTTTCTCTGATGGGATCAATCTTCATCTTTTTAGTAAAACAAGCCACTCTTACTGTCGGAATCGTACTGATGACCACTGTTAATTCAGTCGCATCAGGATGGAACGCAGACTCCCTGGCTCTTTCCATCCCATCTTCGGTTACAAAATCACCGGAAGATTTCGCCGCTTACCTGACCGGAAATTTCCCAAAGGAGAGCGACAAGGTGTTGGCGCTTTACACATGGATTGCTTACAATATCTCATACGATGGAAAGCAGGCAGAAACGATGAGCCGGTTTCACAGTATTGACGACTTTGTTCTCTATACATTGAAGAAAAAAAACGCGGTTTGCCAGGGATATGCAGAGGTGTTCACCTCAATCTGCAACCAAATGGGAATTAAAGCGCTTACTGTTCACGGGTATAACCGTGTGAATGGCAATCTTAGAACCGATCTGGGGCATGCCTGGAATGTGGCGAAGATTGACGGGAAATGGCATTTGATTGATGTGACCTGGGGGAGCGGATACGTGAGCAGAGGAAACTACAGGAAGAATTTCACATCGGAATACTTCATGGCTTCGCCGGACAGCCTGATTGAATCCCATATGCCATTTGATCCCATCTGGCAGTTGCTTGAATATCCAATCTCCCATGACCAGTTCATCGAAGGAGAAGGAGACCGGCAAACCTGGTACAATTTCTCCGACAGCCTCGATCTCTATTACACACAGGACGAAATTGACAGAGCAGAAAGTACGTTGAGAAGAGCAGAGGCAACCCATGCCAATCGGCGGGAGATTATCAGGATGTACCGGAGGTATTCTGATTATTTAAGCAACATGAAGTGCAATCGGGAGATATCCCACTATAATGAATCTTCCACAACCTTTGCCCGTGCTATTAACAATTTTAATGACTTCCAGGAGCTCCTGAGTAAACGAAAGGCCAGTCCGGCCCGGCTTAATTCATTGCTGAAATCCTGTGGGGAATTAGTGAAGCGGGCACTCAGGCAAGCCAGGGATATCTCACCTTGCAGGTCGCTCTCCGCCCAGGAGATCAAGGAGCTGATAAACCATATTAACGATCTTAAGAGGGCTGTGTCAACCGCATCCAGGTCGTTTTAAAGAATAATCAATCCAAACACGTTGTGTCATTGACGTAGGTCTCAAAGCCTTGGTGCTAATATCTTTAATCGCTATTAAGACAGCTTCTTTTTTACATCGATTTACAACGATATATTAATGAAATATTTATCTTTGCTGCGGCAAAACGTCAATTTAGAAACCTGGTTTCCAATCAATTTCTCTTTATGAAAAAAGCAACAACCATTCTGTTTACTTTGTTTTTCTGCATCTCCTTTGGTGCAATCCAGTCCCAGGATATCCCTGTGAACCCGACAGAAATTGTGACCGGCACGTACTACGGCATCAGCAGACCACTGCGTGACATTCCACCTATGTCCAGGCAGGAGTATCTGTCAATAGAGAAGAAAGCAGAGGAAAAGCAGTTCAATGAAAGCCTGAAATACAGGAACTATCCGTTTGAATCTACTGCTCTTCCAAAAGGGAATGATCCTGCATGGCAGAATTTCATGGGTGACTCCAAGGCTTTCAGGTCCCCAATCGTAAATTTTAACGGAGCAAACTCCCCATATTACCCACCGGATGACAATGGATGTGCCGGTCCCAATCACTTCATGCAGACAATCAACACTGTATATACAATTTATGATAAAACCGGAACTCTTGTTGCCGGACCAACTAACCTGAATCAGCTGTTTGGAAGTGTGCCGGGAGCCAACCGCAACGATGGTGATCCGATCATTTTATACGACGAAGAGGCTGATCGATGGCTGGTTACAGAGTTTTCACTCGGTTCCACAAAATACATGCTTATGGCTGTTTCCACCACGAATGACCCCACGGGTACATGGCATCAATACTCTTTCCAGGTGGCTGGCTTCCCTGATTATCCAAAATTCGGCATCTGGCAGGATGGCTATTACATGGGTGATAATAACAATAACGGCAACGATATTTATGTCATGGAGCGTGAACCTATGCTATCTGGCGGGACAGCCCAGCTGGTGGGCTTCAACAACCCCTGGCGACCTGCCTCATCGGATGGATTCATGTGTGTTCCTCCACTTGACAATGATGGTGATTTTGCTCCGCTGGGATCCCCCGGACTGTACATTGCCTTCAACGACGATGCATTGGGTGGAGGCTCTGACCAGCTCTGGGTCTACGAACTTGCTGTTGACTGGAGTACACCATCGGCTTCGACTTTTAACCGTGTCCAGCAGATTGACGTACTCCCGTTCAATGCCAACTTTGGCCCCAACTGGAACAACATTGTTCAAAAGGGGACCAGCCAGAAACTGGATGCCATCCCCCAGGTGGTGATGAATGCACCTCAATACCGGAATTTTGGCACATACGAAACAATGGTACTGTGCCACACCGTTAAAGTTGATGCCTCCGGTCTTGCCGGCATCCGCTGGTATGAGTTGCGCCGGACAACAGGAGATTGGTCAGTTCGCCAGCAGGGAACCTATGCCCCTGACAGCGACAGCCGCTGGATGGGTAGTATCATGCTGAATGGAAGTGATAAAATTGCCCTGGGTTACTCTATCTCCAGTTCAACCCTCAACCCGAGTATCCGGTATTGCGGACAATCTCCTTCTGAATATACAAACGCTACAGGAATACTGGATATTCCCGAAGATACTATTTTCAACAGCAGTAATTCACAGAACGGTATTAACCGGTGGGGGGATTACGCACTGATGTCGGTCGACCCGGCTGACGATGAGACTTTCTGGTTTACTACTCAGTATCCCGGACCCGGAGGAAGCAGGAAAACCCGGATTGCTTCGTTCCAGTTTGTTACAGGACCTCCTGTTGCTACTCTGCCTGCGACCAACATCGGATTCGACTCAGCTACACTCAACGGCACAGTTAATCCACAGGGAGAGGCAACCACCTACTTTTTCAGGTATGGAATTGATTCAGCAGCATTATCTGATTCCACGGATGAAATGTCGGCCGGATCTGATACCCTTGATGTTGAGGTTAGTGCAGATATCCTGGGACTAACCAGCAACCAGATCTATTATTTTAAAATTATTGCAACCAATACAGCAGGCACAGCCTCAGGTTCAGTCCTGGAGTTCACAACCGATGCTTTACCAGCGCTTGCCGTCCTTCCTTCCAACCAGGATGTAGATGCTCCGATTGGAATTACAGAATTTTACGTGACCTCCAATATTGACTGGACCGCTGTCAGCGATGCACTCTGGTGTACCGTGACACCTTCGGGAAGCAGCGACGATACCATTTATGCCTCATATGTGGAAAACACGACCATGGTGGAAAGGATAGCAACCATTACGGTCGAAGGTGATGGTGTCCCCATGCAAACAGTTACTGTTACGCAGGCTCCTTATCCGGTAGGCCTCAATGAAACCCCCAACAGCGAACTTCGTATTTATCCGAATCCCAATAATGGTTCCTTTAAGATTGTTCCATCAGGGGACCAGGATGGAAGAATGGATCTTACCGTACAGGATCTCAATGGTACTGTCATTCTCAACCAGGTGCTGGAGGGAAAAACGGAGTACCGGATCGACACTCCGTCTGCATCTCAGGGACTCTACCATGTTATCATTAAGACAGACCAGGAGGTTATTGTCAGGAAGCTGGTGATAATCAGATAACTGGATGACTGGATCTAGATCCTGGATCCTAGATCCTGGATCCTGGATTCCGGATCATTTAAAACCTGAGCGACAGGCAACTCAGACCGCCATCAAGTTTCTGAAATTCTGAGACATTGATCTCTGTTATGAGGTATCCCGCATCTTCTATAGCCTTTCGGGTTTTCGGGAAGCCGGTAGGTACCAGTACCCGGTTATTGACCCATATGCAGTTTGCAGCATAACTCTCATCAGAATCTATTGTCAGAATGTTGAACTGTTGAAACGCTTCATTCGACACAAATTCACCACTGGCCACCAGGTTGTTTCGTTCCAGGTATGCTAATCCGGTTTTCAGATGAAGTACGTTTTTCAGGGTTATCACGGACCCACTGTAGCCATGTTGTTCAAGATATCCGATCACCTGCCTTACGCCTCTCTCATTTGTCCTTGCTGACAGACCGATATAAAAATGTGTGCCCACCATCATGATATCTCCCGCTTCAGCCGTTCCGGGATCTCTGACTTCATGGATATAGGAGAAGTAATCCATTAACACTGTTCTCATATCAGCAGGCTCCTCTTTTCGGGAGGCGACTCCGGGATTCATGATAATCGCGCATTTTCCGGTAAGCAATGCGACATCTTCAATAAACGTTGAATCGGGATGACCTTCATCAGCAGGCAGTACCAGAACATCTAACCCACACGCTTCAAGTGCTCTTATATATTCAGCATGTTGATCAAGTGCCAGGTCATAGTCAGGAAGTCCCAGTCCTGCTGAGGTCAATCCGTTTACCATACTCTTTCCGGGTGTTCTTACGATTGCTCTGCTATACATCTTTGTGGTTTATTCCCATTGATTGCCATTAGGCACAGAATGGTGCTATCAGGTTGTGAAAATATGTATGATAGATGGAATTTGCAAAAAAATCTTACATGAGAGTAACGTGCATCCAAAGCCAAGTTAATAAGAAAATGTTTTTTTAGTTTATAACAAGCCAGCAGTACTAAGCGGATATCAATTGGCACATAATGGATATTTTTTTAACAACATTAACCTAATTATTGATTTTGGTTGTATCTTTATGGAGTAAATGCTAAATTCCATGAAACGAATCCTTTATCTTTTGATTCTTTTCACACCTCTGATTCTCCCGGCACAAAACTGGCAAAACATCTGTTCTCCGGGAACCACTATCTTCAACAGGTACGATTTGCAACAACGAGGTATTCGATGGGACTCAATCTACTCTCCAGGCACAGAAGACACTACCTACTTCTCTTTCCCAAATGTTCAGGAGTTTGGGGCAATAGACTGTATTGACACTACAGACAGCGGAATTTTAGGGGACAAGGTAGTTAAGAAAGGTAACGGCTTGTTCTGGTTGTTTAACAGGAATAATGATACCATCTTTTTCAGCACCATGGCACTGGTGAATGATACCTGGGAAATGTTCCATCTTGACTACGGGGAGTACATTCAGGCTACCGTTCTATACCAATATAACGATACAGTACTTGGCATTGTTGATTCAGTGAAACTAGTCCAACTTCAGGCAAAGGATTCCAATCAGGTGAACATTTCTCATATCTTTAATCAGAAAATTATCCTACTTAGCCAGCAATACGGATTTGCACGGATCTATGATTTGAGAAACTTCCCGTCAGACACAAATACATATCTACTTGCAGGAAAAACAGATCCTGCATTAGGGATTCAGCAGGTCTCGTGGACAGAAGTTATAACGTTTGATGTCGGAGATGAGTTTCATTTTTATAAAGTTGGACAGGGATATGGTGGTTGGGCAAGTGATAACATAATAGAAAAAGTTCTTGAAAAGATTCAATATGGGAGTGATTCGGTTGATTACTACATTGAACGTTGTGAGGAATGGGTTTCATATGGAGTTGGGGGGCCAGTATTTTGGTGGGAACATGACACATCATGGGTACGGTATCAGTTTTGGGGGGTGAATCCTCTAAGCTCTTTTGATCAAGTTCCACAATCTTTCTACCCTAATTCTCCAGTTAAAGCTCATAAGTACAATTGGTTCTACAACCATTATAAGGGAAGACGGGTGAAAGAGATTGTATATGATTATTATAAGTATATTGATACACTAAGTTGTTGGGTAATAAAAAACTGGTATCAATATCCGATCATTACCCGTAGGTTTGGCGAAGGTTTAGGGTGCACGTATGAGTATGAAAGGGGTTTTAGTTTTCCGTCTGATTATTCCTGGGAAGAAAGCCTTGTCTACTATAAAAAAGGCTCTGAAACCTGGGGGACACCCATCTCGACCGATTGCACTACATTGGTTCCGATTGAAGACACTCCGACTCAACAAAACGAGATCTTGATTTATCCCAATCCAGCTTCCACTTACATCACTATCGAAAAGGCTGGCGAAGGTCACCTGTCCATCCTGAACCTTAATGGTCAAATACTCATCACCCGCCAAATTACCGAATCCAAGACTCAGATTGATGTCAGCAGACTCCCCAGCGGAGTCTATATCCTAAAGCTAGTGGGTAGAACGGGGGTACGGGTTAGTAAGTTTGTAAAGCAGTAAACATGTCATCATGAAAACACAAATCGCTACCCTGATTCTTATCATTCTTTCCTCAATAGCGTATACTCAAAACTATAATAAATTATTAAGGATCAATACTTATTGGGATGATCATTTTATCAGCTACCCAAATATTGGATGCTATAATTATGCACATAGAAAGTATATTGATAATCAAGACACAATAATAGATGGGCACACCTATATCATCATAAAAGCATATCCGTTTCATTCTCAAAATCCACTTTTCTGCCCCCCTTTCACAATAGATACCATCTCTTATCCAACTTACTACTACCTACGGGAAGATACAATTGCAAAAAAGGTTTATATCAATTTCAATGAAGGAGACCAAATCCTTTACGATTTCTCTTTGCTCCCAGGAGATACGCTCCATTCAACTTATACTGGATATGGAACTGAGTTGATTCTTGACACCATCGTAAATATAAGTTTACTAAACGGTGAAATAAGGAAGAAATTCGTTTTTGAGAATTATATGCCAAATTCCAGTTATTATATAGAAAGTATAGGAGGATCAAATGGATTGTGTGAACCTATTGTTTCATTTGAATGGGATGGAGGTTTTTTTTGTGTAAAAGAGAACTCAGTAAACCTATGGGGTGATGATTGTGAGTTTTGGTTTGTCGATGTCTCAAAGAATGATCTGCATGATGTTAATATCTATCCAAATCCAGCCTCAACCAACATCACCATCGAAACATCCTCCCATGGACGGGTTTCCATCCTGAATCTAAGTGGCCAGAAACTCCTGCACCTGGGAATCACTGAACCCAAAGCAAGAATCGATATCAGTAGTCTGCCAAACGGGGTTTATATTGTAAAACTGGTTGGGGAGAAGGGGGTGCAGGTTAGTAAGTTTGTAAAGCAATAAACTATGAGAAATCTAATCATGATCATTCTATTCTCTGGTGCAAGTTTAGCTTGCTATACACAGACTGACAGTCTCATAAATATCAAATCCTCTGTCAAAGGATGTGGCACAAATCCTGAGGAGCCTTCATATCCAGGTGGAGGTGAGAAACTCTATTTATTTATCAGTCAGAATTTCCAGGATTCACTTATTCAACCAGGGACTAATGGAAGAATCTTCATGCAGATAACGGTTGATACATCAGGATCAATAAAGGTTGGAGTGTTGCATGGACTCAATGATGTTCTGGACAAAGAGATGCTGAGGGTGTTTTCCCTGATGCCTAAATGGATCCCTGCTGAAAAGGAAGGGGTTAAGGTTGCAAAAACGATTGCAATGCCAGTCAGGGTCCTATCTAAACCTAAGAACAAGTGAACACCCGCCCAGGCGGGGCAAACAAAACCTGAGAATGAATACTACAAGAGAAACAAGACGAATTTCACCAGGAGCCTGGCTCACTCTAATTTGCTTGCTCCCGTTTGTTCTTCCTGCCCAGGAATATCATCCGCTCATAAGACCGAATACTTACTGGGATGTATATAATGGAGCAATGGGGTGTATCTGCGACTGTAATGCCAGTAGATCCTTTTTTGGTGAGGATACCGTGATTGATAACACAACTTATAACAAAATCTATGGTTACTACATCCTCTCAACAACACCTCCTCCTGATTTTTGTCCTCCGTATGTTGTCGATACGATTCCTTGGTTGAGTTATATTTTAATGAGAGAAGACACCATCACACAACGAGTATATATTTATGATACGAATTATAATCCTCCTGAATATTTGCAATTTGACTTTTCGCTTGAGGTTGGAGATACCATGTTTTCTGATTATGTATTAGGATTAATGGAGTATAGGGTTGTTACTGAGGTATCAACAGTAGCTTTGGAGAATGGAGAACTTAGAAAAAAGATAGTATTTGATTACGGCTATGCTACAATAACAGAAAGTATCGGTCATGAATGTGGATTTTACGGTTCTTACATTTGTCAAGGATTATGGTGGTGGCGAGAGTTGCACTGTGTAATAGAGGATGATGTTCCGCTTTACGTTTACGGAAACTCTTGCGCTCCTTATGTTGGCATTTCAGAACCCACGATTAGTCCATTAACGATCTATCCAAACCCTTCCTCCAATTTTATAACCATCGAAACACCTGATCATGACCAATTTACCATCCTGAACCTGAGTGGTCAGGAACTCCTTCATCGAGAACTCATTGATCCTAAGACTCAGATTGATATCAGTACCCTGCCAAGCGGAGTCTATGTCGTGAAGCTGGTCGGAGAGAATGGGGTGCAGGTCGGGAAATTCATTAAGCAATAAACATGGCATTGATCCTAAATATAGACAATATAAAGCAGATCCTCATCCTATTAGTGCTGCTACTTCTATCATACACAGCCTCATCCCAGGGATGCCTTCCGCATGGAATCTCCTTTTCAACACAGAATCAGATTAATAGTTTTCAGATTAACAATCCAGGTTGCTCTGAAATTGGAGGCTTCGTTACTATTACAGGAACCGATATTAATAGCTTAAATGGCCTGAGTGTTGTAACCTCAATTGCTGGGGATCTTTGGATTGCGAATACTAGTTTATCAAATTTATCTGGGCTTGACAACCTGATATCATTAGGGGGGATTTTATACCTTTTTAATAATGACTCATTATATAACCTCACAGGGTTAGAGGGTTTGGATACTATTTCCAGAGATGTAGCCTGTAGATTTAACACTAATTTATCTAGTTTTATCGGGCTTGACTCAGTTACTATTATTGAGGGATTCCTTTGGATTGAAGGATGTCACAACCTAGCAAACTTTAATGGACTAGATAATTTAACTCGTATCGACGGTAATGTTAAAATCATTTCTAATAATAGCTTGATCAGCTTGTTAGGACTCCAAAGTTTATCTTCCATTGGGGGAGAGTTTGAAATCTGGCTTAATTGTTCTCTTGGAAATTTTACTGGGTTTGAAAATACAACTTCTATAGGTGAAATACTTAGCATTGGGAATAACGAAAATTTGATATCTCTGACTGGACTTGATAATCTGACAACAATTGGCGGAGACTTGTTTTTATATAGTAACGATGCACTGACCAATATCACTGGACTTGCCAGCTTAGCTTCAATCGGTGGATCTCTAGCGATTACAGATAATAATTCTCTGGCATCTATACAGAATCTTTACAATCTAACTTCTATTGGGGCCCAAATTATATTAAATAATAACGATGTTCTTAATAACTTAACAGGGTTAAATAACATTGATTCCTCAACAATAACTGGCTTATACATTCTTAATAATAATTTGTTGTCACATTGTGAAGCAAAAAGCATCTGTGACTATTTAGCAATCCCAGGTGGAACAATTGATATCCACGACAATGCACATGGTTGTAACAGTCAAGAAGAAGTTGAGGTTGCTTGTGATACACTATCCATCCTGGATAAGGGATTTAATTTGGAGCTAACGATCTCCCCCAATCCCCTCCACACCCAGGCAAAAATTGAGATAGTAGGGGCAATTCATGAATTGACCCTACATAACAACCAGATTATTGAATTTTACCTCTTCGATTTCCTCGGCAGAGAGGTCTTCAGAACTATCATCACATCCAGTCCTTATATTCTTAAGCGGCAAGGTTTACCCAATGGCATGTATATCTGGAAAGCTGTTGGAATTACAGGGATCACTACGGGGAAGCTGGTGATTGAATAACCGGAGGCTGGATTCGGGTTTGGCAAAAAAAAAGCCGCCAAATCTCTTTTGGCGGCTTTCTGCTTCTAACTTCAAACTTCGTACTTCCAGTTCTAATTTCTGACTTCGTACTTCGTACTTTGTTCTGTGACCCGCCAGGGACTCGAACCCTGGACCCCAGCCTTAAAAGGGCTATGCTCTACCAACTGAGCTAGCGAGTCAACCTCGTTTGAGCGTGCAAAAATACAACTCTATATTCTGAAATCAAAATGCAAGATCCAAAAATCATGTCATTAGCTCCGCTTCGCTCTGGTTCGTCATTCATGCTCATTCATGTTCATTATTGAAGTAGTCCTGTATCGCCAAGTCCCTCCCGCACAACCTCCAGCTCATCATGTGTACAATCCACTACTGTTGATGGAGTGATGCCACCATGACCTGAGTCAATAACGATATCCACAAGGTTACTGAACCTCTCGTAGATGTCTTCCGGATCGGTCAGGTAATCAATGATCTCATCTTCATGATGGAGAGAGGTTGTCATGATAGGATTCCCAAGCTGTTCAACGAGTTGAACCGGAACAAGATGATCCGGATTCCTGATGCCAACGGTCCTCCTTTTACTCTGAAAGAAACGTGGAACATTGTTGTTAGCGTTGAGGATAAATGTATAGGGGCCGGGCAATACCCGTTTCATGATCCGGAATATGTGATTGTCGATCGGTCGGGTATAATCAGCAAGCTGACTTAATGAACTGCAGATCAAAGAGAAATTGGCCTTATCCAATTTCACCCCTTTGATCCGTGCAACCCGCTCTACAGCACGGATTTTTGTGATATCACATCCCATGGCATATACCGTATCTGTTGGATAGATAATCACACCGCCATCAAGCAGACATTCAGTGACGATCTTCAAATGTCTTTCCCCTGGATTGTCAGGATGAACCCGTATTAGCATCTATGATTTACGATTTACGATTTACGAATTGCAAAGATACAGATTGACAGCGATTCATGGTAATCTATGGCAATCTATGGCAATTCATGGCAATTTATGGCAATAAAAAAAGGGTAAGCCATTATATCGCACCGCTCAACCATCGTACCCTTGCTTCCTTCCGAACCTGGGGGAGTTAGACAGGAGCTGGTCGTATAAGACTTACCCGCTGCAAAGGTAGAGAATTTTTTTTTTTGTATGTTTGCGTGTACGATTATAAAAACCAAAAAACATGGAAGAAAAACCAAAATCAGTAACCATGAACGGCCTTACCTGGGGTATTGTAGCCGGTGTTCTAATGATTATCTACAGCCTGATCCTCTACCTTATGGACATGAGTCTTAATACAACTGTCAGCTGGATCGGATATTTATTCTTAGTCGGAGCGATGATTTGGGGAACAATTGAATACAGGAAAACACTGTCAGGTGGTTTCATGTCTTATGGCAAAGCTTTTTCCACAAGCTTTATGATTGTCCTTTTTGCTACACTTTTCGCGGGCATTTATGCTTACTTTTTCTTTGCAATGATAGCTCCTGAAGTTGTACAGGAGATCATTGAGATGAGTCGTCAACAGGCTATGGAAAGAAGCCCTGAGATGTCGGAAGAGCAAATTGATCAGGCTATGCAAATGAGCGCTGCCTTTATGACACCGGTTTGGATGTCAGTCTGGGGATTTATTTCACAGTTACTGATAGGCACAGTTGTCGCTCTGATCACCTCCATCTTCCTGAAAAAAGAGGATAAAACACTGACCTCATCAGCCATCTAACTAAAACTGAATGGAGATATCTGTTGTTGTTCCACTTCTGAATGAAGCCGAGTCTCTGCCCGAATTATCGGAGTGGATAGATCGGGTGATGAAAGAGCATGCCCTGAACTATGAGCTGATATACATTGATGATGGAAGCCGTGATGAATCCTGGGCTGTGATAAATCAGCTGGGTGAAAACAATCCCTCCGTCAAAGGCATCAAGTTTCGCCGGAATTATGGCAAAGCAGCTGCTCTGAACTGTGGGTTTGCCGCTTCCAAAGGTAAGGTTGTGATCACGATGGATGCCGATCTCCAGGATAATCCAGATGAAATCCCGGAGCTTAGAAGGATGATCGTTGAAGAGGGATACGACCTGGTGTCAGGATGGAAAAAGAAAAGGCATGATCCGGTTTCTAAAACAATTCCGACCCGGTTTTTTAACTGGACCACCCGCAGGATGTCGCGGATTAAACTGCACGACTTCAACTGCGGTCTGAAAGCCTACAGCAGTGATGTTGTGAAAAGTATCGAAGTTTTTGGAGAGATGCACCGGTATATTCCGGTAATCGCCAAATGGGCAGGTTTTACAAAGATCGGGGAAAAGGTAGTGCAGCACCAGAAAAGGAAATACGGAAAAACGAAATACGGTCCTGACCGCTTTTTCAAAGGGTACCTCGACCTGCTCTCCATCACATTTACATCCCGCTTTGGAAAACGCCCAATGCACTTTTTTGGCTTGTGGGGAACGCTGCTCTTCATTGCTGGCTTCGGCATAGCAGGTTTTCTGGCCTATGAACGAGTATTCTTTGAAGGGTACAAGATGACCGAGAGGCCTCTTTTCTATTTCGGATTGCTGGCTATGATCCTTGGCACCCAACTCTTTGTGGCAGGTTTCCTTGGAGAAATGATATCCCGGAGTGCCACCGACCGCAACACATACCTGATCGAGACGAAAAAAAACCTTGATTAAGGGAACATCTGTAAACCAGAATAGCATGACGAATCCCCGGAGAATCGTAATCATAGGTTCAGCACATCCGCTCAGGGGAGGTCTTGCTGCTTATAATGAACGATTAGCCACCGAATATCAGCTCCATGGGGAGGAGGTGAGCATTTACTCTTTCAGTCTCCAATATCCTTCATTTCTTTTCCCCGGGAAATCTCAGTATTCTGATGAACCAGCTCCGGGAAACCTGGTGATACATACCTGTGTCAATTCCATCAACCCCTTAAATTGGATCAGAATCGGAAATGTGATTCGTAAGATGAGACCTGATCTTGTTATTGTCAAATTCTGGATGCCCTTTATGGCACCGTGCCTTGGGACAATCTGTCGAGTCATTCGCAGGAATAAGCATACAAGAATCATCAGCATCATTGATAATATTATTCCACACGAGAAAAGAGCTGGCGACAAGATGCTGGCATCCTGGTTTGTCGGTTCGGTTGATGGATTTGTAGCCATGTCCCGATCTGTGTTGAAGGAGTTGGAACAATTTGATCAACAAAAACCAAAAATCTTTTCTCCCCACCCACTATATGATCATTTTGGAGATCCTATCCCGAAACGGGAAGCCATTGAAAAACTGGGTCTTGATCCTGCCTTTCGGTATATCCTCTTTTTTGGTTTCATCCGGGATTACAAAGGACTTGATTTGTTGTTAAACGCGATTGCTGATCCGGAAATCAAAGAATTGAAGATTAAGCTGTTGGTTGCAGGAGAGTTTTACTGTGAACCAGAGCCATATTTAAAAATCATCAACGAAAATGATCTTGGTGATCTGGTGGTGATGAGCAACAACTTTATTCCAGACTCCAAAGTACGGGATTACTTCTGCGCGGTTGATCTGGTAGTACAACCCTATAAAAGTGCAACCCAGAGTGGGGTTACCCAGATCGCATACCATTTCAACAAGCCAATGGTTATTACGGATGTGGGAGGTCTGGCAGAGTTTGTCCCTGATGGGAAAGCCGGTTACGTGGTAGATGCGGATCCAAGGCTGATAGCGGATGCCATAATTAAATATTATCAGGAAAGTAAAGAGAAGGAATTTTCGGCTGAAGTAGCTGCAGAAAAAGAAAAATATAGCTGGAGTAAAATGTTGGACGCTGTTGATACGTTACTAGTACGTGAAACGTGAAACGTAAGACGTGAGACGGCAAATGTTGGAACCCAACGAAAAAAAATATCTTTAACCCCAAAGCCCCGAAGGGGAGTAAGTCCCCTTGCGATCCCGAGTACTCGGGAGAAGCAAACTGGGATTTAGGGGCAGCAAAAGACTGAATGACCATATGACTGATAACCGAATAATCCGAAGCAAAGCACCTCTCCGCCTGGGTCTTGCCGGTGGAGGTACTGATGTAGCCCCATTCTCTGACCTCTATGGCGGAGCCATCCTGAATGCCACAATCAGCATGTATGCAATGGCAACTATCAGGCCCAGAAATAATGGGAAGATCATCCTCAATATTCTGGATAAACCTGAGGTGCTTGAGTTTGATGCCACGGATCAGCTACCCCTGGATGGTCGGCTGGACCTGATCAAAGGGATCTACAACCGGATTGTCCGTGATTTTTCACACAAACCACTCTCTTTCGAATTGTCAACTTATGTAGATGCCCCTCCCGGATCAGGATTGGGAACATCCTCCACATTGGTAGTAGCTGTTCTGGGCGCCTTCTCAGAGTGGCTTAACCTTCCGCTCGGTGAATATGACCTGGCCCACCTTGCATTCGAGATCGAACGGATAGATCTGAATATGGCCGGCGGGAAACAGGATCAATATGCCGCTACATTCGGAGGGATTAACTATATGGAGTTCTTCAAAGATGACAAAGTAATCGTGAATCCTTTGCGGATAAGGAATAGATACCTGGATGAGTTGGCTCACAACCTCATCCTCTACCATACTGAGACCAGCCGTTTATCAAGCACCATAATCGAAGAGCAGCGCAAGAATGTTATGGCCGGGAATGAACAGTCACTGGAGGCGATGCACAAGTTAAAAGAGCAGTCGGTCATGATGAAAGAGGCTATCCTGAAGGGAGATCTTAACCGGATAGGAGAGATCCTCGATTTTGGCTGGCAGTTTAAAAAGAAGATGGCCAAAGGAATCTCTAATCCCATGCTTGATGAGATCTATGAAGCAGCAATAAGCAGCGGAGCACTTGGTGGAAAAGTTTCAGGAGCAGGCGGGGGAGGATTTATGTTTTTCTACTGTCCCGAAAATACCCGTTCCCGGGTGATCCGGGCCCTGGATAAATTCGGAGGTCAGACAAAACGGTATGAGTTTACGGGAAAAGGTCTCAGAACATGGACCATATAATGTGGTGCCATGGTGCAGTGGTGCGATGGTGAAATCGGGAAGTGACGAATTAAACTAGAGAAAAAACTATGACATTTTTAGAATTAGCAAAAAAAAGATATTCGGTCCGGAGCTATTCCGACAGACCGGTAGAAGAGGAGAAGTTGAATTACCTGCTTGAATGCGGTAGAATTGCTCCTTCGGCGGCAAATTATCAGCCCTGGAAAATTTTCGTGGTCAGGGATGCCGGATTGAGAATAAAGCTGGCTTCAACTTATAACCGGGAGTGGTTTAAACAGGCCCCTGTAGTGCTTGTTTTCTGCGGAGACCACTCAATCGGGTGGAAACGAAGTGACGGCAAGGACCATACCGATATCGATGTCTCCATTATTATTGATCATGTTACATTAGCAGCGGCAGAACAGGATATGGGAACCTGCTGGATCTGCAACTTCGATGCAGTTGCCTGTTCCGAAATCCTGGACCTTCCTTCCAGTCTTGAGCCAATAGCCTATCTTTCACTGGGGTATCCGGCAAATGAACCAGATGATCCGGCGAGCCACCTGAAGAGGAGGTCGCTGGACGATATTGTTAAGGAAATATAATTGCGCGCTATACCCAATTAAAGACAACATCATTGAACTATTACCAATAATAAAAAATGTGGAACAAAAAGATAAAAAAGAACATTACAATTTAATGAGTAAAAACCCAGCTAATTGGAAAGGGATTTTTTATGTTAATAGTAGCGACCCAAGAATAATAGTTCCTAAACAGAATCCATTATTTGGATGGACGTTGAATTTTGGGAACAAATATGCGTATCTGGGTTTAATAGCTATTATTCTGATTATAGAGGGCGCTGTATTTTTATTTTAAACTAACCGTATATGCGTATTTCAGAATCAATCAAAGACAGTATAGAGGTCAAACAGAAAATACTGGCTGATAAGGCTCTGTTGGATCTCATCAGGGAGGTGGCCCTCCATTGCACAGAATCTTTTTGTAACGGCAACAAAGTGCTTTTTTGCGGTAACGGTGGCAGTGCAGCCGATGCACAACACCTTGCAGCAGAGTTTTCGGGAAGGTTTTATTATGACCGGCCGCCATTACCATCAGAAGCGTTGCATGTCAATACTTCCTACCTCACTGCAGTTGCTAACGATTACTCTTTCGATGAAGTTTATTCGAGGATTATCAGGGGTAGTGGGAAAGAGGGAGACATCCTGTTCGGTATCTCAACTTCCGGAAATTCCAAAAACATTATCAAAGCCTTTGAGACTGCAAACGAGTTGGGGATGATAACAATTGCAATGACCGGCGCTTCAGGAGGCAATATGAAAAACAAGTGTGACTATCTGATCAACGTTCCATCGTCCGATACACCCCGTATCCAGGAGTCGCACATCATGATCGGACATATCATCTGCGAACTCGTCGAAACAGCTTTATTCCCAATTGAGAAGTAATGAATTATATGCACAAAAATCAACCTGAAACTACGAACTGGCAACTGCTCACTGCCCACTGCCAACTGCCAACTGCCAACTGC
>CALCGJ010000143.1 GCA_937900965.1 uncultured Bacteroidota bacterium | reverse complement strand
AGTGGGAAACACTACACAAGTTATTTTTAGATCCCTGTCTTTGCCCAGGAGTCGCGTAGTGGTACTACCCGGTTAAAAACCAGTGTACCGGTTCGGCTATCGCTATCCACTACAAAGTAGCCTAACCTTTCAAACTGGTAATTATCTCCAGCCTTTGAATCTTTAACCGACGGTTCCAGATATCCATTAACCACCTTCAGCGAATCGGGATTCAGGTAATCTATGAAGCTTTTTCCCTCTTCTGCATCATCCGGTTCAGGAATTGTAAAAAGCCTGTCATACAACCTGACTTCAACTTCAATGGCATGAGCAGCCGAAACCCAATGAAGTGTACCTTTAACTTTCCGGTTGCTGTCTGGTCCACCACTCTTTGTATTGGGATCATAGGTACAGTGTATTGCCGTGATTTCCTGTGTAACCGGATCTTTTTCAACGCTTTCGCATTTGATTATATAGGCTGCGCGCAGCCTGACCTCTCGTCCCGGAGCCAATCGGAAAAATTTCTTGGGCGGATCTTCCATGAAGTCGTCACGCTCAATGTAAAGTTCCTTTGAAAACGGGACTTTCCTTGTTCTTCCTTCCGGGTTTTCGGGATTCATCATTGCCTCCATCTCCTCAACCAGATCTTCCGGATAATTATCGATGATGATCTTTACCGGATTGAGCACGCCCATCACCCGGTTAGCTTTTTTATTCAGATCTTCACGGATGCAAAACTCCAGCAGGCTGACATCGATCACGTTATCGCGTTTGGCAACACCGATAATTTCTGCAAAGTTGCGGATTGATTCCGGCGTAAAACCACGGCGGCGTAATCCTGAAATAGTCGGCATTCGTGGATCATCCCAACCCTTTACATAGTTTTCCTTTACCAGCTCCAGCAGTTTCCTTTTGCTCATGATCGTATAGCTGAGGTTCAGGCGGGCAAATTCAATCTGCCTTGGTGCATAAATTCCAATCTCCCTGATCAACCAGTCGTAAAGCGGGCGATGGACCTCAAATTCCAAGGTACAGATTGAGTGGGTAATCTGTTCGATAGAGTCCGACTCTCCGTGCGCAAAGTCATACATAGGATAGATACACCAGGTGTCCCCGGTTCGGTGATGGGGGGTGTGGAGGATCCGGTAAATGATTGGATCCCGCAGGTGCATATTTGGGGAAGTCATATCAATTTTGGCACGCAAAACCCGGGATCCGTCCGGGTATTCACCGGCACGCATCCTGGAAAACAGATCCAGGTTTTCTTTCACTGTCCGGTTCCGGAACGGGCTCTCCTTTCCCGGACGGGTAGGGGAGCCCCTCGTAGCGCTGATCTCCCCGGCAGGCATGTCACATACGTAAGCCTTTCCCTTTTCAACCAGGATGACAGCATATCCGTATAGTTGTTCAAAGTAATCGGAAGCATAAAAGAGACGGTCGCCCCAGTCAAATCCGAGCCAACGAACATCTTCCATAATTGAATCCACATACTCTACCTCTTCTTTCACCGGATTGGTATCATCAAAACGAAGGTTACACAGGCCATGATACTTAGCGGCTAACCCGAAGTTCAAACAAATCGATTTGGCATGTCCAATATGGAGATATCCGTTAGGTTCAGGAGGAAACCGGGTGTGGACACGGCCATCATTCTTACCCTCACGAATATCCTTCTCAACGATCTCTTCTATGAAATTGAGCGATCTTGCAGGCTTCTCATTCTGATTATCTTTCGACTCGTTCATAACCAACTTCTTAAAATTAATTTAGCCGGCAAACTTACAGAATTTTAAGCAACTGAAGGTCAGTTTCGCGGGAATTACCTAATTTCGAAAGTTCAAAAAAAGGAACATGGGAAAAATCTTGCTGGAAGGGATGGAGTTCTTTGCTTATCATGGTTGCTTTCATGAAGAACAGATCATAGGAACAAGGTTTGTGGTGGAGGTTGAGCTGGAGGTAGATACCACCAAACCAGAAGTTACCGACCACCTGGAAGATACAATCAACTACCAGACTGTTTATGGGCTGGTTCGGCATGAGATGGAACAAAAGTCTCAGCTGATCGAACATGTGGGCCGGAGAATCCTGGATTCAATAAAAGGCACTTTCCCCGGGATCACCTCGCTTGAGGTTAGGATTTCCAAAGTCAATCCACCCATTGGAGGGAAAGTAAAACAGGTTTCCTGTGTGTTGACTCTATGATTTTTTGTATTTTTGTGGCCGCAAATGGTCTCGTGGCCGAGCGGCTAGGCGGCGGTCTGCAAAACCGTATACAGCGGTTCGAATCCGCTCGAGACCTCAAAAAACCCGAAAGAAATTCTTTCGGGTTTTTTCGTGAGATGGTGAAATGATGAGTTGGTGAACTGGTGAACTGGTGAGTTGGTGAGTCTTGTTGCGAGGAGCCGAAGCTGCGAGCGGAGTGAAGCAGGTAGCGACGTGGCAATGGTGAAATTGTAGACTGCGAACTGCCTACTGCATACTGCCAACTGCCAACTGTTTCCTTATCTCTTAGTGCTTCCCCTCGAATAAAACAACAGCTCGCTCAGGAAAACAAGTGCAAGGGTAAAAGCTGTGCTGGTGATGACACGCAGGAGGGTTTGAAAAAATTCAGTGAACCGCAAGATCTCCAGGTAAAAGAGTGCAAAATGATGGATCAGGATCAGGAAGAGGGCATAAAAGAAAAACCATGTAAAGCCCTGAATCCTCAGTGATGGTTGGATGCCCAACTCCTCTTCGGGTTCCCGGGAGATGGCACGAATAATATAAGGACGGGAGAAAGCCATCAATACCGTAGCGGCTGCGTTCAATCCAAGGGTGTTGGTGAACAGATCGATGGCAATACCAAGAAAAAAGGCCAGTAACAGTAACATCCAACGGGGGGTGGCAAAAGGAAGAAGCAGTACGAAATAGATGTAAAGATAAGGATTGGTATATCCCCCCAGGTTGATATTGTTTAGGATCAGCACCTGAAACAGTACCAGAAACAAAAATCGGACGATATTTCGGACTACCAGAGCGGTCATAATTCTTTAAATGAAGCCTTCAGTTGCTCTTTCTCCTCTTTGAACATATCCACAACCACCTCCACATACCCAAGTCCATTAAAATCAGTTAAAAAAGTCAATGTGGCTGTATTGAAATTTTCATCTTCCTGGTCATTCAATTTGTCGATGATCCCAATCAGGATACCATTGGGGAAAACTTCAGAGTTCCCGCTGGTAACAACCGTATCACCGGGAGAGACACGCAGGTGTTTCGGGATCTCCCTGGCCAGGCCGGTTCGGCAATCACCTCCTGGCCATTCAACGCTCACCAACTGGTTGTTTTTTAAAAACTTGGCTGATATCGTGCTCTCCTTGTGAAGGATCGAGAGAGCCCAGCTGAAGTGACGTGAGACATTCACTACCTGGCCCACGATTTTATCTCCGATGATCACCCCCATGTGAGGTTCCACACCTTGCAACGTTCCTTTGTTTATCATCAGGTAGTTGTTTCTCCGGTTTGTAGTATTGCTGATCACCCTGGCATTGATAAACCGGTATTCTGACTGGAAAAGGGTGTCGTTTCTTGAACTGATTGTTGTATCAGCGAGGTAGATAGCTTCCGGCATCCGTGCATGAAGGGTTGCATTTTCTTCACCCAGGATAAAGTTTGTGCGCTTCAAAGAAAAATATTCTGAGATGTCGCGGTAAGTTGAGTTAATACCCCCGGAAATACCTGAGGTCCAATCGAACATAACCGCGTTCTGAAATGTATTGTTTCGAAAAAAAAGAACCAGTGATACAACCTCCAGAAACAGGAAAATAAAAATGAAATAATGCTTCCTGAAAAAGAGAAAGAGGTTTCGCATGAGTGCATTTACTTGATCAGAAAGGTAAACTTATCAAAATTTTTCAAAGCAATTCCTGTTCCTCTCGCTACAGCCCGTAAAGGGTCTTCGGCTACATAAACCTTCAGTTTCGTCTTCATGTGCAACCGTTTGTCAAGGCCGCGAAGCAATGCACCACCTCCGGTCAGGTAAATTCCTGTTTCATAGATATCGGAAGCCAGCTCAGGCGGGGTCATCTCCAGTGCATTCAGGACGGCAGCTTCAATTTTAGCAATTGATTTATCTAATGCATGTGCAATTTCGGCGTGGTTTACAATCACCTCTTTAGGAATTCCGGTGAGCAGGTCGCGTCCGTGAACGGCATATTCTTCGGGCGGATTATCGATGTCGGGAAGGGCTGCTCCCACTTCGATTTTGATGCGTTCGGCTGTACGTTCTCCCACGTTGATATTGTGCTGCTTGCGCATGTACTCTTCAATGTCGGAGTTGAACTCATCACCGGCGATACGTATCGATTTATTATTGACAATGCCTCCCAGGGCAATGACTGCAATCTCACTGGTACCTCCACCGATGTCAATAATCATATTGCCAATGGGTTCCAGAACATCGATCCCGATCCCGATAGCGGCCGCCATCGGCTCATGAATCAACCGAACCTCTTTTGCTCCGGCCTGCTCGGCTGAATCTTTAACGGCCCTTTCTTCCACTGCGGTGATTCCGGAAGGAATACAGATGACCATCTTAAGGGATGGCGGAAACCAGCTCTTTCTGACTTCGATCATCTTGATCATCGCTCTGATCATGTGCTCGGCTGCCTGGAAATCGGCGATAACGCCACCTCGCAGAGGACGGATTGTCTGGATGTTCTCGTGGGTTTTGCCATGCATCATCTGGGCTCTCTTTCCCACCGCCAAAATCTTGCCGGTACTTCGTTCAATGGCGACGATCGAGGGTTCATCAACCACAACTTTATCATTGTAAATGATGACTGTATTGGCAGTACCCAGGTCAATTGCTATCTCCTTTGTGAATAACCCCATAGTAGTTTCTTCTTTATTAGTGTTTAAAATGACGTATTCCTGTGAAGACCATCGACATGTCGTGTTCATCACAATACCGGATCGAATCTTCGTCCCTTATCGACCCTCCCGGCTGAATCACCGCTCTGATACCTGCCATATCAGCAATCTCCACCGAATCGGCAAAAGGGAAAAAGGCATCAGAGGCCATCACCGCATCCCGTGTATCAAATCCGAAAACCTCCGCCTTCAATATCGCCTGTTTAAGGGCATCTACCCGGGAGGTTTGTCCCATACCAGAACCAATGAGTTGCTGATTTTTTGCCAAAACAATTGTGTTGGATTTCAGATGTTTAACAATCCTGTTAGCAAACAGCAAATCCGGAACCTCGGCAGGAGAGGGCCTCTTTGCTGTCACATAGTTGAATTCGCCCTCCTGCTCAACCTTCAGGTCTTTTTCCTGTTCAACCACCCCATTCAGGAGAGATTTAAACTGCCGGCCTGTAGATTTGTATGGCTTCCTGCACAAAATTATTCTATTTTTCTTAGACTTAAGCAGTTCCAATGCTTCATTTTCATATTTATCAGCAATAATAATCTCAAAAAAGAGCTTGTTGATCTCTACTGCACTCTTCATATCCACAGATCTGTTCACGCTGATGATCCCTCCGAAAGCGGATACCGGATCACAGGCAAGCGCATCTTTCCATGCTTCCGCCAGGGTATTGCGGGTGGCAACACCGCACGGATTGGTGTGTTTGATGATTACGACAGATGGTTCCTGGAATTCATCGATCAAATGGATAGCCGCTTCAACATCCACCAGGTTGTTGTAAGAGATGGCTTTTCCGTGAAGCTGTTCAAACACCTTGTTCAGATCTCCGTAGAAGACTCCCTGCTGATGTGGATTTTCGCCGTAGCGTAACGGAACGTAGTCTGTAATACTTTTCTTGAATACATTTAGCTCAAGATCCCTGTTGAAGTACCTGAAAATCTCCGTATCGTAGTGCGACGAAACCTGAAATGCCTCTGCGGCAAACAATTTTCTCTCTTCCAGTGTAGTACATCCATTACTGTTTTGCAGAAGTTCCGAAACCTTGCCGTATAGAGTGGCAGAAGGGACCACCAATACATCCCTGAAGTTTTTCGCTGCTGCCCTGATCAGGGAGATACCCCCGATGTCAATTTTTTCAATAATTTCACTTTCGTCGTTAGTTCCGGCAACCGTTTCTTCAAATGGGTACAGGTCCACAATTACCATATCAACAGACGGAATCTCATATCTGGCCATATCTTCCACATCGGTGGCTTCATCACGTCTCCATAAAATTCCACCAAATATTTTTGGGTGAAGGGTTTTTACTCTTCCTCCCAGAATTGACGGGTAGGATGTAATATCTTCGATTGGTGTTGCCGTGATGCCTTCGCTTTTTAGGTATGTGTAAGTGCCTCCTGTTGAGAGAATTTCTATTTTAAAACTTTCCAGAAGTTTAGCCAAATCAGCTATTCCCTCTTTGGAATAAACGGATATTAGTGCCGACTTTATTTTTGTCTGTTCAGCCATTGGTAACAAGGTTTTGCGCGTTTTTGTGCAATGTTACCAAAAATCGACGTACATCCAACCGGAAAGAGGTTCTGAAAGGTAAAATTATTACCTTTACTGGTTATTTGCTCCAAATATTCCAAACCATGTTGTTGATTTTAAGACTCCTTAGAGAAAGCTACATCTTTGCTTTTCAAGCTATCATTGTCAATAAGGTACGCACGCTTTTATCCCTGCTTGGCATCACCATAGGGATATTCTGTATCATCTCCGTCTTTACTATTTTTGATTCGATGGAGATTGCGATTCGAACTAATATAGATTCCCTGGGGACAAACGTCCTGTTCGTCCAGAAATGGCCTTGGTCAATGGGGGGTAATTATCCCTGGTGGAAATATTATCAGAGGCCTGAAGCATCCCTTGACGATATGCGTGAGATCCAAAAGCGCAGTAATCTTTCCAAGGTATCGGCATTAATGATCGGGGTGTCGAAAATGGTAAAATACCAGAATAACTACATGGAGGGAGTTGCGATTATGGGTGTCTCACACGACTATGACCAGGTCCTTCCGTTTGAGATAAGTGATGGCCGATATTTTTCTTCTCTGGAATCCTCTGCTGGAAAAAATGTGGCAATTATCGGAAATAATATTGCTGAAAACCTGTTTCCCGGAATGGAGCCGGTTGGCCGCAGGATCAAGGTGATGGGGCGAAAAATTGATGTGATCGGAAAGATCAAGAAGGAGGGTGAGGACATGTTCGGTAATTCCAATGATAATACTGTTCTTCTCCCTATCAACTACTTCAAGAGCCTGGTTGATATCAGGGATATGGATGCCACCATCATTGTAAAGGCAAGGCCATTGGTATCCAATGATGAGCTCCGGGATGAGCTGACCGGTATCATGCGGTCTGTCAGAAAGCTGAAACCCTCTGCTGAAGACAATTTCGCTATCAATGAGACCAGTGTCATTACCCAGGGATTTGACAGTCTCTTCAACACGATTGCCATTGTAGGCTGGATCATTGGCGGCTTTTCCCTGCTGGTGGGTGGATTTGGGATTGCCAATATCATGTTTGTTTCAGTAAAAGAGCGAACCAGTATAATTGGGATTCAGAAGGCGCTGGGTGCCAAGAACTATTTCATTCTTTTCCAGTTCCTTTTTGAAGCCATTTTTCTCTCAGTCATCGGAGGGGTGGTGGGATTGCTCATCGTGCTTATACTCACTCTGATCGTATCCAACACATTTGACTTCCACCTGATCCTGACTGCTGCAAATATCTGGCTTGGTATCGGGGTCTCAGCGGCTATTGGATTGATATCCGGGTTCGTTCCCGCATTCACGGCTTCACGGCTTGATCCCGTTGATGCAATGAGAAGTTCGGGCTAGAAAGGCCAAAACTGGTTGTCAAACCAGATTTTTTCCTTCAGATCCTCATCCAGCTTGTTCAGAATCTTAAGGTGGGTTTTTTCCCAATCTGCCAGCCATTTGTAAAGCTCCTTTTCATTCGGATCGTCGGTATTTTCTGCCTGTTTGCTGTATATTTCAATGGCCCGCTTTTCCATATCGATGGCGGCAGCAATAGCGGCAGCTTCAAACCCGGCAGCCGAAATCTTTTTCTTTACCTCATCGGAAAGTACAAGATTGGCAATGGTATCGGTGGCAAAATCAGGAAGATCAACCTTTAAAAAAGACTTTGTTTTATCGTAGCTTGCGAATTGATCAGATAAGAACTTCACATGAAGTGTCTCTTCATCAGCCATTACCTGAAAAATGTTTTTGATCTCCGGATCAGTTGTCTGCCCGGCTACGGTTGAATAAAAGGCATATCCCCGCTTTTCGAGGAGGATGGCCTGTTTCAGAATTTCAAGTACCTGTTTGTTTTCCATGAATTTATTTCTTAAACCTCAAAATGAACCATCAAAATTACAACAAATTCGCTATTCCTCAAATCCCTCATTACCATTCATCAATCAGGTCCAGCACCTCCTGAATACGCTCAACCGGGGCCAGGCAACTTTTTCCCCGGCACAGGTATATCAGGGTTTTGCCTGGGACAAACTTACCTTTTAACGATTCCAGCCCTGTATCATCAGATCCGCCAATGAACAGAGCGCCAGGGAGATAATGACCGGAAAGCTCGTTCAACACAACGTTATAGTTCTCTCCAACAATTGCGATTTCAACTGGTTTGGCCAGGTAATCAACCAACAGCAATCCCCAGTTACCATAAACCAGTGGATGTTCGTTTAACTGGTTAAACATATTGGAAAGCATCAGAAATGCCTGCTCCTGTAACTTCTCGTCCCCGGTAATCACCCCATAGCGGTACAACCCATTTGCGATTTCCGAATTGGATGAGGGAATCACCTGGTCTGTTGTCTCAACAGGTGTGTCGATCAGCTGGGTAACCTCTTTGGAGGTATACCTGAACAGGGATGATCCCGTTTCCCCGAAATTACGTTGAATACGTTCAATAAGCCGGCCGGCTATTTTAAGCCAGGCGATATCAAATGTTGACCCGTAGAGTTCAATAAACGCAGTAACCAGGTATGCATAATCATCCAGGAAGCCGGGAATGGAAAAGCGGTTATTCTTCCATATCCTGAAAAGATCTCCGTTGTTTTTTTCAATAGCATCTCTGTAAAACGTCCCGGCAAGTAAAGCTGTGTTGAGATACTTCCGGTTTCCTGTAGCCTGCCAGGCATGGACGAACCCTTTGATCATCATGCCGTTCCATGAGGTTATTACCTTGTCGTCCAGGGCCGGAGCAATACGTTTGGTACGAATTTGCAGCAACTGATTTCGAAGAAGGTCCATCTCCCCTGTGATATCCTGATGGGATGGGGTATTCAGGACATTTTTTCCCTCTTCCCAGTTTCCTTCCCTGGTGATACCGAAATACTGCTTGATTTTTTCAGCCTCTTTTCCCAGGATGTCGTCAACTTCTGAAGCGGTCCAGGTATAATAAGTCCCTTCTGCTCCTTCGCTGTCGGCATCCAGTGATGAATACCACAATCCATCCGGGGAGGTCATCTCCCTCTCTATCCATTCAGTCGTTTGTTCTACAATCCGTCGATAGAGGGGCCGTTTGTATGTTTGATATGCCCTGGCATATAATGTTATGAGCTGTGCATTGTCATAGAGCATTTTTTCAAAATGAGGCACCAGCCAGGAACCGTCAACGGAGTACCGGCTAAAGCCCCCACCAAGCTGATCGTAGATTCCGCCGAACGCCATGTGATCCAGCGTGGTTGTCAGGTATCCGGATGCATCATCATCCTGAAGAAAATGGGCATACCTGAGCAGAAACAGAAGATGGGAGGGCATTGGAAACTTAGGTGTACCCCGGGTACCTCCCAGCTTAAAGTCAAGGCCTGTCAGCATTTTCCTGAATAAATGGCGAAGAGCATCGGGATCATCCGGTAGGTTTTCATCCACATTACCTCTATGGCGTGTGTCTTTCATCCGCTTCATGATCTCATCTGCTTCACCTAGAATGCCCTCATCTCCATTTCTGTGCAGGTCGCTCAGGGTTCTCAGTAAATAGACCCACTCTCTTTTTGGAAAATAGGTTCCTGCATAAACCGGTCGTTGGTCGGGAAGCGCAATAACATTTAACGGCCATCCCCCGCTACCTGTCATAATGAAACAGGCGTTCATATAGATTTGATCGATGTCGGGGCGTTCTTCCCTGTCTACTTTTACTGCTACAAAGTGATCATTCATCATCAGAGCAACTTCCTGGTCTTCAAAGCATTCCTTCTCCATGACATGGCACCAGTGACAGGCTGCGTAGCCTATGCTGATCAGTAGCAGCTTGTTCTCACTGCGGGCTTTTGCCAGAGCCTCTTCACCCCATGGATACCAGTCGACGGGATTACCGGCATGTTGCAACAGGTAAGGGCTGTTTTCGTGAATGAGATGGTTGGATTTCTGTTCGTTCATGAAACAGAAACGCTAAATCGTCAGTTTTATGCGGGAAGCCAGAATGTCAATAGCCACAGTGTTTTTGCCGCCCTGCGGAATGATAATATCGGCAAATCGTTTAGACGGTTCTATAAATTGCAGATGCATTGGTTTAACAAAAGATTCATAATGCCTCATCCCCTGATCAAATGAGCGTCCCCTCTCTTCGGTATCCCTTCTGATGATCCGCATCAGCCGGTCGTCGGGATCAGCATCCACAAAAACCTTGATATCCAGGAGATCACGCAATTCAGGTTCGGTTAGTATCAGGATTCCCTCTACGATGATGATCTTTCGTGCACAAATACTTACCGTTTCTGCCGAGCGGGCGCACTCAACATATGAATAATCCGGCATTTCAATGGTATTCCCGCTCTTCAGTTCCCTAAGCTGGGCAATTAACAGTTGCCACTCAATGGCATCCGGGTGATCAAAATTGATCTGTTGCTTCTCCTCAGGGGTTTTATTTCCATTATCCCAATAGTAAGAGTCCTGGGGAATAACGGTAACGGCTTCTCCGGGAAGTTGTTTGATCAACTCATTAACTACGGTCGATTTTCCGGATCCCGATCCGCCACTGATTCCAATTGTTAACATAGAATGCAAATATAGATTCTCCTATAATTATCACCAAACAAAATGTTGGGATGGGCGGAATTGCCGTAGGGGCGACCTGGCAGGTCGCCCCTACGATAACGGTTTTCCAAATGTCCCGGTTAACCGGGACTGCAAAATTCGGTGAGGACCCCGTGTGTCGATTTGGGGTGGAGAAATCCGATGTTCAGCCCTTCGGAACCCCTCCGGGATACCTTGTCAATCAATTGTAATCCCATTTCCCCGGCCTCCTTAAGGGCCTTATCGGCATCATCCGTTGCAAAAGCAATATGATGTATCCCTTCACCTTTTTTCTCTATGAATCTTCCAATCGGTCCTTCCGGATCGGTCGATTCGAGTAGTTCGATTTTCGTCTGTCCAACGTTGAAGAATGCGGTCTTCACTCTCTGATCCTTTACTTCCTCGATTGCATAGCAGGGGGTTCCCAGGAGTTTTTCATAATAGGGAATCATCTCATCCAAACTTTTTACTGCGATGCCAATATGTTCTATGTGATTAACTTTCATAGGCTATGTTTTCTTTAAAGTATCTCTTTTTAAACCAAAAAGCGAGGCTGACAAGGCTGATCAATACTGGTACCTCAACCAGGGGTCCGATCACAGCTGCAAAGGCCTCTCCTGAGTTGAGTCCAAAAACTGCAATGGCCACGGCAATCGCCAGTTCAAAATTGTTGCTGGCAGCCGTAAATGAAAGGGTAGCGGTTTTTTCATAGCCTGCCTTCAATTTCCATCCCATGAAGAAGGAGAGAACAAACATCACCGCGAAGTAGATGGCCAGGGGGATCGCAATCCGAACAACATCCAGGGGGATCTTGATGATGTACTCGCCCTTGAGGGAGAACATGACCAGGATGGTGAAGAGCAACGCGATGAGCGTGATTGGGGATATTTTCGGGATAAATTTCTGTTCATACCATGTTTTTCCCTTCCACCGGATGAGGCTGAAACGGGAAATGATGCCAGCCAGAAAAGGAATGCCAAGGTAAATGAAAACGCTCTTGGCAATTTGGAGGATAGTTATGTTTACTTCAATTGACTTCAGCCCGAACCAGGAGGGGAGTAGGGTAATGAAAAACCAGGCATAAAGAGAGAAAAAAAGAACCTGGAAGATGGAGTTAAAGGCCACCAGGCCAGCGCAATATTCACGATCTCCCTTTGCCAGGTCGTTCCACACAATCACCATGGCGATGCAGCGGGCAAGACCAATCAGGATCAGGCCGGCCATATATTCGGGATAGTCCCGAAGAAAAATAATGGCAAGCAAAAACATCAGGATTGGTCCAATAATCCAGTTCTGGACCAACGAGAGGCTGAGTATTTTGTAATCCTTGAACACATCCCCCATCTCCTCGTACCTGACCTTGGCCAGGGGTGGATACATCATCAGGATCAGGCCGAATGCAATCGGGATATTGGTGGTGCCCACCTGAAACTGAGTCCAGAAATCGACGATCCCGGGCGATAAATATCCCCAGAAAACCCCGATCCCCATGGCCAGAAAAATCCACAGGGTGAGGTACCTGTCCAGAAATTTCAGCCGTTTTTTCTCCAAAACCATACTGAATAACTATATACTGCCGTGATCGTGCAGGCACGATCGTAAGGCTTTGATTGTAAGACCGCGATCGTATTGTCGCGATTAATCAGTAGAGAAGCGATTAATCGCGTCTCTACGGTTTATTTGCCGTGACCGTTATACTATAAATTCCCACGTCGCTCTCCCTGAATTTTCGGATATCATCATCTTTGAAGAAATTTTTCAGCACCTCATCCGGTAAATCTATCTCTTTCATAATTGGTACTTCAATATTACGAAATCCTGTCTGATCTATAATATCCAGGTAGATTTCTTTTTCGATAGCACCGGCAACACACCCGGCATACATCTCAGCACTCTCCATCAGCTCCTGTGGAAGTTCACCCTGCAGCACCACATCAGAAATGCTGAACGAGCCCCCCGGTTTCAATACTTTATAGATTCCGGAAAAGGCTTTAATCTTGTCGGGAACAAGATTCAGCACACAATTGCTCACAACAACATCAACGCTGTCTGGCGGCACAGGTATATCTTCAATATCGCCTTCAATAAAATCCACATTATCATAACCCAATTTTTCGGCATTTCTCCGGGCCTGATCCAGCATCGTATCACTGAAATCAATGCCGATCACCTTCCCGGTATCACCCACAAGGGCCCTTACAACGAAACAATCATTTCCGGCTCCTGAGCCAAGGTCCAGCACAGTATCACCAGACTTTATGTGGGTATACTTGGTGGGGATTCCACAGCCCAGGCCAAGGTCAGCATCGGCATGATATCCCTCCAGGTGATCGTAGTTTTCGCTGAAAACAGTGTAGTCTGTTTCACAGCATCCACCCGATCCACAGCATGATGTTTCGTTCTGCTGTTTCGATTGGTTGGCGATTTGGCTGTACTTCTCTTTGACGATCTCTTTGATCTCTTTTTGTTTTATGTTCATGGTGTTGTTTTTTTTCTGTAGAGACGAGGCATGCCTCTTCTTTACGGGTTGTGTTATAGCTTTGAGAATGAGGTTTTGATCTCATCCCGGATCCTTCGGTAAGTAGACAATACCTCTTCCTTTGTTCCGCGAGCCGCAGCCGGGTCTTCAAATCCTATATGGAGACGTTGTTTTACATCTCCGGTAAAGATGGGGCAGTTTTCATGGGCATTGTCGCAAACCGTGACCACGATATCAAAAGCCTCTTTTATAAATCGATCCGTGTTTTTCGGGTAATGTGAGGATATATCCAGGTTGATCTCCTGCATCACCTTTATAGCTATCGGGTTTACCTTCTTTTCGGGGTGTGTGCCAGCCGAAGCAATCTCCCATGATGGATGAAGATTCCGAAGGATGCCCTCAGCCATCTGACTGCGGCATGAGTTGCCTGTACATAATATCAGTACTTTCATAAGGTACTCAGATTAATGGTAAATAATTCCAGAATCAGTTTTTTGGCTTTCTCCCAATTCACCTGATCAATACAATACCTAACCTTTGGGGGTTCAATATTTCCGTGAATAAGGCCGCTCTCTTTCAGCTCCTTCAAATGTTGCGAAACCGTTGCCTGGGCCAGTGGAAGCTCTTCCACAATGTCGCCGCAAAAACAGCAATTCATGTTAGCCAGTTGTTTCAATATCGCAATCCTGGCGGGATGCCCCAATGCTTTCGCAAAGCGGGCAAGTTGATTTTCGCTCTCTGAAAAACCGATTGTTGCTTTATGCGCCATAACTTGTGTATCTTTATCCGGGTATTTGTTCTTTATTGTTCATCGCAAATGTACGATGAATACGAAATAAATTCCAATTATTTTTGAAAATATTTTAAATAATTATTTATATCGCTGAATTTGAAACATTTAGAAATTGAACGAAAATACCTGATTGATCCGGTAAAGTGGGAGCTGGCAGAAAAGCCTGAAGCCAGGAGTTTAACTCAGGGTTACCTCTGCAAGGATGATCATAAGGTGATCAGGGTTCGGATTGTGAAAATCGGTGCCGGAGAAAAGGGGTATATGACCATTAAGGGGAAGATGCAAAACCTGGGGCGGCCCGAATTTGAGTATGAGATTCCGGTAGAAGAGGCGAAAGATCTGTTGGCATTAACCCTGTACAAGCCCATTGAAAAAACCCGTTACAAATACCTCCACAAGGGAAAAATCTGGGATGTGGATATTTTTGCAGGATCCAACGAAGGACTTTTCCTGGCAGAGATAGAGTTGGATCATCCGGATGAAGCGATTGATTTCCCTGATTGGATTGTAGAGGAGGTGTCACACGATCCCAGATACTATAACGCCTATTTATCGGAATACCCCTTCACAACCTGGAAATATAAATGACCCCACCCCAGCCCCTCCCCTTGAAAGGGAGGGATTAAGGGAGGGGTCATCATTAAATCCGTGGAGCATAAGGGAGTCGAACCCTTGACCTCTAGACTGCCAGTCTAACGCTCTAGCCAACTGAGCTAATGCCCCAAAAGGGATGCAAAGTTATAAAATTTTACATTTGTGTAAATATTTCTTGTGAAACGCCTATTTGCTGCTATTAAAACCCAGCCGGACCAGGAATTCATCAATCGTTTCCGGGCCCTTCGGCAAGCTCTTATGCACCATAAGATCAAATGGGTAGAGGAGGAAAATATTCACATTACAATTAAGTTTTTCGGTCAAACCGAGGAAAGCCGGATTCCTGTTATCAGTGATGTGTTGAATTCCCTGGCGGGTTCTGTCGGTGAGTTTTCGTTCAGGTTCGAAGGTTTGGGGATTTTTGGAAGCTCTTACAGTCCCAGGATTCTCTGGGTAGCAATTCATCCTAATGAAGAGCTTTCCGGGATGATGAAGGCCTTGCAAAAAGAGTTAGAGGTAATCGGGTTTCCTTCCGACAGGCAAAATGCCGTTCCTCACCTAACCCTTGGGCGAATCCGTTCTCTTCAGGACCGGCATCATTTTCAGAAAGTACTTGATTCCTATCGAAAAATATCATCTCAGCCAATGACAGCCGGCAAAATCATTCTTTTTGAAAGTATCCTTATGCGGGAAGGCCCCGAATATCAGGTTGTCAAATCCTTCCCGCTGAAAAAATAAATTCCCCTGGCTAATTCATCAACCAGGGGAACTTATCATATGCAAGAAAATTTCTGTTCTATTTTTTATCGCTTAACAACAAATTTCTCTATGAAATAGCGGTCGTCATTTGACATCCTGATAAAGTAGAGGCCCTCTGCAAAACCAGAAACATCTACGATTTTAGTATATTCTGAAGGAATATTTGTCAGCTTTTCAGCCAATTTGATATTTCCAGTCACGTCGCTGATTACCAGCATAAGATCTTTTTCTCTACCCTGTATCCGGAGATTCAGTGTCTTTTCAGCCGGATTTGGATAAAGGGTTACATCTACAAGCAGGTTATTTTCTCCTATTCCGGCACATTCAGAAACAACTACCTGTTTTGACATAGCAGTTCCGTTGCCACAATCACTCTTTCCATAAACAGAGACATCCCCGGAGGTGGCAGTCTGGCTGAAATCGATCTCCACCTGTGTTGTTCCCTGTCCGGAAGCAATTGTTGCTCCTTCGGGGAGGGTCCAGACGTAGGTTGACGCTCCGCCGATTTCAAGAACGCTATACACATAACCTGTATGATTCGTACAAACGGTATCGTTCCCTGTAATATTTCCGGCTGGATCCGGGATGACGCCTACTGTTAATGTCCGTTGGTTGGCTGGGCTGATGCCGCAACTGTTCTGTGCAACAACAGCTATCTCGCCAGCAGTGGTTCCCCAAACTACAGTAACCTCTTCGGTTCCCTGGCCTGTGGTAATCTGGGCATCCAGGGGTACTGTCCATTCGTAGGTATCCGCTCCGGGAATTTCGACTATATGGAATGTGGTTTCTACACCGGTACAACCCATATCGGGACCAAGAATAGCTCCGGGAGCAACCGGAATTGTTGATACGGCAACTGTTGTTGTGCTTGGCGGGCTGTTTCCGCATTCATTGCCTACAATTACTGAAACAACTCCAGATGTTTCTCCCCATTGAACTTCAATAACAGGTGTATTCTGACCTGAAAGAACTGTAGCGTTAGCGGGTACCGTCCAGGAATATGAAGTTGCACCTATCATAGGAACAACCTGGTATGCGCTTGTAGAGTCCTCGCAAACATTTGAGGAGCCGGTGATAGAACCGGGAGATGGGGGTGCTGTCATAACCGTTAGAACCACACTGTCCATTTCAACAACCAGATCATTGTCAGTAACCGTTACATAATATTTTGTAGTTGCTGTAGGTGAGGCTACCGGATTGGCAATATAGGGATCGCTCAGACCTACGGTCGGGCTCCACTCATACGTAAACGGTGATACACCCCCGGTTACCACAGTTCCAAGCTGGGAAGAGACGCCCTGGCAAACGATTTCGGGAGTAGCCGTGGCATTTACAAAAAATGCTCCTCCCTCCTGAACGCTCAGGTTGGCGGTTCTCCTGTGGGCTGGTGTTCCATTGGGTCCCCTGCCCTCAAAAGTAGCTGTGTAATTGCCAAGTGGTACCGAACCTGTAAGTATTACCTTCACGGGTAATGACCCCGGGAAAGCAGTTATTTCATTTCCGTCTGGAAATGAAAAAGTGATCGTTCCTGCAGTGGGAACAGGGAAGACGCTAGCAGAGAGAAGAACTGTGTCGCTATATCCCTTCACAGAAGGAACGCTTACGTTAAATGTAACTTCATCAAATGGCGCATAAAGTGTATCACCAGCTTTATCAACGGCCATTGCAAAATCGGGGAAGTAGGCGGTCATGCTTAAGAAGTTTCCATTGCGGAAGTCGGCCCATGAGGACATGGAGGTCTTACTGTTTGAAACCATTCCACCGTAATCTCCCTGGTAACGTGGAGTGCCGCCACCGCCACAGGTGTTACAGTTTATTTTCATCTTCTTGTTGGAGATCGCATGGTTTTCAACAAAGGTAACGCCCCCGTCGGTAGAATAAGTCGCGTAAATCAGGGCGCTGTCCGAGGTTGGTGTATCGCGTGTGTCCATCCAGTTTATGTATAGGCGGCCTGTTTCTTTGTCGCACCAGATGGCGGGATGCCACTGGTTGTGCTGGGTGGTATTGACGTCGTCGTTAACCCTAACAGCCGCTGACCACGTGACTCCGCCATCATCTGAATGCCGGGCCCAGATATCAGGCTTGTTTCCGTTTCCGGGAGGGTCATTTGATGCATATACAAGATGAAGCCGTCCACGGTTGGAGCCATAGCTGTTGTCGGCTGCGATGAACGGGTAGGGGCGGGTTCTCATGTTTTGAACTGAGTTGCGCCCGTTTACATTGGCTCCAACATAACCGGAAAAGAATTGACTCGACATATTGGAGAAAGTAGCTCCTCCGTCAAGTGAGCGGTAGAAGGTATAATTAGATGCAAAAGCACTGCCACCATTGGTCACAACATAGACAGCCCCACCCTGAACGTTCTGGTAAGCACCTACGCAAACCATCATGCCCGGTAAGCTCTGGGTGCTTGGCTGGAAGGTTGTTGTCCAGTTTTGACCATAGTTCGTGCTGCGGGCGAAATTACCACCGCCATTTCTGGTCATGGTTGTGTACACATAGTTGGCATATGGTCCGGATGTTTGGTCAGCAGCCAGCCAATTCTTATCCACGCCGGCAATTGCTGTTACCGCGGGTGACCAGGTGGTTCCGTTATCGGTGGAAACAACCACTTTACAGCCCTGTATGCTGCCATACATGTTTTCATAATAGAGGTTTCCCAGGCTGTCATAGGTCTGCACGGGGTCTCCCTGAACAGAAACTCCAAAGCTGGGGTTGTTGATATTCCAGACAATCCCGTCTTCAGTATGGTGGGTTCCGTTCGTATTGTACGCGGCAAAATACCAGGAGGGCATACCCGGATTTTCCGCAATGTTGCCTTCGGCAAAATCAACACCCAGAGCAAAGTTGTCATAATTATCAATGGTGACAACCGATGATAATGGGACAACATCCGTGGCTTGTTGTGATTTATGAAGAAGCTCCAGTGGAATCCTGTCCATGTTGGGGTTGTCGTAAGGATCAATTTCTTCCTGGGCAATGCTCACAAAAGGAGTCATTATCAACATCCAGGCTGCAATAAAACAGATTTTAACAAAATGGTTTGATTGTTTCATAATACTGTGTTTTTATGTGCTGATTGGTTTAAATATTATTCATGTATGTAATTAGAGATATACAAAATTAATAATTTTTACATATATTGTAACCTGTTTTCGTTAAACACGTCGTAACTAATCTAAATGCTTCCTGACGAAATCATTGAGTTTCTCGGCCATCGTTTTCAAATTCATGCAAGCAGGGCCCTTTCGGGTGGTGATATAAACCAGGTGTACAGGATCGACACCTCCGGGGGCATTTATTGCCTGAAGGTCAATTCTGCAGACAGGTTTCCGGGCATGTTTGAAAAGGAGGCGCTGGGTCTTTCCCTTCTCCGGAAGGCAAATGAATTATATATTCCCTCCGTTGCGGAGGTAATCTCCACGAAACATTATTCTGCCCTTTTACTGGAATTCATCGATTCTGCTCAGCCGGATAAAAATTTCATGTTCCGTTTTGGTGTCTCTCTGGCAAAGTTGCATGATCACTCTACCTCTTCATTCGGGTTGGATCATGATAACTATATGGGTTCTTTGCCTCAATCGAATAGAGAACAAACCAACTGGACTGACTTTTTTATAGAGGAGCGGCTTGAGAAACAGCTTCGGCCGGCAAGGGATTCTGGCCAACTCTCCCGTGATACGGATAATTTATTCTCACGACTTTTTTCCCGGCTGGATCAGCTTATGCCTGTCGATATGCCGGCATTGCTTCACGGAGACCTTTGGGGGGGGAATTTCATGGTTTCCGAAACAGGTGAGGCCTGTTTGATCGACCCCGCCGTTTATTATGGTCATCGGGAGGTAGATCTGGCTATGACTACGCTTTTTGGTGGATTTTCATCCGGTTTTTACCAGGGTTACGAATCGCATCAAAAGCTTGTTCCCGGGTGGCGCGAACGACTTGACCTGTATAATCTTTACCCCCTCCTGGTTCATGTGAATCTTTTCGGTGGGGGATATATGGATTCAGTTCGCAGGATTTTACGGAAATTCAGCTGATTGATTGCCGCTCCTTCCAAAGCTCCTTAAAACTTTTCTGGGCCATTTTTGGTAATTCCCTTCGGGGGCCCCACAGTTTTTTACCGAAAACCCGTATTGTCCGGTTTTTTAACGCGGGTCCCGGCCGGTCGAGGGTCCATCTGTGAAGCATTGCATATTTCCAGGCTCCAACCATTCTCCGCCACAAAAAACTGCTGTATTTTCTGGATACGGCCTCTTTTCTATTATATAAAAGGAGTTCGTGAAGCGGAATTTTTATGGGGCAAACCTCGGTACACTTCCCGCACAAAGAAGATGCAAAGCTTAGGTGATTGTACTCCCGTAAACCAAGTAGATGGGGAGAAATTACAGAGCCGATTGGGCCCGAATATACAGTCCCGTAGGCGTGTCCTCCCACACTCCGGTAAACAGGACACTCGTTTAAACATGCTCCGCATCGTATACAGGACAAAGCCTTTCGCTGTTCCTGAAATTTTAAAAGTTCCGTCCTTCGGTTATCTACAAGTATAACGTACATCTCTTCCGGACCGTCAGGTTCATTTGCTTTCTTCGGCCCGAATAACACGTTGTTATAAACTGTTAGCCGCTGACCTGTTCCAAAGGTGGCCAGCAGTGGGTAAAAAAGGTCCAGGTCTTCCAGAGTGGGGATCAGCTTTTCAATCCCCGTAACCACAATGTGTATTCTTGGAAAAGCAAACGTTAATATGCCGTTTCCCTCATTTTCTGTCAGGGCTACTGCCCCGACATCTGCGACCAGAAAATTAGCTCCGGTAATCCCAACATCTGCACGGATGAATTCGCTGCGCAGTTTCTCTCTTACAAACTTTGTGATCTCCTCGGGGGGTGTATTTTCGGGTAAACCAAATTTTCTGTGAAACAGGTCTGAAACATCCTCTTTGGATTTATGCATTGCGGGTGTTACAATATGATACGGCTTTTCGCCTTCAAGTTGTACGATGTATTCGCCCAGATCTGTTTCAAATACTTCCCGTTTGTTTTTCTCTAATACCTCGTTGATTTCCAGCTCCTCTGAGACCATGGTTTTTTGCTTCACTATCACCCTGGCTTTCGCTTTTTTGATGATCTGCATGATCTCTTTTTGCGCATCACGTCCACTGTGTGCCCAGATTACCTTTCCTCCGCGTTTTTCAAAATTTTTCTGAAATTCGAGCAGGTAAGTGTCAAGTTTGTTGATAACCTTTCCTTTCAGGTTTGCAGCCCTGCGTTTTGCAAGTTCGATATCACGGTATTGCAGCTTTCCCAGGATAACCGCCTGGTCATATTTATCAATATTAAAATCCAGTCTTTTGCGGTGTTCCGGATCAAAAGACTTCAGGGCTGCTTTCTCAAGAAATTGACTGGCAGATGCATTCATCAGGTTAAGATTGAATAGGTGCCGGGATTTTATTTACACGCCTTTCGTGACGCCCACCTTCAAATTCGGTATATAAAAACACACGAACAAGCTCAGCCGCACGAATATTTGATATAAACCTTGCAGGTATGGAGATAATGTTGGCATCATTGTGTTGTCTGGCAAGTTTTGCTATCTCCTCTTCCCAGCAAAGAGCTGCCCTTACATGTGGATATTTATTTGCCACCATTGCTGCTCCGTTACCACTACCACAGATAATAATGCCCCTGGTATATTCTCCTTTTTCTATTGAATTGGCAAGAGGATGGACAGGATCAGGATAATCAATACTCTCCTCCGAAAACGCACCAAAATCCTTAACTTTGACCCCCCAACCAGCCAGTATCTTTGTTAGATATTCTTTCATAACGAAACCCGCATGATCACTTCCTATAGCAATTATTTCGGCATTTTCAGTCATTGTTTATATTTTTTTCCAAAGGTAGCCATTCTCTCTCAGGTTACCCTGAAAACCACTATTTTAAATTTTAAACAGAAAAATGTTGACAACTGTTTAACTTTGTTATCAAATTCTTATAAAAATCGTGTTTCTGGTGATGTCAAAGAAAACTTCCTGAAATACCCAAACTTGTCCTTTTTTACCAACTTGTTTTCACAACTTTCAGGGGCTTCCGAAGCCTCTTTTTATAAACAACCAAGAAATTGATTAACTCAGTTAACATGTTTTATTTTACTATAAATCAATAATATATAGAATATATAGTGTGTATAACATGTTCATAAATTAAAACAAATGAATAAACAAAACTTTACTGGTTAAATCTTTCAACCAAGCTAACACCTACTATAAATAACAATAAAATAAAGAGATATTTTTATTATTATAAAGAATGTATTTTTCAAAAGAAAAATTAATTGATGAGATCAAGGGACTGCAACGGAAAAAAAATGCCGTAATTTTAGCTCATTTCTACCAAGTACCTGAAATACAAGATATTGCGGATTTTGTTGGAGACAGTTTGGCTTTGGCGCAAAATGCTTATGAGACAAAGGCAGATATTATTATGTTTGCCGGCGTACACTTTATGGCAGAGACAGCAAAAATACTGAATCCGTTAAAAAAAGTAATCATTCCGGATCTGGAAGCAGGATGTTCCCTGGCCGACTCATGCCCTCCGGCAGAATTCAAAGCATTTAAAGAGAAATATCCGGATCACATTGTAGTATCTTATATTAACTGTTCGGCTTCGATAAAAGCCATGTCGGATATCATTTGTACATCCAGCAATGCCATAAAAATTGTAGAGTCGTTTCCAAAATACCAGAAGATCATCTTTGCTCCTGATAAAAATCTTGGCAATTATGTGAACAACATCACAGGCAGAGAGATGGTATTATGGAATGGATCCTGTGAAGTTCATGACATCATCTCGGCAGAAACCGTCATTGACATGAAATTGCAACACCCGGATGCGAAACTGATCGCACATCCGGAGTGTAAAGCTATTATACTGGAAATGGCCGATTATATTGGATCCACAACAAGTCTTTTGAATTATGCAAAAACGGATTCTTCAAAGAAGTTCATTGTAGCAACGGAGACCGGAATTTTACATGCAATGGAAAAAAATTCTCCCGAAAAGGAATTTCTCATTGTACATACCGATGAAAAATGCTCTTGCAACGATTGTCCCTATATGAAGAAGAATACCCTGGAGAAAATTTACCTTGCCCTGAAAGATGAACAGCCAGAAATAATTCTGGAGAAAGATCTGATTGAAAAGGCCGGAAAGCCAATAATGAAAATGCTGGAGTTATCAAAGTAACCCGCCGGACACATGCGATATACCGTATTGATAATAACCATATTAACCGCCTCTTTTTCTTCTTTCGGACAGGATACAATACCACCGGAAGGAATTCAACAGTTTTTCCATCAAAATGGGAAACTTGCCAGTGAAGGAACTATGCGGAATGGCCAACCTGATGGATATTGGAAATCCTATTATGAAACCGGTGTTCTGAAATCAGAAGGAAACAGGAACGATTACAACCTCGACAGCATATGGAAATTCTACAACCCGAAAGGGGAATTGATTTTGGAGATTACATATCTGGATGGAAAAAGAAACGGATATAAAACTTCATGGCTTGACCGGGAGGTTATCAAAGAATACTATATCGATGATATCAAAGAGGGAACCGCAGAATATTATCATACCGATGGATGGAAAAAACTGGAAATACCCTTTATTAAAGGACTTGAACAGGGTATTGGAAAAGAGTATGATATTAACGGTGAGATTGTTACGATCACAGAATACAAAAAAGGTTTCATTGTTGAACGGCAGCGTATCAACCGGAAAGATAAATTTAACAGGAGGCAGGGACGATGGGTTAATTTTTGGGAAACCGGAAAAATAAAGCTTGAAGGAACTTATAGAAACGATAAGAAAAACGGGTATTTCAAGGAGTTTTCCGAAAAGGGAGACCTGATACATATTTCCAAATATATTGATGATGTGCTTCAGCCGGAAGCGCAGGAGATTCAGAAACTTGAGGTAGAAAGGGAATATTTCCCGGATGGCTCTGTGAAGGCAACACGCCTATACCGGAACGGCATCCTGGAGGGTATCTCTATTGAATTTTCTCCGGAAGGGACCATTGTTGCGGCAGTCGAATACAGGAACGGATTACTTGCCGGAGAGGGCCTTGTACTACAGGACGGAAGTCGGTCCGGGTCCTGGAAAGAGTATTATCCCGACGGATCGTTGAAAGCGGAAGGTGAATATGATAACGGAACCAGAACGGGACCATGGAAATTTTATCATCCAAACGGAAAAACAGAACAAACAGGAAAATATAACAAAGAGGGAAAGCCCGAAGGAACATGGAGATGGTATTACGATTCAGGACAACTTTTACGTGAAGAGAACTATTACCGTGGAAAAAAAGACGGTATGTCTGAAGAGTATGATGCAGATGGAAATCTCATAGAGAAGGGCGAATACTTTGAGGGCCTTGAAGATGGAGTCTGGTTCCAGCTCATTGGCGATTTTTACCAGCGTGGTAGCTATAGGGATGGACTGAGAACAGGCGACTGGGTTGCCTATCAGCTTCAGAAAGGCGATAATGGAACCGACAGCCTGGCTATTTTCAAGGGTCGTTTTCTGGAGGATCTTCCAGACGGGAAACACACGTATTACTGGGATAACGGTAAGGTCCGCGACGAGGGCTCATACGTTATTGGCAAAAAAGAGGGAAACTGGATAAAATACAATTACGACGGAACACTTTTTTTGATCATCTCCTATATGAACGGAATAGAAACCCGTTATGATGGGGTAAAAATTAAACCACCATTTGAACCAGAAGAATGAAAGAGAGAAAATCGCAATCACGACCAATCAGAAAAAGAGTTCGCGAAACAGAACCCGAAAACATCAGATTAAATAAATACATTGCCAATGCCGGTGTTTGTTCCAGAAGAGAAGCGGACGAACTTATCAAATCCGGGAAAGTTCAGGTAAATGGGAAAGTGGTTACTGAGCTTGGCACCAAAATATTACCCACAGACAGCGTTGAATTTGACAACAAAACACTGACCCTGGAAAAATATCGATACATCCTTCTGAATAAACCCAAAGCCTTCATCACTACTGTTACAGACCCACAGAATCGAAACACGGTGATGTCCCTGATACAAGGTGCCTGCCCTGAACGGGTATACCCGGTTGGACGACTCGACAGGAACACGACCGGACTACTTCTTTTTACAAATGACGGTATGATTGCAAAAAAATTGACCCATCCCCGCTACGGAATACGGAAAATTTACCATATAGGCCTTGACAGGCCCCTTATCAAGGCAGACATGCAACAAATAGCAGATGGAATCGAACTGGATGATGGGTTTATCAAGGTAGATAGCATTCAATACATCACTGACGGGAAGGATAAGAGTGAAATAGGAATGGAGCTTCATTCCGGGAAGAATCGGGTTGTAAGAAGAATTTTTGAAAAACTGGAGTACAAGGTTGAAAAACTGGATCGTGTATATTTAGCCGGGCTAACAAAGAAAAATCTGCCCAGGGGTAAATGGCGTTTTCTGCAGGAGCAGGAGATTAATATGTTAAAAATGATCAGCTCAAAAAAATGAAAGAAGCTGTTACGGTCTTCATTGTGGAAGATGAGATGTTGATTGCCGCCTGCCTTATAGATCAGTTAAAGGAGTCGGGATTCAACGTTTTGGGAAGTTCCACCAGGGGGGAGAAAAGTATAGAAGATGTCCGTAAGCTGAAAGAAGAGGGCCGCGAACCCGACATCATTTTGATGGACATCAACCTCAGGGGGGCCATGAACGGCATTGATGCCGCACGCCTTATTACGGAAGAATTTAATTGCGCCATCATTTTTCTGACCGGCCAAAGCTCCAGGGAGGTATATGAACGATCATTTTTTATAAAACCTTTCGGATATGTTTTAAAGCCGTATGATCTCGAACAGATGGTCATGACAATAGAAATAGCGGCCTATCAGCGAAAACTTGAGATTGAAAACAAAGAGATTCGCGAAAAACTGGAAAACCTCCTTGCAGAAAAAATGAAAGAAAACACAGAGGTTCTTGCATTGTACGAATCGATTATCAATAACTCTCTTCTCGGCATTCTGGTATTTCAGGACGGTCGGGGTATATTTGCCAACAAGACCATGGCTGAAATATTGGGATATACTCTGGATGAAATTTATGCATTGTCGCCAGAGGATCTGGTTAAATCAATTCACCCGGACGACCAGGAAAGGTTGCTGGATATTGCCGGAAGGCGCCTGGAGGGCGAAGAGATTCCACAGCATACCGTGTTCAGGATCATCAGGCAGGATGGAGAGGTTAGGTGGATGAAAACATTTGTCAGCCGAATCCAGTATCTTAAAAAGCCAGCCCTTCATCAAACCTACCTGGATATTACAGAATATGTAAATGCTAATCCCGAAACAAACCAACCCAAACAATGAAAAAATATAGTTTAATTCTTCTGATTCAGCTAATTACGATATGCACATTGGCTAGCGATCCTGTCAAAGAGTTGATAAAAAATGCCGGCGACGCCTCCACATTTCCCAAGGATAATCTGCTGGTTGTTTTCGACAGCACCCTTACTGATGTTCAGGAGAGCGGATTGACCTATGTTACAAATCATGTACTTTACAAGGTTCTTACAACAACCGGAGCAAAAAACCTGAACGTACTCATATTCGGCTACGACCCCCAATCGGCCTTTGTTGAGATTAAGAGAGCCACCATATACAAAAAGAATGGACAAATTGTTAACCTTGATCTGGGATCTGTGATGGATTATCCCGCACCCGCCAGAGCAATTTATTGGGGTGCCAGGGAAAAAATGATTGAAATAGGGCGACTCGAACCGGGGGACGCTGTGGAGGTTGAGATGTTCCGGAAAGGATTTACCTATGCCCTGCTTCAACAGGACGATGACGAAAGATATATCCCCCCAATGCGTGGTCATTATTATGACATTGTGGAATTTTTTGGTCCGAACCCGGTAAACCTGAAGGTGTATAAGGTGAAGGTGCCGAAAGAGAAACTACTTCAGTTCGAGTTCTACAACGGCGAAGTACAGGTTTCCGGTTGGCTTGAAGGAGACAAATTTGTCTATACCTTCTCCAAAACCGATATGCTGCCGATAAAAAGAGAGCCAAGAATGGTTTCTCTGTCAGATGTTGCACCAAAGCTTTTGCTCTCCACCAGTCCGGACTGGTATGCGAAATCAACCTGGTTTTTTGGTGTCAACGAGGATTATGGAAGTTTTGAATCAACCCCCGAAATCAAAGAGAAGGTTGATGAAATTTTGAAAGATGCAAAAACGGAAACCGACTCGATCTCCCTGCTGACCCACTGGTGTGCTGATGAAATTCGCTATTCAGGCATATCTATGGGCGAAGGAGAGGGCTTCACGTTACATACGGGGGAGATGACCTTTAACGACCGGTGCGGTGTTTGCAAGGACAAAGCAGGCATGTTGATCACGATGTTGCGGGCAGCCGGATTTGAATCCTATCCGGCAATGACAATGGCTGGATCACGCATCGATTACATTCCCGCCGACCAGTTCAATCACTGCGTAACAGTCGTAAAAAGAAACGACGGGAATTATCAGCTTCTCGATCCAACATGGGTGCCGTTTTTACGGGAATTGTGGTCCAGCGCCGAACAACAACAACAATACCTGATGGGGGTTCCCGAAGGAGCCGACCTGGGTACAACACCCCTCTCGTCTCCCGAAAATCATTACATCAAGGTTACCTCCAACTCCGAACTTCTTACTAACGGAACCCTGAAAGGAACCCTGACAATCACTGCTGAAGGACAATCCGACGGTTCTGTAAGGGGATTATTTAAGAACTCGAATAAAACCAAATGGAATCAGAACGTCGAACAGGAATTTCTGCAAATTAACCCGAAGGCAACCATCACCCGGCTGGAATATGGAGATCCGATGGACTACCTTTCGGGGCCCATCAGGGTAGAGATTGATTTTGCAATTCCGGATTATGCTGTAGTTTCAGGAAATATCATGTTTTTCAAACCATTGATGGCATCCAGGCTCTTTATGTCGGCACAGTCTCACCTCTCCATGGATACCGATTTGAAAGAAAGGGAATTCGCTTTCCGCGACAGATGCTCCCGCCAGGTTGAGGTCAGTGAAGCAATACGAATTCCAACCCTGAAAAAAGCTCTCCGGATTCCTGAAAAAGTTGATCAACGGGGAGCCGTAGCCTCTATCTCCGCCGGTTATATACTCCAGGGCGAAACCCTGACCTTTACCGAAGATATCTCCCTTGGAAAAAGGATATACGAAGCAGGGGAGTGGCCCCAGTACCGTGCCGTTGTTGAGGCGCAGAACCGGTTTGCGGAAGAGACTGTAGCCATAGAACTAAAGAATAATTAACAGATTCAAAGAATTCATTATGAACAAATCGACAATACTCCTGATCCTATTGCTGTGTCTCAGTCCGCTTGTTAAAGTTATAGCGCAGGATGAAAACTACGACGCAGTATATCAATCACTTACAAAAGAGTATACATTGAATACGGACGGAACAACAGACTATCGGTTTGCCAAAACCCTGACTCTTCAGAATTATCGCTCGTTTCACCGGCTGTTTGGGGAGACCTTTATTGTTTACAATCCGGATTACCAGGAAGTTAAAGTGAATCAGGCATTTACCGTCATGGCGGATGGAAAAAAAGTGGTTACCCCAGATAATGCCTTCAACGAGGTTTTACCACGCTTTGCCGCGCACGCACCCGCTTTCAACAACCTACGGGAAATGATCATAACCCATACGGGACTGGAAATTGGATCGACAATCTCACTCGACTATCTAATCCGGACAGCCGGGGGTTTCTTACCCGCTTTTATGGGAAGTGTTGTGCTGGCAGAAGACCAGCCAGTGAAATTGATGAAAATTGTGATCAGAACACCCAAAGACCAGCCCCTGTTTTTCCATCTGTTCAATAGCAGCAGTAAGCCTTCACAAAGTACAGAAAATGACTTCAGGGTTTATACCTGGACGATAGCCGATGTTCCGGCAATATCTACCGAAAAACACCAGCTTAGTAATCATGGTAATTATCCCGTCCTTATCTTTAGCACCCTGGATAGCTATAACTCTCTGTCCGAATTTTTCATGAGCCAGGAATCGTTTCGCTACCAAACCACCCCGGAAATGAACGAATTTGTAACGGGCCTTGAAGCCAAATATGAGAAGAAAACGGATTTATTGTTTGCGATCCAGGAGAGTGTTGTGAAGGATATAAACCTGTTTCATATTCCGGAAGAGGATGTGGGATACCAATTGCGTACTCCTGCCCGGGTATGGAAAAGTAACGGCGGAACAGTGGCCGAAAAGGCTGTACTGATGACGACTCTGTTGAAACAAGCAGGAATACAGGCGGAACCAGTCTTACTTTTCCCTGGAAATTTGTTTGACAACCAGATTGGAAATCTTGCCACCCTTGATGAGTGGGTTGTCCGGGCTGAAGTTTCCGGCCTTGGAGGTATTTATCTGTCCGTAAAACAGGCGAACGCGTTTGACATGAGGGTACTATCCGGACAGGTATTCATGGTGCTGAAGGAGGATAAAACAGTTCAGTTGATATATCCGGAAAAGAAAAAAAGCACTCTTTTCATGAAAGGGATTCTTGTGGTTGATTCGGAGCTGAATTTATCGGGGGAGCTGAACGGGACTCTTTCCGGTGAAGCTATTCCTTTTCTGGCTTTGACCAGGAGCGACGACAAACTAAAACACTATCTCCGGGGAGGAGTGGCTTCGGCAAAGATCAAAGAGATTTCACTTTCTGAGCTGACACCAAACAAAACATCTTTTTCATGTACCCTGGACAAAACAGATGCGCTCAAAAAAGATTCGAATTTTTACTATTTCACAGTTCCTTATATCAGTACAGGAGTCGACGGATGGGATGTTTCCGGTTTGCCTGCTCAACGCCAGACACCCACCGAACTTCCTTCGGCAATCAATGAGAGTTATGACATCACAATCGCTGTACCTGAAAATCTGAACCTGGTATCCGGGGGTCAGGAGATCCGGATTAAAAATAGCGCCGGGTCATTTTTTTATCAGGTGAAGGAGAAAGAGAACATGCTTCAGATCAGGAAGGAGATAGATATTGACAGGAATGTTTTTGAAACCGGGGACTATTCAGCATTGAAGGAGCTGATGGATAACTGGTCTCTATGGCAGACAAACAATTTGATCTTCCAAAAATAGCTACTTGGTAATAACCCTTCCTAACTCCCTGTTGATCTGAATATTACTGGCTTTTAGATCTCTGAGTTCTGCCAGAAGCAACTCAACATCCTGTTGATCTGTGGCCACCTGCATCTCTTTCTGTTTGGCTATGATAATCTTGTCCAGCTTCTTTGCCTTGAAGGAGAGCATTGCGGTGATGACAAGCTCTTTGATGTGTTCAGGCTCCTCTTCTATCACGATATTGCTGGCCGCCCATTTTTCGCTCAGCTCATATTGGGAGACCATCAGGTCAATGGCTGCATGGGCAATCTCCGGATCGGCATGAAGCTTAAAAAAGGTGTCATCAGGCACCTCCCCCAGCTCGTGGGCTGCGACGAACTCGGCAAAAATACGACCGTATAACCCGCTTTCAAATCCGAGGTCATCCCGGAGAATGTCAACAACAATGAGATCCGCCACCCGAATCGAATGCGGAACCTCCTGGCCATCCTCATCTTTTCGCTGAAGAGTAATTATTTCCCTCCCATAGAGCAATAATTGACGGATCAGTTCCCGCTCCTGATATTCGTCGGAAAAAAGATCAATCTCCTCCTGGGAGGGGGCGGTGGTCTCTTCCACCCAACCAATATCCTCGGGCTTCTCCACCCCGGGAATACTCTTTTTGATCTTATTCCGCAAGAGTTTGCGCACCTCATTCATCAAAACCTGTTCGGGAACGTTCATCAGGGCCGAACATTCTTTGATATATAATGTTCGTGTAATTCCGTCGGGGATCAGGCTGATCGTATTCACGATCTCTTTGACAAGACCCGATTTTTTGATAGGGTCACCTTTTGTCTCATCAAGCAGAAGTCTGGTTTTGAATAAGATAAAGTTGTCGGCATTTTTGATGATGAACTCTTCCAATTCGGAAGGATGGTGATTGCGTGCATAGGAATCCGGATCGTCTCCATCGGGAAACAGGACAATTTTCACATCCATCCCCTCTTCAACAATCATGTCGATACCACGAAAAGATGCTTTGATCCCCGCCGGATCACCATCATAGAGAATGGTTACCTGTTTGGTATATCGCAGGATCATCCGTATCTGATCATGGGTAAGGGAGGTCCCCGATGAGGCCACAACATTTTCTATCCCCGCCTGGTGAAGGGAGATCACATCAGTATACCCCTCCACAAGGTAACAGTTCTCTTTTGAGGCAATGGCGTTACGGGCAAAATAGATCCCATAAAGGGATTTGCTTTTATTATAAACCTCTGATTCGGGTGAGTTTACATACTTCGGACGATTTTTCCCGGAAGTCAGGATCCTGCCACCAAAACCGATCACCTTGCCTGAAACACCATGAATAGGGAAGATCATCCGTGAATGAAAGCGGTCATAGGCCCGTTCCTCTTTTTGAATGGTCATTCCGCTCTTTACAAGGGCATCCAGTTTATAACCCTGCTCTTTAGCATGCCCGGTAAAGGCATCCCATTGTTTAGGGCTGTATCCTAATTGAAATTTCCGGATAATGTCATCGCGGATCCCCCTCTCTTTCAGGTAGCTGAGCCCGATAGCCCTGCCCTCTTCCGTATCGTGAAGGGTTGTTACAAAAAAATCAAGTGCAAACTGATTCAGGTTAAAAAGTGCCTCCCGCTCGCTCAGCTTCTCCTGCATCTCCGCTGTCTGAACCTCCTCCTCAATTTCGATCTGGTATTTGTTGGCCAGGTAGCGTAACGCTTCAGGATAGGAAAAATGTTCGTGCTCCATCACGAAGTTAACTCCGTTTCCAGCCTTGCCGCATCCAAAACACTTATAGATTCCTTTTGTGGGTGAAACAGTAAAGGAGGGGGTTTTCTCATTGTGAAACGGACACAATCCAATCATGTTCACACCCCGCCGGCGGAGGCTTACAAAATCACCAATCACCTCCTCAATCCGGATAGTAGAAATGATGGTATCGATCGTATCCCTTGATATCATATAAAGCTGTTACCCTGAAGCGAAAATACGAAAAATCGGTGAGTCATGCTTACAGCATTCTATATCGCTGTTTCCGCCCAGCCACCTGATGTTAAGGTCCAAAGCGAATTGAATCCGATACTTTTTAGGACCTCTTTTGCTTCCGGGAAAAAGAGAGAGAGCTCTTCGGGTTTGTGTGCATCGGAAGTCAGGGTAATCGGGATTCTGCGTGCGAGAATTTTTTTCAGCAATTCAGGCCCCGGAAAAAGAGTGTCGGATCGTTGCTTATAGATTCCCCTCGTGTTAACTTCCACTACAGATCCTTTTTGCCGGATCAGTTCAAGGGTCTCCTCAGTCAGGGCAACATACCAGGGCTCATCTTCACGGAAATAACGGTCGTGGTTGTGCATTTTTATTTTGTCAAGATGACCGATTATATCAGGTTGTTCCTGAACAATCATCTCCTGGAGCTGTCTCCAGTAAGCGGTTACAGCTTTCCTTATATCACCCCCAAACACATCACGAAGACCTTTGTCATATGTCTTTACCTTCGGACCGTCGATGAACCAGAGCAGATCAGGATGGCTGTTGCGGACCAGGTGCACCGAGCCGATGATATAATCGAACTGATACTCTTCGCGGAGATTTCTGACGGATGCAGTCAGACCGGGGATGTAGTCGTATTCGAGACCGAGAAGGATCTGGATTCCGTATTCCGGATTTACCCCTAAATCCCCTGAAGGGGACTTACTCCTCCCCTTCAAGGGGAGGCTAGGAGGGGTCATTAATGTAGTTATCGCCTCAACATAAGCCGGCAGTCCTCCCTCAGGAATTGCGAATGTATTTGGAAATGGAACCGGTGAATGATCTGAAAAACCGAGAACAGAAAATCCAAGTTTTTCAGCTTCTTCAATATAGTTTTCCGGGGGAGAGGAGCCGTCGCTGAACTCGGTGTGGGTATGTAAGTTTCCCATGAAACTCCCTTCGATGCCCTGGCGGTTAATTTTTTTCAATGATTTTATAGATTTTATCTGCTCTGCGCAGGAACTCAGGGACAGGGATCGAGCAGACCTCTCCTTTTTTAGTCTTTTTAACTGGCTTCAGGTCTACCCTTATTTCAGGTATTGTCATCTCAATCACACCAGTGGTAGGCCCCTGGATGTAAATCTTGTCCCCGGATGCCAGGAATCCGGATTCCAGCTTGATTTCTGCAACTTTCAGGTTGGTGAAGTAGTTGGTCACCTTTCCAATGTATACTTTTGACTGTGTAGCATCAGAACCATGCTGTCCGGCCCATTCACCCATGGTTTGTCCCAGGTAGTAACCATCCCAGAAACCACGGTTGTAGACTGTTTTCAACCTGTCAAGCCACATATCGACCAGCTCTTTTGAATAACTACCTGCGGCAATCGCGTCAATGGCTTCGCGGTAGCAGGAGACAACGGTTTTCACATATTCCGGACTTCTTCCCCGGCCTTCGATTTTCAAAACAGACACCCCTGCTGATACGATTTTATCCAGAAAACCAATGGTACAGAGATCTTTGGGCGACATGATATATTCGTTATCAACCACCAGCTCTACCTCCCCGTCGAAATCGGTTACCCGGTATGGACGGCGGCAAAGCTGGTAGCACGAACCACGGTTGGCAGAGGCGTTGTATTGATCCAGGCTCAGGTAACATTTGCCTGATACCGCCATACAGAGGGCGCCGTGGGCAAACAGTTCCAGCCTGACCGGCTCGCCTGACGGACCTGTAATCTTTTGACGCTTGATAGCACGAACGATGGAAGCCACCTGATCGACATTAAGCTCCCTGGCGGTAACCATCACGTCGGCAAATTGCGACCAGTACTTCACTGCTTCCAGATTTGTGATATTGGTCTGGGTTGACATGTGTATCGGCATTTCAACCGATCGTGCATACTGGATAACCGCCTGGTCGGAAGCAATGATAGCATCAACGCCATTCTTCTTAGCCGAATTCACGATCCGCTTCATCTCCCCGACCTCGGCATCAAAGATGACCGTATTTACCGTGAGATAGGTTTTTACCTGGTGCTTCCTGCAAATCCGCGTAATTTTTACTAAGTCACGGAGCGTAAAGTTGATTGAAGAGCGGGCCCGCATATTTAACACTCCAACCCCAAAATAAACAGAATCCGCACCAGCCTGGATGGCAGTAGAAAGAGATTCCCAGGTTCCGACGGGGGCGGTGATTTCAGGAGATTTCAATTCGTAAATATTTTTGCAAAGGTACTGAAATGGAATTCTATGCTGAATCAAAGGAAATATCTTTCCTGTCTATAAATGTAAAATTTGTACATTTATCATTTCAAATACGTAAGAAATCTATGGAAGAACAAGAGAGAAACCACATTGAAGAGATCCTGGAGAGGGCAACCTATGCTGCGGCGATATTTAACCAGTACGATCAGGAACAGGTTGACCGGATCGTTAGGGCAGTTTACAAAGCCGCACTGAATAACAGGGTAATGCTTGCGAAGATGGCGGCCGAAGAGACACAGATGGGCAGGTGGGAAGACAAGGTTACGAAAAATGCCATCGCCGCCCAGTATGTTTACGAAAATCTTAAAAACCAGAAAACAGTAGGAATTATATCGGAAAACGAACATTCAGGTATTGTTGAAATTGCCCAGCCCATCGGACCTATTCTAGCGATCATACCTATAACTAATCCTACCTCCACCACAATTTTCAAAATTTTGATTGCCCTTAAGACCCGCAATCCTATTATCATCAGCCCCCCCCGAAAAGGAGCCAACTCGACTATTGAAGCTGCCCGGATTTGTTATGAAGCTGCACTGAGTGAAGAGGCCCCCGAAGATTGTATCCAGTGGAATAATAATAAGACAAGGGAAGAGACCCAGCACCTGATGAAACATCCAAAGCTTGCGCTGATCCTGGCAACCGGTGGAACAGGATTGGTACACGAGGCATATAGTTCGGGAACCCCTGCGCTGGGTGTAGGTGCAGGAAATGTACCTGTCTATATGGAAAAAACAGCCGACCCCTCCTTTGCCGTAGAACAGTTGATACTTTCTAAAACGTTTGACAATGGAACCATCTGTGCCAGTGAACAGGCTCTTGTTGTGGATAAGGAGATTGCCGGCAAAGTTAAAGAAGAGCTGGTCAGGCAGGGAGCCTATTTCCTCAATCCTGAAGAGACTAAAGCCGTTGAAAAAGTGGCCTGGAACACAGAAACCAAATCGATGAATGGGGCCGTTGTTGGACAGTCTGTCGAAAAAATTGCTGCAATGGCCGGAATAAAAGTCCCGGAAGGAACACGGTTACTGATGGTTCCTCTGGAAAAAATAGGAGATGAAGAACCTCTCTCATCTGAGATCCTGGCTCCGATCCTGGCCTATTACGAGGCAAATGATTTTGACGATGCTGCCCGGAAATGCATTGAACTCAACTATCATGGAGGAATTGGCCATACTGCCTCCATCTTCTCTTGTGATGAAGAGAGAATAAAGAAATTCTCCGTCATGATGAATGCCGGAAGAATTGTTGTAAACATGCCCTCTGCACAGGGCGCTGTCGGTTCCCTGTTCAATACACTTGAAACCTCCTTCACATTAGGGTGCGGAACGGCTGGCAAAAACATCACTACCGATAATGTCTCGGCTCGCCACTTACTGAACATCCAGCGGGTAACCCGTCGCCGGATGAATGTGAGGATGCTCAATCTCGGATTCGATATCTATCTGGATGAATCGTTAGATGCCGACACTCTTGAACGCGAATACAATAAAAACTATTAAACAGACTAATATGAATCTGAAAACAGAATCAACCGACGAACTGGTGATTTGTCATTTGTCGGGAAGACTCGATACCATCGCATCTCTTGAACTGGAACCTGAGATTGATAAAATAACTGACAACGGAAAAAAAATGGAGTTTGATTTTCATGAGGTCGATTATATTTCCTCAACGTTTCTGCGTATCTGTCTGAAACAATATAAAACACTGGGAGCTGGAAATTTCTGGATTAAGGCCCTGAAGCCAGACATCAAAAAAGTGTTTATGATTGCAGGACTTGAGAAGTTGGTAAAAGGTTAGTGAGCAGTGGGCAGTCTGCAGTTGGCAGTTGGCAGTTGGCAGTCTGCAATTTTAGTTTCACGTTTCACGTTTCACGTTTCACGTCTCACGTCTCACCGGTATGCCGCCCTATCAATCTCTCCGATAGTGTTTAATGGCTTTGGCGGGTGCAGGTAGCGATTCAGAAACGAGTAAATTTTTAGCCGGATCTCTTTGGCCGTCCGGGTGTCGATACGGTCGAACGAATGACCTCCCTCCACTTCCTGGAAGATCTCATACTCGAACTTTTTTCCATCTGCTTTCAATCCCTTGATCAGGTGCTCTACCTCCAAAACATTGACATCATCATCGTTGGTATTTGTATGGATCAACAGCGGAGTTTTCAGCTTGTGCGTGTTCCAGGCCGGTGAGCGTTTCTTATACTCCTCCACATTCTCCTGGGCGGTTTTCCCAATGTGATAATCGGCTGAATAGAGCGCCCTGTAGTCATCATCCTGGTAACCCATTCTGGAGATCAGGTCACTTACAGGTAC
>CALCGJ010000142.1 GCA_937900965.1 uncultured Bacteroidota bacterium | reverse complement strand
GTGAACTGGTGAACTGGTGAGTTTGTGAGTTTGTGAACTGCCAACTGCCAACTTGTTTAGTAGCGGTAGTGCTCCGGCTTATAGGGGCCGCCAACGGGTATACCCAGATATTCAGACTGTTCCGGAGTAAGCAAGGTAAGTTTAACCCCTAGCTGTTCGAGATGCAGACGGGCAACCTCTTCATCTAGTTTCTTGGAAAGCCGGTAAACATCCACCTCATAATTTTGTTGCCAAAGATCTAATTGAGCAAGTGTTTGGTTGGAGAAAGAGTTGCTCATTACAAATGACGGGTGTCCTGTAGCACAGCCCAGGTTAACAAGCCGTCCTTCCGCTAGCAGGTAAATTGATTTGCCATCAGGGAAGATAAACTTATCGACTTGAGGTTTGATGTTGACCTTTTTAATTCCCGGCCAATCTATGAGTTGCTCCACCTGGATCTCATTGTCAAAATGGCCGATGTTACAGACGATGGCTTCGTCTTTCATCTTTGACATATGAACAGCTGTAAGAACATCCTTGTTCCCGGTCGTGGTCACCCAGATATTCCCCTCTGCCAATGCATCTTCTACAGTGGTCACTTCAAAACCCTCCATGGCGGCCTGCAGTGCACAAATCGGGTCAATTTCAGTTACCAGAACACGGGCGCCATATGATTTCATCGAAGTTGCACAACCTTTCCCAACATCACCATATCCAAGCACCACGACTATCTTTCCGGCGATCATAACATCCGTGGCCCGCTTGATGCCATCGGCCAGAGATTCACGGCATCCGTAAAGGTTATCAAATTTCGATTTCGTAACTGAATCGTTCACGTTGATCGCCGGAACAAGCAAAGAACCGTTCTCCTTCATCTGGTAAAGACGGTGAACTCCTGTAGTGGTCTCTTCCGATACGCCTTTCCACTCTTTGACAGTCCGTTCCCATCGTGTGCTATCCTCAATATAAACCTCTCTCAGCTGTTTCATCATCGACCGTTCGTCAGCTGTAGGAAGTTCATTTTTCAGTAATTCCGGATTCTTTTCAATCCCGAAGCCTTTATGGATCATTAATGTTGCATCCCCGCCATCATCAACAATCAGGTTGGGGCCAAGCCCACCTTCGAACGTCAGGGCCTGAAGTGTACACCACCAATATTCATCAAGAGTCTCCCCTTTCCAGGCAAAAACAGGAATCCCTTTTGCAGCTATTGCAGCAGCGGCATGGTCCTGTGTAGAAAATATATTGCAACTGGCCCAGCGGACTTCAGCTCCAAGCTCAATCAGTGTTTCAATCAGCACAGCCGTTTGGATTGTCATGTGCAGTGACCCTGTCAGCCTTGCCCCTTTCAATGGTTTTTCAGCAGAATATTTCTTTCGGATCGACATCAGGCCGGGCATCTCTTTTTCTGCAATTTCAATCTCCTTACGTCCCCAGTCAGCGAGGGACAGGTCAGCTACTTTGAATTTTAATTCCTTGTCCACGATAATATTTCCCATTAAATAGTGTTTTTCAAAATGATCGGCAAAGTTATTTAAAAGGAGGGAAACGCCCAAATGAAATTTGTATTTTTGGAAGCCAATTGAATTCTCAAACAACTTGTATGCCTCTTGTTTACACCAGAACGATCGTCCCGGGAAGCATGCTCGGAATATGGCATGTGACCGAAGATGCCGAATCAATCTTTGGACAGCTTGAACTGAATCCTGAGGACGAGAAGATATATTTATCCATACACAACCAGAACAGGAAACTGCAGTGGCTTGGTTGCCGGATGGTGTTATCCCACTTGCTCCAAACCCCAAAAATCGGAATCCGGTATACAGATTATGGGAAACCTCAATTGGTCTCAGATGAGGCCACTATCTCATTTTCCCACTCAGGTTCCTATGCTGCAGCCATTTGCTCCACCACCTCCAGTGTTGGGATTGATCTTGAGCAAGTCAGGGAGAGAATAAGCCGTGTAAAGGATCGATTCCTCTCTGTTCAGGAGTTGAAGTTGGTCTCAAAAGCCGATCGTCTGGAAATACTGACCCTCTTCTGGGCGGTGAAAGAGACCCTCTATAAAATCAACGGGAAGCCCGATATAGATATACAGCATGATATATCTATTGAATCGTTTGACTACCTTTGTGCCGTTAACGGTGAGCTGATAGCCAGGATGAAAAGCCCTGACACAGCAAACAGGATACCGGTATCATATCACCGGCTGGATGATTTCATTTTAGCCTGGGCAATGGTCCCTGGGAAAAAGTAACAGATGGCAGCGAAACCTGGGAAATATCTTGCAAAACGAGTCCTGATCCTTGACGGAGCTATGGGAACCATGATCCAGCGGTACGATCTGGGAGAAGAGGAATACCGGGGTGAACGGTTCCGGGATTTCCAGACAAGCCTAAAGGGAAACAACGACCTGCTGGTTCTTACACAACCTAAGCTCATTCAGGATATCCATGAAAAGTTCCTGGAGGCTGGTGCCGATATCATCGAAACTGATACCTTCAATGCCAACCGAATCTCGATGGCCGACTACCAGATGGAAGATCTGGTTTATGAAATCAACTTTGAGGCTGCCCGGATCGCCAGGGAAACAGCCGACCGCTATTCCCGGTTTACCCCGGATAAGCCTCGCTGGGTAGCCGGTTCTATCGGACCAACAAACAAAACCGCTTCCCTTTCTCCCGATGTTCAGGACCCGGCTTTTCGCGCAGTAACCTTCGATGATCTCTACCAGGCTTACCGAGAGCAGGCAATGGGGTTGATCGACGGGAAAGTTGACATGTTGGTAGTAGAGACCATTTTTGATACTCTTAATGCCAAAGCAGCACTGGTTGCCATCACCGATATTTTTGAAGAGCGGAATATCAACCTGCCAATAGTTGCTTCAGTGACTGTTACCGATCTGAGCGGAAGGACTCTATCCGGCCAGACCCTCGAAGCGTTTCTCTATTCCATATATCATTTCGATCTCTTCGCACTTGGATTGAACTGCTCCCTTGGTGCCCGTGACCTCCGGCCCTACCTTGAGGAGTTCTCACGAATTGCCCCTTTCCCTTTGATGGTTTATCCAAACGCCGGGTTGCCTAATCAGTTCGGGAACTACGATGAGACCCCTGAAACAATGGCCGGATATATGAAGGATTTCCTGGAAGAGGGCTTTGTCAATATCGTCGGAGGATGTTGCGGCACGACACCCGAACACATTCAAAAACTGGTGGATCTGGCAGCTGGATACAAACCAAGGGTAGTTCCGAAGAGGAAACATGAGTTACGGCTGAGTGGATTGGAGCCATTGCTGGTTTTTAAAGGGAGCAACTTCATCAATATCGGAGAGCGTACCAATGTAAGTGGTTCAAAAAAGTTCGCACGCCTGATCATAGAAGAGAGATATGAAGAGGCTCTTTCTGTAGCGCGGCAACAGGTTGAGAACGGAGCCCAGATCATCGACATCAGCATGGATGAGGCGATGCTTGATGCTGAAAAAGCGATGACCACCTTCCTCCACATGCTGGCATCAGATCCGGAGATCTCAAAGGTACCCGTAATGGTCGACTCTTCCAGATGGCAGGTGATCGCAGCAGCCCTGACCTGTATCCAGGGGAAGCCGGTTGTCAACTCCATCAGCCTGAAAGAGGGACCTGATGAGTTCCGGGAGCATGCCCGTTTTTTGAAAAAGATGGGAGCTGCAGTGGTCGTGATGGCATTTGATGAGAATGGACAGGCTGCCAACTTCGAACGCCGGATAGAGATCGCCCGCAGAGCTTACGATATCCTTACTGCTGAAGTTGGCATCCTTCCCGAAGATATCATCTTTGATCCCAATATCCTGACCGTTGCTACGGGGATTGATGAGCATAACCCATATGCCGTTGATTTCATCCGCGCTGTGAAATGGATCAAGGAGAACCTCCCTTATGCCCGTGTCAGCGGAGGCATCAGCAACCTCTCTTTTTCTTTTCGGGGAAACGATCTCATCCGGGAAGCGATGCATTCAGCTTTTCTGTATCATGCAGTCAAAGCCGGATTGGATATGGGAATTGTCAATGCAGGGAACCTTCAGGTTTACGATGAAATTCCGAAGGATTTGCTGAAGCTGGTTGAGGATGTGATTCTGAACCGTAGAAAAGATTCAACCGAACGACTGATTGCTTACGCAGATTCGCATCAAAACGGGGAAAAGAGAGAGATCCTGGAGCAGGAGTGGCGGACATTTTCTCTTGAAAAGCGCCTGGCTCATGCATTGATCAAAGGAATAACCGAATACATTGATCAGGATATTGATGAAGCTCTCGTACATTATAATCAAGCTATCCAAATAATCGAAGGACCCTTGATGGAAGGAATGAACCATGTGGGTGATCTTTTTGGCGCCGGAAAGATGTTTTTACCCCAGGTAGTGAAAAGCGCCCGGGTAATGAAAAAGGCTGTAGCCAGGCTGATGCCTGTGCTGGAAGCTGAAAAAGCCCAGGACAAGATGGCTGCCCGCAGTGCAGGAAAGATCCTGATGGCTACGGTCAAAGGTGATGTACACGACATTGGCAAGAGTATCGTTGGCGTGGTGCTTGGATGCAACAATATTGAGGTCCATGACCTCGGTGTGATGGTTCCGGCTGAAAAGATCATCCAGGAAGCCATCGCAAGGAACGTAGATGTGGTAGGACTCTCCGGCCTGATTACCCCTTCGCTGGAGGAGATGGTACATGTAGCCCGGGAGATGCAACGTACAGGGCTGAAAGTTCCGCTCCTGATAGGAGGAGCCACAACATCAGAGATCCATACCGCAGTGAAGATTGAACCTCACATCAAATCACCCGTGATCCATGTTAAAGATGCCTCCAAAGCAGTTGGGGTCATGCGTAACTTACTCTCTGTTGAAGATCGGGAGGCCTATTCCGACTCCATCCGGCAACGTTACCAGGAGCTGCGTGATCAGCATGACCGGAAACAAAAACGGGTCCATGTTACCCTCTCCGAAGCCCGTAAGAACCGGATGAAAGTTGACTGGGACAATTATTTTATTTCTAAACCCCAGATGACCGGGAATATGGTTTTCTATGATTTTCCTTTGCATGAAATCCGCGACTACATCGATTGGACCTTCTTCTTTCATGCATGGAAACTCAACGGGAAATATCCTGCCATCCTGGAGGATCCGGTAAAAGGAGAGGAGGCACGAAAACTGTTTGACGATGCTCTGGCCATGCTGGAGAATATTATCCATAAAAAGATGTTGCTGGCTAAGGGGATCTTCGGGATCTATCCCTGTAACTCTGTGGGGGATGATGTGGAGATTTACACAGATGACTCCCGTAACGAGCTGGTTACCACCCTGCACTTTCTCAGGAATCAGGAGCTGAAGGAGGGCGGAAAACCTAACCTCTGCCTGGCCGATTTCGTGGCTCCCAAAGAGTCGGGACAAGTCGATTATCTGGGTGCGTTTGTCGTTACCGCCGGGCTGGGTGTGAAAGAGTGGGTGCAGCAGTTTGAGCAAGAGCTGGATGATTACCAGGCTATTCTCATCAAGGTTCTGGCCGACCGTTTGGCCGAGGCGTTTGCCGAGAGGCTCCATCACAAGGTAAGAACAGAGTTCTGGGGGTATGCGAAAGAGGAAGATCTGGATATGCAGGTGATGCTTCGTGAAGGGTACCAGGGTATCCGACCGGCACCTGGTTATCCCGCCTGTCCCGATCATTCCGAAAAAGAGCTTCTTTTTAACTTGCTCGGAGTAGATAAAAATATTGATGTAAGGATGACCGAAAATTTTGCCATGTATCCTGCTGCCACCGTTTGCGGGTACTATTTCGTTCATCCTGAAAGCCGCTATTTTAACCTGGGGAAGATCAATAAAGACCAGGTATCAGATTATTCCAGGAGAAAAAAAAGCACTCCCGACCGTATTGAGAAATTGTTAAATACTGTTTTGAACTATTCTGTATGAGAGTCATTGACCAGATAAAAAATTCAGATAAAACCCTCTTCTCATTTGAGTTGTTGCCGCCACTTAAAGGACACAACATCGAACTAATCTACAAGGCAATCGACCCGCTAATCGAGTTCATGCCTTCATTCATCAACGTGACATACCACCAGGAAGAGGTCATATATAAAAAACATTCCAGTGGACTTCTGGAGAAGAAGACCATCAGGAAACGTCCCGGCACAGTTGCAATTTCAGCTGCTATCAAATACAGATACCCGGCTGTAGAGGTAGTCCCCCATCTTATTTGCGGAGGCTTCTCAAAAGAGGATACCGAATATGCCCTGATCGATTTCCACTACCTTGGAATCAACAACCTTCTGGCTCTACGGGGAGATCCTCCCAAAGGGATCCGTAATTTCATTCCCGAACCCGACGGGCACCCATATGCTTCGGGGCTGGTGAAACAGATCACCAACATGAACAAAGGCAAGTATCTTGATGAAGGTCTAAGGAATACAACAGCAACTGATTTTTGTGTAGGGATCGCCGGGTATCCCGAGAAACATCTGGAATCACCAAATTTTGCTTACGATCTGAAATATCTGAAGGAGAAGATCGAAGCCGGTGCTGAGTACATCATCACCCAGATGTTTTTCGACAACCAGAGTTATTTTAACTTCGTAAAACGATGCCGGGAGGCAGGAATTACAGTTCCAATCATCCCGGGTTTAAAACCGGTGGCTACTATCCAGGATATCACGATCCTCCCACAGGTATTTAATATCGATATTCATGAAGATCTTGTGAAGGAGATCCAGAAGTGTAAATCCAATGATGAAGCCTTCCAGGTTGGGATCGAATGGACTATCAACCAGTCGAAGGAACTGATCTCTTTTGGTATTCCCGTTCTGCACTACTTCACCGTCGGCATCTCCGAAAATATCAGGCAGATCGCTTCTGCAGTCATTTAATCCAACCCCCTATGCCTCTTTATTCATCCCTGACAAACAGTGTAAATGAAAACAAAAAACGCTTTGCTGTACTGATTGATCCCGATAAATACACCTTTGACCGGCTGAAAAGACTGATCAAGATATCCAATGCATCAGGTGTTGACTATTTTTTCTTCGGAGGAAGCCTGCTTACCCGTGATCAGCAGGACCTTTTTCTAACCCAGATCAAAGAGAGTTGCGATATCCCGGTAATTCTTTTTCCCGGCAACCATTTTCAGATCAATACGAAAGCCGATGGGATACTCTTTCTCTCCCTTATTTCCGGAAGAAACCCGGAGCTTCTCATCGGAAAGCATGTTGTTGCGGCTCCTTACCTGAAAGCCAGCAAACTTGAGGTAATCCCTACCGGATACCTGCTAATTGATGGCGGAAACCGGACCACGGTAGCCTATATGAGTAACACAAATCCCATTCCTTCAGATAAAAGTGAGATCGCTGTTTGTACTGCCCTTGCCGGTGAACTTCTCGGCCTGAAGCTGATTTATATGGATGCCGGCAGTGGGGCCACAAACCCGGTTTCGTTAAGCATGATCAAACAGGTAAAAAAGCACATCTCCATACCGCTGGTGATAGGAGGTGGGATCCGAACTCCCCTTCAGGCTGCAAAAGCCTGTCAATCGGGTGCCGACGTTGTAGTGGTTGGCAATGCCATCGAGGAGGATCTCAAACTAGTTGCCAAACTGTCTGATACAATCCATGGGTAACACCACTAATACAGCATTATGAAAAAATTGACGATCATCATGGCCATGGCCTTCATTTCTATTTGTAGCCATGCCCAAACCAAACTTTTCACTATAGAAGATGCCACCGGGCTGAACCGGAGTCTCCACCCGGAGAGACTGAATCAGCTTCAGTGGTGCGGAGACTCCCCGCGTTTTGCTCATGTAACCGGCAACTACCTGTTATCAGAGCATGTGAATCCGCATAAGCAGGATACTCTTCTTGATCTCAAAACACTCAATGATAAATTGGCCGAACTGGAGGTAAAATCACTGACACGGTTCCCTTCCGTGACCTTCTCCAATCCCACCCGGTTGTGGTTCAACTATGACGGAAGGATCTTTCAGTATAATCTTGATAATCAAACAATTCACATAACCAACTCATTTAATCCCAAAGGCAGAAATGTCGAGATAGAGCCCGGGCAATTTCACGTTGCCTATACCCTTGATCACAACATCCGCGTAGCTATCAATCAAAAAGAGATGCAGTTGACTACTGATGGAGGAGAAGGGCTTGAATACGGCACATCTGTCCACAGAAACGAATTTGGCATCAATAAAGGACTCTTTTGGTCCCCAAAAGGAAATCTACTGGCTTTTTACAGGATGGATGAGTCGATGGTGACTGATTACCCTTTGGTTGATATTGATTCCCGGATCGCTGAAGTCACGCCCACAAAATACCCGATGGCGGGCATGACCAGTCACGAGGTAACCATCGGAGTCTTTAAGCCATCTTCCAGCTCAACCATTTTCCTGAACATCGACGGACCTTCTGATCAATACCTCACAAACATTTCGTGGAGTCCTGATGAAGAGTTTATTTATGTGGCTGTCCTCAACCGGGATCAGAATCATCTCTGGTTGAATCAGTACAAAGTATCTGACGGCTCGTTTGTGAAAACCCTGTTTGAAGAGAGCAGTGAGAGTTATGTAGAGCCGCAGAATGAGCTATTTTTTCTTCCGGATAATTCGGAACAGTTTGTCTGGATGAGCGACCGGGATGGATACAACCACCTATATCTCTATAATACCAACGGAGAGTTGATGAAGCAACTGACCAGCGGAGAGTGGGTGGTAACAGAATTTGCCGGGTTTGACCCGAAAGGCACCAGGGCCTATTTCATGTGTACAAAAAACAACCCGCTGGGGGATTTCCTGTATGCAGTGGATCATAAATCGGGGGAATTGACAGAGATTACTACTGCTCCGGGTAGTCACAGGGTGGTTTTATCAGATGACGCAAAATATATTCTTGATACATATTCCTCTCTTTCCATACCATCGCGTACAGACTTGCTGGATCATCGCGGGAAACCCTTGCGGATTGTTCAGGAGAGTCCGGATCCGCTTAAAGATTACAGCCTGGGAGAGACGATGATCTTTGCTATCCCAAATGCCGACAGTACTTACCTCTACTGCAGGCTGATCAAACCGGTTGGTTTCGACTCCACTAAACAATACCCGGTATTCATCTATGTTTACGGAGGGCCTCATTCCCAGTTGGTGACCGATTCGTGGCTGGGTGGAGGAGGATTTTTTCTGAATTACATGGCGCAACAGGGATATGTGGTTTTTACTCTGGATAACAGAGGCACGGCCAACCGGGGGACCGCTTTTGAACATGCCATATTCCGGAAGCTTGGAACCTTAGAACTTGATGACCAGATGACGGGGGTGAACTACCTGAAATCTCTCTCCTGGATTGATACAACCCGGATCGGCATCAATGGGTGGAGCTACGGAGGCTTCATGGCACTGACTATGACTCTGAACAATCCGGGTCAATTTAAGGTGGTAGTTGCAGGCGGACCAGTGATCGACTGGAAATATTACGAAGTAATGTATGGAGAGCGGTACATGGATACCCCGGAAGCCAATCAGGAGGGTTACGATAGCTCCTGTCTGATAAATTATGTGGATAACATAACAGGTGATATCCTGATTATCCAGGGATACCAGGACAACACCGTGGTTCCGCAAAACTCGTTGAACTTTCTGAAGAAATGCATCGAAGAGGGAAAACAGGTCGATTTCTTCCTTTATCCCAACCATCCGCATAACGTCAGGGGCAAGGATCGGGTCCATTTAAATACAATGATTGTGGACTATTTCAACGAGCGATTAGCGATTAGCGATTAGGGATTAGGGGTAATTTTCCTCAATATTCACGATATTCATGGCATTCACGATATTCACGATATTAGAGTTATTCACGTTATTTCCAACATGAGTCTCCTGGACAATATCAAACGACCCACACTGCTGCTTGATGAGCAAAAATGCCGGCAGAATATCAGGTGGATGGCTGAGAAAGCACGGAAGAGTGATGTAACTTTCCGGCCACATTTTAAATCGCATCAATCGGCAGTCATCGGTGAATGGTTCAGGGAGGAGGGCGTGACAGCTATCACCGTATCCTCTGTTGGGATGGCTCGTTACTTCAGAGATGCCGGATGGAATAATATTACGGTTGCTTTCCCGGTTAACCTGCGGGAACTGGATGAGATCGACGAACTGGCAGGGAAGATCCATCTTAACCTCCTGGTGAATTCACCGGTTGTCATTTCTGATCTTGCCGGTAAACTCCGGAACCCCGTTGGTATATTTATCGAAATTGATGCCGGATATCACCGGTCGGGACTCACCCAGATCAATAGTGATTTAATGCATATAATTATTGATGGTTGTACCCGGAGCAACAAACTTGAATTTCATGGCTTCCTTTCACATTTCGGCGAGAGTTACGATGCCAGAAGTCCTGATGAGATAAAGCAGATCTATTCTCATAATGTAAACGAACTTCAACAGATAAGATGCTCCCTGAAGCCCGGACAACAAGGAATTATCAGTGTTGGCGACACCCCAACATGCAATGTCCTTGAAAGCTTCACCGGGGTGGATGAGATCCGGCCAGGTAATTTTCTTTTTAATGATGTTATGCAGATTGAGATCGGTTCATGCACAACTGATCAGATCGCTATTTGTCTGGCGGCCCCGGTTGTTGACCTCTACCCTTCCCGCAATGAAGTTGTCGTTTATGGGGGTTCCATTCACCTTTCAAAAGAGAGGATCAATAGTGATGGACATGAGATATTCGGTCTTGTAGTAAAACTTACCGAAAATGGCTGGTCGCAGCCTTTGGAGGAATGTATAGTTACACAACTTTCCCAGGAACACGGTGTACTTCGGCTTGATTCGGCCACTATGCAATCCTTGAAGCCAGGGTCATTGATCGGAATCCTGCCGGTTCATGCATGCCTGACTGCCGATTGTATGAAAAGATACCTGACTCTTGACGGAAAACAGGTTTCGATGTTCATCAGAAGTTAAGCCTCTGATAATCATTTGTTAATCTTTTGTTAAATTGACAATTTTTTGTAACCTTTTCGTTTTATTTGCATCTTATTCCCTGAAACACAAAATCTGATTATCATGAAAGTAATAAAATATCTGACCCTTACCCTGATCCTTTTCCTGAGTGCCACGGTTCTCTTCGCTGAAACTGACGGAACCATTCTAAAGGAAACTACTGTAAAAGTTGTCCTGGATGCCAATACGTTGATCCCGCAGATCCTACAAATAGCCTACTTTGATGAGGCAGAAATTGAACATATCACAATCCTGCTGATGGATATGGCCAACAAGTTTTCCCCTGTTATGCCAAAAGAAGCAGATTTTGAAGATGGACCAGAGGAAAGAGATAGTTTCTCCCCGGCAGTGCCCCTGGAGGCACCTTACAGCGAATTTCTTTAACATCCATATATTTCCCCTTTGTGCTTAAAGAGGAACACCGGCCTGGTTGTCAGGCCGGTTTTTTTTATTTCCTGATGCAGCGAACAGAAAACCCTGAAGTTTTATTGTGTGAACTTCTGCTTATTGAGGGATCTCCCCGCGCAAACAGAAAGTCTACAGGGTAGCCATCTTCATCGAGGGTTGAACTCCATAGTCCTCCCCAAACGTTGATCCCCGAAAAAGTGGAGTCTCCCCGACGGGTTCCTCCAAACGAGGTAGCATTTCTTGTCGGATTTCCCGTTACTGAATCCAATCGGTTCCAGAAGATGGTATCCATTTCCATGAACTTCCTGCTGGCAATAGAATCACCACCCAGAGATTCGAACAGGATTCCAAATTCATCGACTGAAGGCACACGCCAGCCCTTAGGACATACCTGTTGAGCTGTATTCCAGTCATACAGATAACCGTAAGTCTCAACGTATTGTAAACTATCATTATATGCCCAGGCACCTGAAGAGGATAGAAATTTAACATTCTCTGCCATCCACATTTTCTTTCCCAGTTTCGCCCAGGAATATATTTGTCCGTCCCGTTTATCTTTGAAGGTTCCAACCTCCTGGCCTGATGAAACTATGCAGGTCATGGAAAAAAAGCATATCAGGACAATACTGGAAATTCCAATGGTTTTGCGGTGGGTGGTTTTCATTAAATATTGTTTTGGATTAATTCAACAATGAATATCCCGCATATTGGATCAGAATACCTGGTCAGGCACCTCTTTCCCCAACAAACTGATCATCCTTATTTTTAAAAAGCACATTAAAGGTTGTGAGGCTTCCGTAGATCCTGGTAATGTATTGTTGTATATCAACTTTTTCCTCGTCGGAAATTGCACTTGCATTGACTCTCTGCTCCAGCACCCGCAACCGGTCCCTGACCATCACAATCTTGTGAAAGAAGGCTTCAATAGGGATCTCTTTTTCTTTTAATGAGGTATCACCGGGAAAAATAACGAGTTTGCCCCCTGTCCATTTCCCCCCTAGTGGGACGGTCTCCTGTATATCGCTGAAACGGTGCAGGACACGAACCAAACTTTTCTCAATCTTTTCGTACGTAGCAAGATCAGAAGGTGTTGCGACCTCTTCAATGATTTCCAGCCCTTCATAGTCGCGTTTTATCAACCGGGTACCACTTTCAATAAATGTGATCTCATATGCATCAGAGCGAATCTGAACGACGACTCCTTTTCCAAACTGTGGATGTTTTATTCGGGAGCCTACTCCCAGTATTGTTTCAGACATAGTTCAAGTTGTTAATAAAAAACAAAAATAAAGAGATTCATCAGATTATTCTAAAAAAAACAAAGAAGCCACTCCATCAGGGGCAGCTTCCATCATAGCGGGGGATATATAAGGGTATTACAAATTGTCGCTAAAATCGGCGCAAAACTGTTGGCTACCAATTCAACTTCGGCATCATTTTCAAAGTTGGCTTGCAATTGAAAAGAAAATGAAGGGTGGGGATTTTGGGCAGATAATAGGGCCCTTTTTGAACTACTTTATGGCTTTCCCCTATTTTTATATCGTAAAATTACCTCTTGTGCCTTCGTTTTATCAGAGATAAATATGATTGTCTTGCCGTTGTCAAGAACTACTGGGAATTTATCTTTGGTGGACCCATTCTCCAGCTTCTCTTTGGAAGTACTTTTATTAAAATTCATAAGATTGCGCCTGTTATCAAATCGATCTCCCTTCATCTCTCGGTGGTTTATTTGCAAGATACTCTTTTTTTCTGAGAAAATGGAAAGATTAAATAATAAAATAAAAAAAGGCTCCCGATCATAAGACCTGAAACCCTTAGTTTATCAGGATACTTTTATAGCTTTGAAAATTTCACTACGGAAATAGATGGAGTTATTGAAGTGCCATTTCCGAGAGGCGGCTTTACAAATAAAGAAATCGGCTCCCTGGGATCTGTGGGATCATTGGCAGACATATACGTTAACCCGCCATCTGTTCCTGCATCATATACCAATACATCTACTATTTTTTCCTGAACAAAGCTTCCGTTTTCATAAAGGTTTATGCTGACAACAGCAACATACCAGTCGGGACTTGGAGCAATCATGGTACAGAGGGTTACAGAGGGATTTTCTTTATTTACAGCTATTTCTATTGTAATCTCCCCAACACCACCACTTAAGTTGTCCCCGATAACTAAATTCAGGCCTTCATTATTTGCTATCCTGTTGTTAATCTCATTATCAAGTGGGGATGTTGCTCCAATTTCTGCCATTCTTTTTATTCCTTCTGAAGCCAGAGTTCCGGTTTGAAAAAAACCACTACCAGGTTTATGACTCCACCCGATTAATTTTGAAAAATGGGCACCTGAAGGATAATCAACAGGAAAATCCTGCTCATTCCAAATGAAAATGAAAGTAACTGTATAACGGGCAGTTACTTCCTCAGGGGTTATTTTCTCAGACGTGCAGCTACTTATGACTATGATTAAAATTAACCAGGTTATGTTTCTCATATCATTACTGTTATTAATATTTAAATCTCTGACTTCCTATGGATTTTTCGATAGTCAGGCTTCTGGCTGCGCCATGCCTTTGGATGGTTTTCTCCAAAGGCTTCAAGTGTTTCTGAATTTTTGCATCGTTTTTTAAGGAGCCTCTCAGCGGACTCGAACCGCCATCCTTCTAATTACCTTCAGATCGTTTAGTGTACGTTTGGGCGCACATCAGTCTTTCACACAACGAATAGAAAGCCCGTCACCCTTCAGGTTGCTCCCTCTCTCCAGGCTGCCAGTGTTGTATTCCATATAGCGTATCCAGGCAAAAGATGCAGTGTTTTGGGTAGAACTCCAGAAGGCACCTAACTTCCCAATATCTCTAATTGAGCTGTTTTGGCTGCGATATCCTCCCGGAAGAGCCGTAAAATCAGTCTCATTTGACGCTCCGGTATTCGGGCTTTGCCAATGGGCCGTACCGGTTTCTTTCAGTTTGCCGCCACCAACACTCGTAGCTCCCAGAAACGCGGCGAGGGTTGCCCATTCCTCATCGGAGGGTAAATGCCAGCCTTCGGGGCAAATAGCATCTGACGCTGCCCGCCAATTATAGAGTACTCCATAAGTAATGGAATCGGTGGAGGTGTTGTAAACGCAGTAAGCCGGTCCGGTGGTAAGGGAACCCCATTCCGTGCTATCACTGACTTTTTGAACGGGTGTACCATTACGGTATTTTGTTGTCCTTAAATTTTCAGCCATCCAGGTCTGTGTCCCGATGATCGTGGTTTTATATTGGTTTCCGTCAATATCGGTTATCACAGCATCTGAGTTCTTCAGACAGCGCACCGGATGCCCTTTTTCCAGAGAATTCGCGAGGATCATATAGGCACCACCATGCCCGTAGTACAATTGCGGAAGTTCATTCTCCCCCTGGGAGATAGAACTCCACCACATCGCGGCACTGCCAAAATAAACAAAACTATGATTTTCGCGCCACCCCCCAGGAAGTGCTGTAAAGCCGCTTTCATTGGTTGCTTTTTCATTGGGGCTTTGCCAATGGCTCGTCCCAGCCTCTTTGAGTTTGCCTCCTGCAATGGAGGAGCCCCCAAGATAGTCGAAGAGTATATACCAGTCGTCTACAGTAGGTACGTGCCATCCTTCGGGTGCAAGAATGCCTGTCTTTACTGCATACCCGTTATAGTAGGCTCCATATGGGATTTTATATGAAGCATCATTGTTATAAAAACAATGCCCGGGGCTGGTTAATTGATTCCATGCTGATTGATCAGCCACCAAGGGGATCAGGCTGCCATCATTTAACCTGGTGGTCTGCAGGTTCTCAGCCATCCATATCTGCGTACCGATCTGAATGGTCTTGTACACATTGCCATCCACATCGGTCACAATACCCGAGGCTCCGGGCGGGTTTATTTCCGGTACCTGTTCACCTTTCTTACAGCCGGCAACCAGTACCAAAACCGCTGCTGAAAACAACAACGGGAATGCCAGATTTTTGATTTTCATGTTTATAGTCTTAAAGTTGTTCATTAAATATCCTGAATTCAGTTTTATAATCCATTGATATAGTCCATGATAGTGGGCGCATAGCGCGGAGAAATCTCGTGAAAGTGGTTACCGGGGAAAACCGTCTCAAACAAAACAAACCCTTTGTCCGTCACTGCCCAAAAATTTCCGAATAAGGATAGGTGAATGAATAACAATACTGGGTGCACCACTGGTATTCAAAATCCATGAAAGCAGGTCCCCAGTTTTTACCGGTATTTGTATTGTATACTTCCATGAAGTTAAATTCAGTATAACCGTTGTTTGCTGCAAGGGTCACAGAGCTCATTTCTGTTTCCTGGAAACCATTCATAAACTCAGGTTTGTTGTTGTAATCGTAGATGGTACTCCACTGATCGTTCACATTATTCAGATCGAACCTTCGGCTGTAGATCTCAAAATTCACCGGAAACACCTGCATCTGTTTTCCCAGGGCCCTGACATCGGTAAAAAAGGTCATTGAAACATTCGATCCGCCGGAAGGTGCGGGTGCCAACACATAATTGACGCCATATGCAAGCGAAATATTAACCGAGCCTTCTGTACCGGTCGCATACTGTACATTTCCCCTGTAGGTTATATTGTTCAGGAAGGGCGGC
>CALCGJ010000141.1 GCA_937900965.1 uncultured Bacteroidota bacterium | reverse complement strand
TGTTCAGGAAACCCTGTTACTTTTACAGCTACTCCTATTTTCGGAGGAATGAATCCATCATTCCAGTGGCAAGTGAATGGTATCAATGCCGGAACCAACTCATCCATCTTTACCTATATTCCTAATAACGCTGACCAGGTTAATTGCATACTCACATCCTCTGAGATTTGTGTAACGGGCAATCCGGCAATAAGCAATCAGGTTATCATGGAGGTTTATCCGGTTTTACCGGTATCCATATCGGTTGCAGCTGCGAGCAATCCTGTTTGTGAAGGCGATGCAGTTGCTTTTACTGCCTCCACAAGCAACAGTGGTGTCCTCCCGGTTTTTCAGTGGTTTGTCAATGGTATTCCAGTCGGTACCAACGATTCAATATACACATATACTCCTTTAGACGGAGATCAGGTTTACTGTACACTGACCTCCAGTGAAACATGCACCACCAACAATCCCGCCACATCCAATACCATAATTACTACCGTCTATCCCAACCTGCTCGTCACCATCACCATCACAACCCAGGAAAACCCTGTCTGTGAAGGCGAAACAGTGACATTTATTGCATCTACATCCAACAAAGGAAATCTTCCTGTTTTTCAGTGGTTTGTCAATGGAAGCCTGGCGGGCACGAATGATTCAGTCTATACTTATACCCCGATATCTGGCGATCAGGTATCCTGTATCCTTACTTCCAGTGAACAATGTACCGCAAACAATCCAGCTACCAGTAACACGATCACCATGATTGTTAATCCTTTATTACCCGTTGGCATCACTATCACATCTTCTGCTAATCCCGTCTGTGAAGGAATTCCTGTAACGTTTTCCGGAGCCGCCATTAATGGCGGCTCTACACCGGCGTATCAGTGGCAGGTGAATGGGATCAATGCAGGAATGAACAATGCAGTATTTTCGTATACCCCAGTTGATGGTGATGTTGTGTCTTGTATCCTGACTTCAAATGCAGAATGTATTACCAACAATCCAGCCACATCAAATTCCATAACAATGTCGGTTGTAGAAGCGCCATTAGTAACCTTTACCACATGCTTTGACACCACTACCACCATCAACGCCAAACCGTATAAACTCAAAGGGGGTATCCCTCTTGGAGGTCTCTATTCTGGTCCAGGAGTCAATCAGGTTACAGGGTATTTTAATCCGGCCATGGCAGGGGTAGGGAGTCATCAGATAGAATACAGATACATCAATTTTGCCTCATGCTCCGATTTAACAACCCGCAGTATCCAGGTTTTCCCCTCCTCACTTGTTACTTGTGGTACCTCGTTTATCGATATTCGGGATAATACAAATTACCCAACCGTGCAGATAGGATCACAATGCTGGATGGCAGCGAACCTGGATTTTGGGAGTGAAGTTCCGCATACTGGCCCACAACGAGATAACTGTATTCCGGAAAAATACAAGACTGCAATTGGCAGTTGGCAGTTGGCAGTATATCAGTGGAACGAATTGATGTGCTACTCTGATGAAGAAGAGATACAAGGACTGTGTTCTCCTGGCTGGCATGTGCCTTCTGACGCTGATTGGATTACTCTTTTTGCTAATTGGACCAACAATGCTTTCGCCGGGGCTCCCTTAAAGTATTCTGGCTATTCGGGATTCAATGCTCTTATGGCAGGAGCAGAGTTTTTCAACAAAGGTTGGGAGTATGACGGATTTGCCACATTCTTCTGGTCTTCAACTTCACATGGGCCATGGAAGGCCTGGGCGCATGGGATGAATGATTATAACCACTCTGTATCGTTTTACCCATCGTACAGGGCGAATGCTTTTTCTGTTAGATGTGTAAGGGATTGATATAAATCAAATTGAAAACAAAGATCATCATCGGTCTGATTTTACTCCTACCTGTGTTTGGGTTTTCACAGGGGGAGTGGAATCAATGGTATTTTGGCAAATATCTTTCACTTGACTTTAACTCAGGATCTCCGGTACAGATTTCAAATAATGCCATGTTAGCAATTGGGGGGACCATAAGCATCTCAGACTCACTGGGAAATATATTGTTCTATTCGGATGGACATTATGTATGGGATAAAACCAATAATATTACACCAAACGGTAGTGGACTATTTGGATTTTGGGTGGCTGAACAATCTGTCTTTTGTGCCAAAAATATCGTTAACGATAGTACTTATTATCTTTTCACTGTTGGTAATGGAGGATCATCACCACCTCATAACGGTCTCCACTACTCTGTTTTTGACATGAATTTAAATAATGGCCTTGGAGATATTTCACCGGGGATGAAAAATATCCCGGTCCCTGATGCAGACTCTGCTTTTAATCTTTTATATGGCACAAGACATTTGAATAATCGTGACGTATGGGTAGTAGTAAAGCAACATCCAGTCATGAGTTCTACTTGGCCGTATATGTCTTTCCTTCTCACAGCCAACGGATTTAATGCAAACCCTGTTATAAGCCCATCTTATCTCGGCAGGAATGGATTGGCTTCCAATGAAAGATCGGGGGTTATCTGGAGAGTTACTATGTAG
>CALCGJ010000140.1 GCA_937900965.1 uncultured Bacteroidota bacterium | reverse complement strand
ACCATTCTTGTTGCAGCCTATGTTCTCTTCTTCCGCTTCAGGGATGGCCTTGGTTCTGTAATCCATGCCTCCCAGGATATGCCGTGGGGGCTCTGGATTAATTTCAATGTCATCACAGGCGTCGCATTTGCGGGAGGAGCTTTTGTGGTTACATTCATGGTCTATATCGTCGGAATGGAGAAATACCGTCCGATTGTCAGGGCAACAGTGCTTTACGCCCTCCTGGCCTATATGTTCTATGCAGGAGCTTTGCTCCTTGACTTGGGCCGTCCCTGGAAGGTGATCAACCCGATCATTGGCAACTCTTTCGGATTGAGTTCAGTCCTCTTCCTGGTTGCCTGGCACTTTATCCTGTATATGGGATCCCTGTTCATCGAGTTCTCTCCAGCCGTCACGGAATGGCTCTCCATGAAGAAGGTGCGAAAAGTTGTGGTCTCATTGACCCTGGGAGTAGTTATCTTCGGGATTGCACTCTCCACCTTGCACCAATCGGGACTGGGAGCCCTCTTTTTAATGGCGAAGCCGAAGATCCACCCCTTATGGTATTCGGAGTTTATTCCGATCCTGTTTTTCATCTCCTCCATTTTTGCCGGGCTCTCCCTGGTGATCGTTATGGAGACGATCAACCAGCGGGTTTTCAAAAAAGAGATGTCCTTTACATTTAAAAGTGCTCATCGGGGTATCCTGCTAAGTTTGGCCAGGGTGTGCGGAGTGACCATGTTCGTCTATCTCTTCATGACTATCCTGGTCTTCCTGCACGGTAAAAATATCGCTTATATCAATACAGGATGGGGGGCCTGGTATCTGGTGGAGGTAGTTGGATTTGTTGTGGTTCCCTGCATTATTTTCATGTTTGGATACAACAGGCGAAACATGCTGATGATTCGTACTGCTGCCATCATGTCCATCATCGGAATTATCCTGAATCGTATGAATATATCGACCATCGCCTACCATTGGTATGATGGCGCAATTCACTTCCCCACCTGGAAAGAGATCGTTGTGAGTGCTGCGGTCATCTTCGTGCAGATCCTGGTATTCCGCTGGATCATAAGAAGAATGCCGGTCTACAGGGAATCTCCGGGATGGGTCACTGCAAAAGAGGAAAAAAAAACAACCATTAATCAAGAAGAAAGGAGCAAATCATGGAAGGTTTCAGCAGAATAGATATTTTCGATACCAAAGGAGTTGAGTACCTGTTTGTAATCGGGTACCTTGTTCTCCTGATCATTTTCTGGAAGCTATCAACCAAACAGGTGAAGCTCGGAGAGAAGATCCAGCAGGCTATTGGGGTCCTTACAGCCAGCGTGCTGAGAATTCCCCAGGGATTGTTTTATAGTAAAAATCATACCTGGACTCATCTGGAAGAGTCAGGCGGTGCACGTGTGGGGATGGATGACCTGCTCCAGCACATCACCGGAGAGGTAAAGCTGGACCAGTTGAGAACACCCGGTGAGATCATCCGGAAAGGTGAGTTGTTGACAGAGATTCACCAGGAAGGAAAGCACCTCAGGATATTCTCTCCCATTTCGGGGACAATCCTGGATGCGAATACAGATTTAAGCGAGAGCCCGGAGCTCCTGAACCAGGATCCATATAATGATGGATGGTTCTACCGTATTAAACCATCCGACTGGAAATCGGAAACGGGATCTTATTACTTCGCAGAGGAGGCAGTCAACTGGTCGGTGAAAGAGCTGGAGAGGTTCAAGGACTTCCTGGCCGTTTCGATGAAGAAAGTTGCGCCGGAACCAAGCATGGTTGCTCTCCAGGATGGAGGTGAGTTGCGCGACAATACCCTTTCTCTCATGCCAAATGAAGTATGGGAGGAGTTCCAGAAAGACTTCCTGGATCAAACTACCTGAACATCTTAAGAAAAATGGTGATTTATCACCATTTTTTTTTACCTTAACAGGCTTCTTAAGCTGCATGTTCACCAACCTGAATATCTGATCATGGCTTTCTGGAAAAGAATAACCCTGAAAAACAACCGACTGATCTCAATCATCGTTAAATCGTTGAAATTGCGATCATCCATTTACAGTCAGGTAGTTTATGTCATCACGATATTGTCTGTCTTCCTGTTTGTCGCATTTTGGATCATTTTCAGATCCGTCAACGAGGAGTACATGAAAAGTGTCCTGAGTCAAAGCGGATCCAATGTAGGACTCCTGGTGGAGGGGGCGCTTTACCGATCTATGCTTGAGAATGACAAGGTTGCCCTTCAGAGTACGCTTGATATCATCAATACCATGCCTGGCATCGCTGATGTGAACATGTATGATGAGAACAACAACCTGGTTAATTCATCCTTTTCTGACGACACTATCGGTCATAACAATCCAAACTGTAAAAATTGTCATTTTGATCTGGATGAGATGTTTCCGGGGACTGAAAAGTCATATCGGATCATAGATGTTGACAGTGAATGCAAGATGAGTAAAAAAGAGAGCAGTGTCAGGCATCTGTTGATCAAATCGCCAATCCTGAACCAGCCATCCTGTTATGAGAGTTCCTGTCATGCTCATCAGGCAAGCGATGAGGTGCTCGGTTCCTTTGTCATCAGGATGCCTCTTCAACATCTTGATGCCGCTCTCATTAAATCATTGAGAGATTTTCTGTTGCTGGCCATATTGATGACTCTTCTGCTGGTTTCCTTTTTAATCCTCTTCACCAGGAAAAATATTAAAAAACCTCTTACAGCAATTATCAAAGCAAGTGAAGCTGTAACCAGGGGGGACAAGAGTACACGGCTGAAAATTAAAGCCAATCAGCTTGACGACATGCGGATGGTTTCATTCGCGTTTAACGATATGCTTGATAATCTGCAGGCGGCAACGCTTAAATTACAAAACTGGTCTCACCAACTGGAATACAAAGTCCAGAAAAAGACAGAAGAGTTGGGAGAGGTTCAAAATGAATTAATCAAGATTGAACGGATAACTTCTTTAGGCAGGCTCTCCTTGTCCGTGGCACACGAAATCAACAATCCTCTTTCG
>CALCGJ010000139.1 GCA_937900965.1 uncultured Bacteroidota bacterium | reverse complement strand
AGCAGTCTGTGGTTTGCCTGTGCTCATAGCTGAAAATTCTCCTTTGGCTTGGCGATGTGAGACTCTAGTACCTTCGTAGTAAGGAATTTAGTCCTCCAAGGATGGTCTGCGGCGGGCTTTGTCTGCCGTTTCTGCTTCCGTACCGGCTCGGGATCAAATTCCTTGCTGTGAGCGAGCCTTGGGGGGACCTTCCTGAGGATGTAGAGCTCGTCCTTGATGTTTGCCAGCAGCGTACCGTCGAAGGCTTTAATCACGAATGCCTTTGTCCCCTTCGCAAAGAACTTGGGATGCCGTGAGATCGGTTCCTGTGCCCAGGGCTGGTAGTAGGCGTTGTGGTATTTGATGCTATGCCCCGCATCAACGACGCGGTTGGAGATCACAGCCAGAATTGCATTGATCTCCTGTTCGTCGGGAGCTTGCAGGAAGGTGCTCGTCTGCTCATCTTTCTCATCCTTAAGGGAGAACTGTGCATTGAAGGTAATCAGGTAATCGGACAGGAATGTATTCGCCTCCGTGATGGTGGTGATGCCGTGACGGGTCAGTTCTACGGGAAGTCTGCCCTGGAGTGTACGATTCAGCCTTTCAACACGACCTTTAAATTGCGGGTTGGAGCTGGCCTGGATACTGATGCCAAGGGTTTTACAGGCAGCAGAGAACTGGGTGAAGGTGTCCTTCTCCTCATCAGGTTTGACTCTCAGAGAGTACTCGAAGACCGTCCTTCGGTCGGTCCTGAAGCACGATGGGATGCCGTAACGCATGAGGATCATGTACAGCACCTGGTAGTAGCCGTTGAGCGTCTCCTGAGTGTCGAACCAGGCTCCCACCACCTCGCTGGTCGCATCATCGATGGCAACATGCAGATGCCATTTGCCCGCATTCCTTACCCAGACAAGCTCACTGGCATCCATCTGGATCAGTTCTCCGAAATATTTGCTTCGCGGTTTGCGCGGATGCACATCGGCTCCATCGAGCATAGAGAAGGCTGCATTGATCTGCTCGCTCTCTGCCTTGCTCAGTTTCTCCTTTCTGGCCATCATCCTCAGCCGTTTCTCCATCTGTTTCCTGGTCGCCTTCTTTGAGCAGGGTGAAACGAAGCCTGCCTTCTTCAGGATCGAATGCACGGTTCCGTCGGAAAGGGAGATGGCGTGATCATCATTGAGGATCTCCATGAAGTGGGTGAAGTTTGCATTGCTGTATTGTTCCTGGTACAGCAGTTCAACCTTCTTCCTCGTCTCAGGAGGCACCGTGGTCACCGGCTGGCGTCCTTTGTTACGGTGGCTGAACCGCGCTACATCTCCGCTTTCGTACCATTTCGTGTACTTCAGAAGCGTCTTTCGCGTACACCCGAGCTTCGTCCTGCCTCGTCTGATGGCCGTGTCGGTACAGCCAAGCTCAACGACTTCTTTAGTTATGCGGTACTTCTCCTGTTCATTCGGCCTCAATTCCTTCAATTCCATCTTCTGCTACCCTCCCGGGGATGATTTGCATCCCTTCCAGGCGGTCTGTGCACCCCCATCCCTATGGGTTTCATGCAGCTCCCCGCACTCATAGCCGATGGTAGCCCCGACGAGATCGAAAAACATGCAAAGGTTGTTATTTCCTGCATAAAAAAGATCAAGGACATACCGGAGCCAGCAGTCACCGAGTTCCTTGAGATATGAACTCAGCGCATGAAAAATGGCTTCCTTATTGATGATTTCTCCAACGGCTTGACAAAGGCTCTTCACGACGGTTTCCAGTAGGTCTCTGTACCAGGATTTCCAGTAGCTCTTCGTCCTCGGGCTTGCCAGTGAGTAGTCATTCCTGCCTTCTAAGACCCATTGTATCTCGGTGAGGCTATACTGCTTGTTCCTGATTATGTCATCCGGATAGATCGTCTTGTACTGACCAGTATGTGGACAACGGCCGACGGTTACGCTTGTCGTTTCTTCCGTCGGGCCTTCCTCTCTGGTCTGCCGCCTGCCCCTCTTTCGATTGAATGCATATTCAAGCGGTTCAAGGCTGGTTCCGCATACCAGTCTGCCGTTGCCCTTGTTCAAGGATGGATGGTTATTCTCTTGAATTTGAGCTGTTTACGTGCTATTGTTTTCATACATTTTTGGGATGAGGAGCAGCTTTGTCTTGTCGTTGAGAGTGGGCTTCTCCTCTCCTTTTTTCCCTTCTGTTTTCTTTTTCCGTTTCTCTATTAAACCATAGCTTTACTCTCAGTGGAATTAATCATTTGAGATTCGATTGGGATTTTTCTTTTTCGAGGCAGGAATACCGGTAATGTAACACAATATTTTCATTGACACTTATCACGTGACACGTTATATTTAATATGTGATTAAGACCTTCGCAAATAAAAGTACACAGAAGTTTTACACCACAGGAAAGTCGAAACAGTTCCAACCGGAGGTCCTTCGACGAGCTAGGCGAAAGCTTGAATACATTGACAAGGCTTTCCGGATAGACGACCTTAAGGTTCCTCCCGGCAACCAGCTCCATCAACTTGGAGGAAATCGGAATGGACAGTATTCGATCTATATAAACAATCAGTGGCGTATCTGCTTCCGTTTTATTAATGGTGATGCATACGATGTTGAAATCACAAACTATCATTAGGAGTAGGTTTGAGATGAGTATTCCAAATACAGGAAAAAAAGAGGTTCGACCCATTCATCCCGGTGAAATGCTTCGGGAAGATTTTATGCCCGACTATAAACTCACTGTTTCCAATCTTTCTTGTGCGCTATGTGTTTCCCGTCAGACAGTTAACGAACTGATCCATGAGAGGCGTGCGGTTAGTCCTGCGATGGCACTTCGGCTGTCACGACTGTTTGGTAATTCTGCAGAATTCTGGCTCAATGTGCAGCAAGCGGTAGATCTTTGGGACGCTGCCCAATCTACTGGAAATAAAATCGAGTCTATTAAACCCTTGG
>CALCGJ010000138.1 GCA_937900965.1 uncultured Bacteroidota bacterium | reverse complement strand
TAATGCCTGTGCATGATTGCCTGAAGAGTGGGTTGCGACTCCCCGGTGCAACAACCTAAGATCAAGAGAACGCACAGCATTTGTAGCCCCTCGTGCCTTAAATGCTCCCACTTTTTGGAAATTCTCGCACTTAAACCAGATCTCAGCATCCACTATCCGGTTTATACTCTGGCACGACAAAACCGGCGTACGATGGATAAAGGGGCGGATCAGGTGATGGGCCTTTTGTATCTCATCGAGTGACGGTGCTATTGGAGAGGGTGTTCTCATTACCCTGATTTTGGGTTAAGAGATTCGGCGAATAGCTCACAGGCTTCATCCAGTTGATCGAACACCGTATCAAAGGCGGAGTGATGGTCGTAGTATGGATCTTTGACTGGTTTGTTCTGACCCGGATATATTACATTCCGGATGAAATCGACTTTCTGACGGTCATTCTCATGACGTGCAATCCGCATGACAGAATTGTAGTGAGAGGAATCCATGACAAATATTTTGTCAAAAATATCGAAGTCTTCAAGCTTGAATTGCCTGGCAGAGTGGGAAGATATGTCGATTCCGTTTTTTCTGGCAACTTTTTGTGCCCGGGGATCCGGGCTATCTCCTGTATGGTATGATTCGAACCCGCAGGAATCAACGATACCCGGGATATTCCGCTCGGAATACTTTTGTCTCAATATTCCTTCAGCCAGTGGCGACCGGCAGATATTTCCGGTACATACAAATAAAACGTTCATGAGAAAATCAGCGTGAGTTACAGTTTGATGCGCTTGTCAAGCTCTTCTACAAATTGCCGGAACTGCTTGTCCGTTTCAACCAGGTTGTTTACAGTTCGGCAGGCATGCAGAACGGTAGCATGATCTTTGTTACCGCAGTGAAGACCGATACTTGCCAGTGAAGCTTTAGTGTGTTTCTTGGAGAAAAACATTGAGAGTTGCCGGGCCTGGACAATTTCACGTTTACGTGTTTTGGAGTGGATCATCTCAATGGGGATGTTGAAATAATCGCAGACAACTTTCTGGATATAATCAATGGAGATTTCCCGGGATGTGTTCTTAACAAATTTATCGATCATTTGTTTAGCCAAATCCAGGGTGATCACCTTTTTATTTAATGAGGATTGGGCCAATAACGAGATCAGAGCGCCTTCCAATTCACGGATATTTGTATTGATGCTGTAAGCCAGATATTCCACTACCTCCTTTGGAACATCTATTCCATCGTTATAAAGCTTCTTGTAGAGTATAGCTATCCTGGTCTCAAGATCTGGTATCTGCAAGTCGGCAGAGAGGCCCCATTTAAAACGGGAAAGAAGCCTTGGCTCTAAACCCTTCATCTCAACCGGAGGTTTGTCGGAGGTTAGGATGATCTGGTTGCTTTTTTGATGAAGATGGTTGAATATATGGAAGAAGACATCCTGGGTCTTCTCTTTTCCGGCAAGGTTGTGAATGTCATCTATGATCAGAACATCGATAATCTGGTAAAAATGAATAAAATCGTTCTGATTGTTATTTTTAACTGAGTCGATGAACTGGTTTATGAATTGGTCCGTGGTAACATACAATACTGTTTTCTCCGGGAAATTATTTTTCACCTGAAGTCCGATAGAGTGGGAGAGGTGAGTTTTCCCAAGTCCTGTCTGGCTATAGATCAGAAGTGGATTGAATGCAGTTTTTCCGGGCTTCTCAGCAACTGCAAATCCGGCAGATCGAGCCAGGCGGTTGCAGTCGCCCTCAATAAAATTATCGAATGAGTAACTTTCAATTAGCTGCGAATTGACCTTGATCTTTTTTAGCCCGGGAATAATAAATGGGTTTGGAATCTCTTTTGATGTACTGCGGTTCAGATCGATAGGCATTGAAATAGAAGGATTAGCTGTTGCTTTACGTTCAGTGGTTGGAACATGAATAGCAAAAGGCCCGGGTTCATTTTCGGAGTTATCCATGATAATGCTGTACTCCAGACGGCCATCATGTCCCAGCTCTTTCTTAATAGTTTTTTTCAGTAAGCTGATGTAGTGTTCTTCGAGCCATTCATAAAAGAACTGGCTGGGTACCTGGATAGTTAATACGTGATCATGGAGCTTAAGAGGCTTAATTGGAACAAACCAGGTTTTGTAGCTTTGATAATTTATATTGTCCTTGATAATTCTCAGACAATTTTCCCAAACTTCATCTACATTCTTTTCCTTTAACACGTATACTTTCTGTGTTTTACTGTTTAACTTAATCTATTTTGCTTTATTTCAAGTAGTTGGAGTTTATCTGCAAGATAAAAACCTGATGTAGCCGGGGAGATTCAAATTGTTAACAAAAGTTTAAAAAAAATGTTAAAAAAAAAAATATTTAGAGGTTGATTTTCATAAAATATTGACAGGGCGCCTGATTCAAACGCTCAATATTTTTGTAAATATAGTAAAAATATTATTCTATGTAGTTGGAAAATAACGATTTATTATTGTAAAAAAACCTTTATTTATAATGCTTCTAAATATTTAATGATTTGATACCCAGTGTTATGCAAATTATTTCTATTTTTTTATGGAAAAGAAGACTGAATTAAAAGAGTAACTGTATGATCCTGATACCCATCATTCATATATAGATATGTTAGCAAGAATTGACAGCCGGGATATGATCCAATCTCTTTTCGATTTTCTGATTAAAAATTGGACGGAATATTGCTCTTTATAATCTTGCGAGAGGATTTCAACCTCTTCCTGCTTCATCATTCTCATCACATCATTCATCTGTGAAACGGTGAAAGTAACACAAATTTGCGTCGTTATTACTTTTTTAATGACTTTGGACTGGTCAAGTGATAACGATGCAGCCAATCTATATGCCTTTATAAGACCAGGGATTCCGAGTTTTGTCCCACCGAAATAACGGACTACTACGACCAGGAGGTCAGACAGGTTCCTTGAGAGAAGTTGTCCATAGATAGGCTTGCCAGCTGAACCGGATGGTTCTCCGTCGTCGTTGATACGATAAATCGCACTGTCTGGGTGTCCAATACGGTAAGCATAGCAGTGATGATTTGCATTGTAATACTTTTTCCTGAGTTGATCAAGTTGGATCCTGACCTCATCCTCACTTTCGATCGGGAAGGCAAATGCAAGGAATTTACTGGCCTTCTCACGGACAGAATCCTGCGAATGGGTGGAAATAGAGAAATATATATCAGAAGGTTCCATTATGCTGGCTAAGTTATTTATTTTCTATTTTCGTTCCATGAATAAAGAGAAAAAATCGGTAGGAGAGATGGTTTTACTCTTTCACCGGGAATTGAAATCCCGTTACCCGGATACTGAGATCAAAGCAATCATCTACTGTCTGTTTGATTCTCTGATGGGATGGAGTAGGGCTACTGTCCAATTGAATAAAGCGAAACTACTCGATAAACAGAATGAATCATATTTTCAGGATGCACTCCGCAGATTGCAAACAGGCGAGCCTATACAATATATTATTGGCAGTACGGATTTTTGCGGGTTGATCCTGAAAGTTCAGCCCGGGGTTTTGATCCCACGGCCTGAGACTGAGGAGTTAGCTATCCTGATAACACGTGAAAATCAACATATCAGGAATCAACAAGTCTCGATCCTGGATCTTGGTACAGGCTCCGGGTGCCTGGCCCTGGCTATGAAAAAAGCTTTTCCTTTAGCCGATGTCACCGGTATTGAGAAGTTCCCCGATGCCTTATTAATTGCAACCCAGAATGCCCTGGTTAACCAGCTGGAGGTTACCTTCAGAAAGGATGATTTTCTCAAGCCGTTATCTTTCGAAAAACACGAGATCTACGATATTATCGTTAGTAATCCACCCTATATTCCCGAACATGAACGGGCAAATATGAGCAGTCACGTAGTAGATTATGAGCCTGAACATGCACTGTTTGTTCCTGACAACCATCCTTTACTTTTTTTTGAAGCCATAGCCGCTATTGCAAAGGAACGCCTAAAGCCAAATGGCTTGCTCTATGTTGAGATCCATGAATTCCATGGAGAGGAGACTGTAGATCTGTTCCGAAAGGAAGGATTCAAAACTGTGGAATTGATCCGGGATGGTTTTGGAAATAACCGATTTGTTAAAGCATCAACGCCGTTTCAGAAATTTAGAGACCGGACCCGGATTCCTCAGGATCGGTAGTAGATCATGAAAAGTGAGTAAAATGTCTGTCTGCCCACTGGCATAGGGTGCAATCTCATAGTGGTTGTAGAAAAAACCGATTCCGCTTGCCGTGATATAGAAGTTGGAGTTCGGAGAAATATCATCAACGAAAAATCCATGGTCCGATAACTTTTCTTCTGGTCCTGTCTTTGCCATCAATTTCAATTTACTGGTCAGGAGTGAAGTCAATTGTGTTTCATAACCAGGTTTAAAAAGATCATTAAGAGTGAGAGCTTCACCGGTCTTGATATTGACAACCGTGAAATTATTTGTCTCCATCCCGTGAGCCCCTCCGGTATAGGTATAGTCAAGCAGGTAGTAAGTGAGGAGGTTATTGTCATTATATAATATGTGCATGAATTTTAATAATATCCAATTCAGGCTTCCGGCGTCAGGCATTGTTTCATAAAGGCTTTCATTGTCGGAAAAATAATTCGTGATAAATGTCCGTTGGACAGACTTGATAACCTTTTCGGGATCTTTCTGAAGACCAGTATTGCCTGAGAAGCTGGCAATCATCCTCGTTCGAAGTGAGTCAGTAAGAATCGGGTTACTCGATTCATCAGGAATGATAAGGCACAGGCTGATTTCTACCCGTGGAGATTCGGGTTTCTCCACCAGCATCCGGGTAGAATCCTGAGAGTGTATAACCAGTGGAATCGAACCTTCAGGATAACTCTCCACCAGGACAAACGGATGTGATACCACACTGTCAAACGACTCATAGGTTCCCGATATGGATTGTCGTGTAACAAAATGACCCTTGAAAACCATCCCGGTATCACAAAACGGATATCTCAGCGTAAAGGTTCCATCTTCAAGCACATTTCCGGCAAGTACAGAAAAATTGCACTGTTTCTCAGTAAAGACGAGGTCGGCATACAAACTATCTTTCACTTTAACAAGGTTCATCGTTATTTCCTGATCAGAATCAATCCTTCCAACGAGATGCATATATGCATTTTTTGGGAGGTATACCTGGGCAAGAACCGGAACAGCCATCGACAGAATGAAAATGCTTTGTATAAATAATCCTCTTACCATGATTCAATCAGTTTTATGTTATCACTTCTCATTTTCATCCGGGCCTGAATATCATCGATCCAATCCGTAGCATTGTACTCCCTTCTTCAATTGCAACAAGGTAATCATTCGTCATCCCCATTGAAAGCTCTTTGAAATCAGGGGATTCTTTGAAGTAAGTCTCTTTCAATCGTTGAAAAACAGTGTGGAGGTGGCTAAATTCCTGACGAACCCGTTCCTGGTTTTCAGTAAAGGTAGCCATCCCCATAACCCCACAGATGTTCACAAATTTCAATTCGGGGTATTCAGGGGAGGCTAGCATCGATACAGCCTCTTCCCAATCAAGGCCAAATTTAGTCTCTTCGCTGGCGATATGGAATTGAAGAAGGCAATTTACCTTCCGGCAAATCTTTTCAGCCTCTTTATTGACATCTTTTAACAGTTTAAAACTGTCGATACTATGAATCAACGATGTGACAGGTGCTATGAATTTTACTTTGTTACGCTGGAGATGCCCAATAAAATGCCATTCGATATCACCGGGTAGTTGAGGTTGTTTTGCAACTAACTCCTGAACTTTATTTTCACCGAACATGCGCTGACCGGAATCATATAAAGCCCGGATAGTTTGAACCGGCTGAGTCTTGGAAACTGCGACCAGCTTTACTCCGGTTGGGATCTCGTGTATCAGGTTTTGCAGGTTCATTTGAATTATCATGAGTTTCCAGGCTTTATGCAAAACAAAATTAGTCATTTGATCGTTTCGAACAATCAACTAATTTTGCCTTTTACCCGAACATGAAGCATATATTAGCCTCTTTCTTCCGGCAAATTTTATTCTGGATCCTTTTCTTCAACTTTGCGAGGTTGGTTTTCATCCTGTATCATATTCAGTTATTACGGATTGAGAACATTCCTTTTTCTGAGGTTCTGATCCTTCCATATCATGCATTCAAACTGGACCTGGCTACTGCTTGCTACTTCATGTTTCTGCCATTCCTTCTATTGGTTGTTCAATCGGTATACTCCACACGATGGTTAAATGTGGTGAATAAAGCCTATACAGGTTTAATGCTCTTTTTCTACTCACTGACAACTGTCGGAGAACTGGGTATCTACAGCGAATGGAAAACAAAACTTAACTACAAGGTTATCAAATATCTCAGCCATCCCGGAGAGATCTATAACTCCTCCGAAACTTCGAAATTTCTGCTCCTTGTACTGATCCTTCTGTTGATGGTTGTTACAGGATTCTACTTGTACAAAAGATGGTTCTATCCCAACCTTGTCAGGGTTAAACGTTCCTGGTTGTTTTCCTTTGCCTTCCTGGTTATCGTTCCCTTTCCCCTTTTCCTGGGTATGCGTGGGGGAGTCCAGGAAATTCCGATAAACCAGAGTGAATCGATTTATTCGAAAAATAACATCCTGAATATTGCATCTATAAACAACGTTTTTAATCTTTATATCAGCGTATTCGAGAATCTTAAAAATTTTGACCGGAATCCGTATGTGTTTATGGATGACACCAGCGCGAAAGCCCTGGTTGCAGAGGTATATAAAGTAGAGAAGGATACAACCATTCAGGTTCTGACGGTAAAACGGCCAAATATAGTGCTGGTGATCCTGGAGAGTTGGTCTGCTGATCTCATTGAGGACCTTGGAGGCAAACATGGGATCACTCCTGAATTCAGAAAACTTCAGGAAGGGGGGATCCTCTTCACTGATATTTACGCTTCGGGGGCTCGCTCAGAACAGGGGATGGCTTCTATCTTTGGTGGCTTCCCTTCTCATCCGATCTCGTGCATAACCGTGCAGCCCGACAAGTATAAGAAGGTGCCTGGTTTATCAAGGGTTCTCGAAAAGGAGGGATATTCCAGTGCTTTCTATTTTGGAGGACAACTGATCTACGGAAATATAAAAGGGTATATCTACTATAATGGATTTCAGAAGATTATGGAGGTTTATGACTTCCCGGATGAAATGCCAAGGGGAAAGTTGGGGATCCATGATGAATTTACATTGGGATATATGGCAAATGACATGGATCTGTTACAGCAACCTTTTTTTTCAGTGCTGTTTACCATAAGTACGCACTCTCCATGGGATCAACCGTATGAAAAACCCCTGACATGGGGAGACAATGAGCGTGAGTATATCAATTCGGCACTTTATACTGATCATTGCCTCGGGGAGTTTTTTGAACAGGTACAATCCAAGCCATGGTATGACAGCACCCTGTTTATTATTGTCGCCGATCACAGCCATAACTCGTATTACAACTGGCACCCCCATTCAAGAGAATACCACAAAATACCGATGTTGTTCTTTGGAAAGGTTATCGGGGAAGAGTTCAGGGGAACAACATGGAGGACGATGGGTAACCAGCATGATATTCCTGCTACATTGCTTGCCCAACTTGGCCTTCCTTCACTGCAGTTTCACTGGAGTAAAAACCTGTTCAATCCTTATGTTGCTGAATTTGCGTATTTTACTAACGAAGACGGCGCCGGATGGATTCGTCCTGATGGATACTTCTCATTTGACAAAAATATCCCGTATTTCTATTTCTTTGAACCTTCTGAAAAGAGGCAAGACACATTAATTCAGGAAGGCAAAGCTTACCTGCAGGAGGTCTTTAAAGAATACCTTGAGGATTAACTCCGAAATCCGGCATCTATTCTAAAAGGTGAACGACCAGTCCACTTCGAAGCTTCGGTTCAAACCATGTGGTTTTTGGCGGCATGATGTTCCCTGTATCAGCAATATCGATTAACTGATTCATGGATACGGGGTACAGGGCAAAGGCAACTTTCATCTCACCGCTGTCGACGCGTTTTACCAGCTCGCCAAGTCCTCGTATGCCACCAACAAAATCGACTCGTTTATCAGTCCGCAGGTCCTTGATCCCTAAAATATTATCTAACACAAGCTGGGAAAGTATAGTAACATCCAGTACGCCAATTGGATCAGAATCATTGAATGTTCCCGGTTTGGCTGTGAGAGAATACCACACGCCATCAAGGTACATAGAGAAGTTATGAAGATAATCGGGTTTGAAAATATCCGAACCTTTAACCTCAATTGTGAAGACCATCTCAAGCCTCTTCAGGAATTCATCATTCGTTAACCCGTTCAGGTCGGTAGCCAAACGGTTATAGTCGATGATTGAGAGTTGGTTGTCAGGAAAATGGACAGCGAGGAAGTAATTAAACTCCTCTTCACCGGTATAGCCGGGGTCACGCCTCCTTTTCTCATTGCCCACCAGGGCAGCTGCAGCAGTACGGTGATGGCCATCTGCGACATACGTATATGGTACATCTTTAAACAGGGCAATGATCTTATCTCTGACCAGATCATCTTCTATCACCCAGAAATGGTGTCCGATCCCATCAACGGCAACAAAATCGTATACAGGTTTGTGCGTGCCAACATATCCTTCAATGATCTTATCAATCTCTTTTACAGCAGGATAGGTAAAAAAGACAGGCTCCATGTTTGCATTCGTAATACGAACATGTTTCATGCGGTCCTCTTCCTTTTCGTGCCGTGTAAGTTCGTGTTTCTTGATTATCCCGTTCATGTAGTCATCTACACCAGCACAACCAACAATGCCATATTGTGTTTTTCCGTTCATGGTCTGGGCATAGATATATAACCGTTCTTGTTCATCCTGGACTAACCACCCCTTTTCCTGGAACAGCTCAAGATTTTCACGGGCTTTCTCATAGACCTTGGCATCATGCTCGTCAAGATCAATTGGCAGGTCAATTTCGGGTTTGATAATGTGTAGCAGCGAATATGGATTTCCATCCGCTTCTATCCGTGCTTCTTTAGAATTCAATACATCGTATGGGCGTGAAGCTACCTCTTTTGCAATTTCTGCAGGTGGTCTGAATCCCTTGAATGCTTTTAATATTGCCATAATGTAAATTCAATCAGTATCATCATCTGCATCAGATTCACTGCTTCTGACACTTCTTTGAAGGCTTCCGATAAGTGCTCCGATCATCTTAGTCATCTCCATCAACTGATTCTTAGAATAGTCATAGTCCTCATCGTTGATGTATGCTCTTGTCTGACCGATAGTAGACAGGACAACACACTCTCTTACAGAACTTTTAGCCATCTTGAGGTAGTAAACAAATTGGCTTTTATTCCGTGACGAACCCTCTGCAATATTTAGAGAAATACTTTGGGCTGAAACCATGAAGCGGTCGTAGAAAGACTTTACCAGAGGTTCATCCTGAACCGATGTTGCCTGTGAATAGAGCCAGTTAACGTAATCAAGGGATTTGTGATAGATTCTAAGGTCTTCAAACCTGAAAAATGTAGTTGACCTTTCCTGTTCGTTTTCCATTGATGAGAGGATTTGGTGCGCACTAATATACAAACATTTATTTATTTACCTGGAAAGTTCTGTCATCATGCTTTAGAAAAGCAACAATCTGTTTAGCTGCAGCGATTCCGGCATTGACGTTTGCTTCCTCGGTTTGTGCTCCCATCTTCTTAGGTGTACAAAAGATTCTGGATGCATAGGCTGCCTGAAAATCGGCCAGATTTGCAGGAGCAACATCTGACAGATAAGCAAAGTCATCCCGATCAGCGAAAATTTTCAACAGGTCTGCTTCGTTGACAACCTCTGCGCGGGCAGTGTTCACCAACACCCCTTTCCCGGGCATTAGTGAAAGAAGGGAGTAGTTGACAGATCCTTTCGTCTGGGTATTGGATGGAATATGGAGAGAGATATACTGGCAATTTTTGTAAAGTTCTTCAACAGTTCCTACACAAATCACTCCGTCATTTTCAATGACCTCCTTTGAAATGAAAGGATCAAATGCATAAACCTCCATGCCGAACCCTTTGGCGATGCGGGCAACATTTTTACCAACCCAGCCATAAGCGTGAATACCAAGGGATTTCCCCTTGAGTTCTGTTCCCGATTTTCCATTGAAGAAATTCCTGGCATAATAGGCCATCATTCCAAATGCCAGCTCGGCTACTGCATTTGAGTTTTGTCCGGGGGTGTTCATCACAACCATCCCTTTTTCCGAAGCAGCCTGCAGATCAACATTGTCGTATCCGGCACCGGCTCTTACAATAATTTTAAGTTTCACCGCAGCATCGATAACATCTTTGTCTGCTTTGTCACTCCTGATGATCACGGCGTCGGCGTCAGCTACTGCGTTGAGTAACTCTTCTTTGGTGGTATATCCCTCCAATAAGCCTAATTCAAACCCTGCCTCTTCAATTACCTCGCGGATTCCTTTGACGGCAATAGGAGCAAAAGGTTTATCTGTAGCAATCAATACTTTTGTCATAGTAGTTTCTTTTTAGTAATGGCGACCTGATAGGTCGCCATTACAGAGTTTTCTCAGTTATTTTCCAGTTCGAACTCTTTCATACAATCAACGAGTGCCTGCACGCTCTCAACAGGCATAGCATTGTATGTAGAAGCACGGAAACCGCCTACAGAACGGTGTCCCTTGATCCCCACCATTCCTTTGCTCTTTGCATACTCCATGAAGGAATCCTCTTTCTCCTTATACTCCTCCTTCATAACAAAACAGATATTCATAAGTGACCTGTCCTTAATAGCTGTAGTGCCCATAAACATGGTGCTGTTGTCGATAGCGTCATAAAGAAGTTTGGCTTTCTTTTCATTCATTGCCTGTATTGTGGTAAGTCCACCAAGCCCCTTGATCCATCTAAGGGTCTCCAAACAGGTATAAATGGCAAAACAGGGAGGTGTATTGTACATCGAACCATTATCGATCTGGATCTTGTAATCAAGCATCGAGGGGATCTTGCGATCTACTTTTCCCAGGATATCGTCATGGAGGATGACAAACGTAACGCCTGCAGGACCAAGGTTCTTTTGTGCCCCGCCATATATAAGTGCGTATTTGCTGATGTCGATCGGACGGCTCAGGATATCTGATGACATATCCGCAACCAGGGGAATCGGGGAATTAATGTCATGTTTGATTTCCGTTCCAAAAATTGTGTTGTTGGTCGTGATATGGAAATAATCAGCATCCGCCGGGATGGTGTATCCTTTGGGAATATAGTTGAAATTCTTATCTGCAGAGGATCCTACAACATTGACCTCTCCGAATATTTTTGCCTCCTTGATGGCTTTCTTTGCCCATGCTCCGGTCTCCAGGTAAGCAGCTTGCGTTTGCAGGAGATTGTAAGGTACCATAACAAACTGTGTGCTGGCACCTCCTCCAAGGAAAAGGACATGATATCCTTCAGGAATCTTAAGCAATTCTTTAAACAGGGCTTCAGCTTCATCAATAATTACCTGAAAATCTTTGTGTCGGTGTGAGATCTCTAATAGTGACAAGCCGCTTCCGTTAAGATCAAGGATAGCTTTTGCAGAGTTTTCCACAGCAATTCTTGGAAGAATAGAGGGGCCTGCATTAAAATTATGTTTCTTCATATAGGTGGAATTTGATAAATATTTAACAAACAAAAATAAAACAAATTTCCAGGAAAAGCAAGCGTTACATGAGGTTGAAAAATTATTTTTTAGTTGGGTTCCTGGCATCAATCTCTTCTATGAAATTCCAGCAGGCATCCCTGAAAAGGAAGCCGTCCATCATATCACCTGCCGGGAGATAATACTCGTATTGTCCCTCCAATTGTGGATCTGACGGTACCAGTCTGTCTGCTACTATCAAATGTGTTTTTTCACGACTGAGATCAAACTCTCTTCGTTTTGCATTCCATCTCTTTTCTGTAACAATGCTCTGCTCCTCATATCGGAGCGACATCGTTGCGTTTGCACTGTGACGGAATATAATCCGGGTCGGTTTCGGTTCCGTATAATTGCAGAAAACAGGCTTCCCGATCCGGATTTCGCCTTGGGGAGTAATCGTTAGAACTTCAATAAGTTTGGAATTCATCAGCATGTTGTCTCCATGCCATCCCAGGAGAGTGTAGAGCACCTCTCCATTAGCAGTTTGTTTGGTAATCATCTCATAGTAGATGGCACCGTACCACCGCTCCGGTGAAAGAATCGCAGTTTCAGGATCAGAGATTTCCCGGCTTTTATCCACTAGTTCAATCACGCGTAAGGAATCTGGATACAAATTCAACTGGATAAGACCATAAAACCTGTTCATGCCTGAATGGAGTGGCACGTTCCAGGTATATACTCTGAATCTCTTTTTTGGAGAGATCAATTTAGATACGCTTGATAGTAATGGAAAAGAGTATTCAAAAGATCCATCCATGATCAGGGTTTGTTGAAAAAGAGTGGAAAACTGTTCCCCGGAAATCATCCTCTCCTCATCATCTGCATTCCCCATAATTTCGTCAAAAAGCTGTTTCAGCTTCTCCTCGGATTCCGGGATTGTTTGGTTAACCTGTGATTGCATGGTCATGACAACAATCATAAAGATTGCTGTGAGGAGTGAAAACCAGATAATCTTTCCGTAGTTTGACCGATACATCATAGCTGGGATCAATTTCGTAAAGCGTTCAGATTTGATTGTGTAAATTTGCGAAAAATCACGGAACATGAACCTGGAACAACGAATTTCTTCTTTCTCTGGCCTTGGAAAAGTCCTCCGGTCCTTCACGGAAATGCCATTTGAGAAGAACTCCGCTCAAATAGGGGCTTACGGGATCCCGCCCGGTTTTCTTGCAGCTATGGAGGAGGCAGAGACAGAAAATCCCTGGTTTACCCGAAACCATATTCTTCAAGCCTTGCGGTATTGGGGGGAGGTACTCAATAAACCAAACCTTGAGAGGTGGCTGGAGAGGTATCATCCAGGCCTCGAAAAGGAGCGTACACCGAAGCGGGTAGGGGTAATCATGGCGGGGAATATCCCGGTAGTCGGGTTTCATGATCTTTTATGTGTACTCATATCCGGGAATCATCTAATAGCCAAACTCTCTTCGCAGGATGTACGGTTACTCCCTGTTTTGGTTAAATGCCTTGAAGCCATTGAGCCCGGATGGCATGACAGGATTGAACTTACAACTGGTGAGATAGAAAACCCGGAAGCTATTATCGCCACAGGAAGTAACAATTCATCACGCTACTTTCGGTACTATTTCGGCAGGTATCCTCACATTATTCGTAAAAACAGAACCGGAGTGGCAATCCTTGACGGGAATGAAACAGCTGCAGATCTGAAAGGCATCTCAGGAGATATTTTCTCATATTTTGGACTGGGATGCCGGAATGTATCTAAACTCTACCTTCCTGAGGGATATGAACTTAAACAGTTTCATGAGGCACTCCTGCAATACAAGGATATTTTTCATCATTCAAAATACAGAAACAACCTGGATTACTACAAATCGATCTACCTTGTTAACCGCACACGGTTTCTGGATGGTGTATTTTATCTGTTAATTGAAAATGAACTACTTACAACGCCTGTATCAGTAATTCATTATGAATATTATCAGGATCTGTCACAGGTTCAGATCAAACTTGATCAACAACGGGAACAGATCCAGTGTACGGTTGCACGGGAAGAACTTTTACCCGGTGCTGTCAAACCTGGTGAAACACAGCTTCCGGCACTATCTGATTATGCAGACGGAGCAGATACTCTTGCATTTCTTCTTGAAAAAATTTAGCTGGAACGCTGATAATAAGAGAAAAATCATTATTTTTGCACCCTCAATTATAAAGATTGTCTGAAATGAAGAAAGATATTCATCCGAAAGAATACAGACTGGTAGTGTTTAAGGATATGTCGAACGATTATGCGTTCATGTCGAAATCAACTGTAAAAACCAAAGAGTCAATAGTCTGGGATGATGGACTGGAATATCCCCTGATAAAACTTGAAATTTCACATACTTCACATCCATTTTATACCGGGAAGATGAAGTTTGTAGATACAGCCGGTCGGGTAGATAAATTTAATAGCCGATATCAGAAACATCTGGATAAGAAAGAAAACAAGTAAATTGTTGAAAATATCTGAAAAAAAGCCTCCGATTCTTTATTCGGGGGCTTTTTTTCTTTACTTAATTCATACTTTTGTAATAATGAACTAAGGAATCATCACATGAATTATATTCTCTTCGACGAAAGCATTGTTCGAGCCAATTTGTTGCCTCTGACATACATGAGACCGGTAGCAGATATCCGGGTAGGAATCCTGACAATAAGAGAGAAATGGGAGAAGTTCCTGAATGTAAAGACCTCCTCGTTATCAGAAGGATATCTTTCCAGAAAATATCCTTTTGTCAAAGAGGATCACAATGTCCTGATCAACGGGTCTGTATGTCCGGATGCAGCCCTGGTTAAAGCGATAAAGAACCTCCGGCACGATCAAACTCTTGCTTTCAACGACACGATTATTGCCTTACATGTAACAGCTGATGACCTTGATGCACTTGGAGAATCCTCTTCTGAAGGCATTGAAGAGATTGAACTTCCGGATTCACCATTGAAGATCAATCACACCTGGGATATTTTTACCAAGAACGATCAGGCAATCCGTGAGGATTTCAAACTGTTAACAAAAGGAAGAACATCACAACCTATCAGTGATTCCAACAGAGTTACCGGAGCCGGGGATATCTTCCTTGAAAAAGGAGCGAAAGTAGAGGGTGCATACCTGAATGCGTCAACCGGACCTATCTATATTGCATCCGGTGCTGAAGTCATGGAAGGAGCTATGCTAAGAGGCCCCATTGCCGTGTGTGAAGGTGCCCAGATTAAAATGGGAGCAAAGGTTTACGGCGCTTCTACCTTCGGACCACATTGCAGAATTGGTGGCGAAGTGAACAATTCAGTCTTTTTTGGTTACGGTAATAAAGCCCACGATGGCTTCGTCGGACATTCTGTCATCTCCGAATGGTGTAATCTTGGAGCGGATACCAATACTTCCAACCTGAAAAATACCTACGACGAGATCAGACTGTGGAGTTATGGGAAACAGACTTTCATAAATACGCATCTTCAGTTTTGCGGACTGATCATGGGCGACCACTCCATGAGCGGCATCAACACAATGTTCAACACAGGAACTGTAGTTGGTGTAAATGCCAACATCTTCGGTACCGGATTTCCACGGAATTTCATCCCTTCGTTTACCTGGGGAAGTACAGCCGGACACTCAAATTACAACCTTGACAAGGCGATTGAGGTTGCCGAAGCTGTTTACAAACGCAGAAACAGAGTGTTTGATGAGGTAGAGATATCCCTCCTGAAAAGTGTTTTCAATATCACCCTGAGAAACAGGCGGATGTAATCCATTTCATGGCTGGCACAGATCTTGTCAGTAGCGCTACCAGACTAGAAATTTTACTATTGTGACAAATTGACTTATGTGATCATGGAAAAATCACTTGAAAAAAATATTCTGACCGTTTCAGACCTCCTCGATTCTGAGACTGAATTTATCCCACTGCTCTCCTCTGAGGATGAAGAGCAAATGAATGCAGAAGATGTACCCGAGATACTCCCTGTCCTTCCATTGAGAAATACAGTACTTTTCCCGGGTGTTGTCATTCCTATAACTGTAGGGCGCGATAAATCGATTGCACTGATCAGGGAATACTATAAAACCACCCAGATTATAGGAGTTGTGGCACAAAAAGATGCCGATGTGGAAGATCCTGAATTTGAGGACCTCAATGAAATAGGTACCGTTGCCCGGATCATTAAGCTTCTTCAGATGCCTGATGGTAGTACTACTGCGATCATTCAGGGAAAAAGAAGATTCCGGGTCACTGAATTGATTCAGTCGGAGCCGTTTATCAAAGCCCGGGTTGAGGCTTTCGGGATTGCCGACAAGGTTGTTCAGGAGGAGAAGGAGTTTAACGCTTTGATCTCCTCACTAAAAGATCTTTCAGTGCAGATCATCAATAAATCACCAAATATCCCTTCTGAAGCTGCTTTTGCTATTAAAAATATCGAAAGCCCATCGTTTTTGGTGCATTTTATTTCCTCCAACCTCAATGTTGAGCTTGCCGATAAACAGCAACTCCTTGAAGTCTCTGACCTGACACAGCGATCCAGCCTTGTTTTGAGTCATCTGACCAAGGAACTCCAGGTTCTTGAACTGAAACATAACATACAGGAGAAGGTTAAAACGGAGATGGATAAACAGCAACGGGACTACCTGCTGAATCAACAGCTGAAAACAATTCAGGAAGAGTTGGGCGGTGGTCCTAATATGCAGGAAATAAGCTCATTAAGAGGACAGGCAAAAAATAAAAAATGGTCTAAAGAGGTTGCTGAAGTATTTGAGAAAGAGATCACGAAGCTGCAGCGAATGCATCCGGCAGCTGCCGAATACTCTATACAGATTAACTATCTGGAAACTCTTGTGCAACTCCCGTGGAATGAATATACAGAAGATAACCTCGACCTCGCACATTCGAAAAAAATCCTGGATGAAGATCATACGGGCCTTGAAAAGGTAAAAGAGAGGATAATTGAGTACCTGGCTGTAATGAAATTGAAGCGAGACCTGAAGTCTCCTATCCTTTGCCTGGTTGGCCCTCCGGGAGTAGGCAAAACCTCCCTGGGTAAATCGATAGCCAGGGCATTGGGGAGGAAGTATATTCGGATGTCGCTTGGGGGTTTGCGGGATGAGTCGGAACTGCGGGGCCATAGGAAAACCTATATTGGTGCTATGCCCGGACGTATCATTCAGAGTATCAAGAAGGTCAAATCTTCAAATCCTGTTTTTGTCCTTGATGAGATCGACAAGGTAGCAGGCATGAATTATAGCGGAGATCCGCAAGCTGCCCTGCTTGAAGTGTTGGATCCGGAACAGAACATAGCTTTCTATGACAACTTCCTGGAGATTGAGTACGACCTTTCCCGCATTATGTTTATTGCTACAGCCAATACATTAAGCACTGTTCATCCTGCCCTGCGCGACAGGATGGAGATCATAGAACTCCCGGGGTACCTGCTTGAAGAGAAGATAGATATAGCCAAACAACATCTGGTTCCGAAACAATTGAAAGAACATGGATTGAAAAAGAGCCAGGTCGCTTTTTCACATGATATCCTTGAGAAGATCATTGAAGATTATACCAGGGAGTCAGGAGTCAGAGGACTTGAGAAAACTATTGCAAAGATTATTCGGTCGCGTACTACATCTCTGGTTATGAAGGAGAAGTTTGGGAAGACACTGAAAAAAGAGGACCTGACAAAGATTATGGGGGCCTCCCTATTTCAGGTTGACAAACATATAAACAACGAACAGGCTGGAGTGGTTACAGGACTTGCATGGACAATCTATGGAGGGGAAATCCTCTTTATTGAAGTAAGCCTGAGCAAGGGGAAAGGGGATCTGACCCTTACCGGAAACCTGGGAGATGTGATGAAAGAGTCGGCCTCTATCGCATTGGCCTACCTGAAAGCTCATGCGCCCGATTTTGGGATAGACTCTGACCTCTTCGCGAAATGGAACATTCATATACACGTTCCTGAAGGCGCTACTCCGAAAGACGGACCATCGGCAGGAATCACGCTTTTTACAGCTCTGGCTTCGGCTTTTACACAACGGAAAGTGAAGAAAAAACTGGCTATGACCGGCGAGATCACATTACGAGGGAAAGTGATGCCGGTTGGGGGAATCCGGGAAAAGATTCTCGCTGCAAAACGAGCCAGGATTACCGATATCATTCTCTCCAAAGAGAATGAAAAGGATATAACTGAGATCAAACCCGACTATGTAAAGGGATTGTCATTCCATTATATCGAAGAGATGAAGGAGATCAACACGGAAGCCCTGTTAAAGGTCAGAGTCAGTAATCCGCTGGTATTCTAAAGTTGGTGAACTGGTGAGCTGGTGAATTGGTGAGCTGGTGAATTGGTGAGCTGGTGAGTTTGTGAGTAAAATTTATATGGCAATAAATGCGCAATTCATTTGCAATCAATGCCAATTCCCGGTTATTTCTGAACGATCAACTTAATTGTACGAATGGTTATTCCTGCTTGCATCCTGCAATAGTAAATCCCTGACGAGAGCTCCTCAGCATGAAGTATAAAGCTGTATTCCCCCGGGGTATGTGAGCTGTCAACCAGTGCCTTCATTGTTTTCCCGGCATTATCAAGGAGCGTAATTCTGATATGCTCATCGCGGTTGAGGGAATATGAGATCGTTGTCTGATCCCGGAATGGATTCGGACTATTCTGTTTCAGAAAAAAACCGGAGGGTTCCATCATCCTTTCTCCCACAACAGTGGTTCCATGCTTAAGTAAAATGTTCCGGTTGGGGTCAAAGGTAACATCGCTGGGGAATTTATCAAATATCCACTCCAGGATTTGGGGGTTGGTATCATTCCAGCCGGTGACAATTGTATCAGTACCGTCATTGAAATCTACCCGGACCTCAATCGGCATCTTGAAAAAGACTGTATTGGTCTGGGTCTGGTTCATCTCCAGGATAACTTTGAACTGTCCACCTCCCAGATCTTCCATTTCCCATACATTCTCGTAGAAAGGATGATTGGGAGCATAAACCCATTCGTCAAAGAACCAGTTGTAATCTTCACCTGTAACAGCGTTTGTGACAGCAACAAAGTCTTCTGTAACGGCATTCTTAAACATGAAGTTTGTGTCTGTGGCATATGCATGCATAACTTCAAAAAACATGGAGTCACCCAGCACATACCGAAGTTGGAAGAGGACACATGCACCTTTATTGTATGAAACGGCAACATTGTAGAGTGCGTTTGCGGAAGGTGTCTGGATCGCCCACCCAGGATTGTACAAAGGCCACCCCGGGTTGCTGCTCAAATAACTGTTCGCGAGCGAGTTCATCTTATTTTTATAAGCAGCATATCCATTTTGATCCTCCAGCCATAGCTGGGCACAATATGTAGCAAAACCCTCATTGAGCCATATGTCGGCCCACGTACCGCAGGTGATCAGGTCGCCAAACCACATGTGGGAGTGTTCATGTGCAATCAGAGGTTGGTCATTATACCCGTTTGGCTTCAGATTTACCATTGTCTGGTTCTCCATGCCAGCCCAGGGGAATGAAGTGATTGTGGCAAAACCGATCTTGGTGAAAGGGTATACTCCGAACTTCTCAGCAAAGAAATCTGTCATCAACGGAATATTCTGCAGGGCGTTGGAGATGTTTTCTGTTGGTTTTTTATAGAGCCAGATAGGGATACTGTCGTTTGGGTTGTAAATATTGTTCCAGTAAGAAACATTGATGTTCCAGTTACCATAGGAGGTCCACGAAATCAGGTATGTGGCTGCCGGATTGTCTGAAACCCAATGGTACCAGATAGTGTCAGCTACAATCGTGGAATCTGCCAGGTAACCTGTAGATCCCAGCCTGACAGAGATTGGGACCTTGGCTGTGAGATCCCAGGTTGCTTTATCGGATGGGCGGTCCCAGCATGGAAATACTTTTCGTGCTCCTTCCGGTGGAAAATCTGTAAAGACGAATCCATTTGAAACATATAGCCCCTGATCCGCCACATTGAGATGATGGTACCAAATCTTAACCTCGACGATATCGCCTGGATTATAGGTTTGATCTAATTGCAGGGTCAGGGTGTCGTTGGTATGGGTATACGATATCGCAGCAAGTCCTGTAGAGTCGATTTCCAGGGAGGTGCTCACAGCATTCAGTTGGATCGAATTGAGTGTGGAGTCTACCCTGAATGTAATGATCCCGGAAGCAGAAAAGGTTTTTGGGAATGGGGCACCGAAATTATCGTACAGGT
>CALCGJ010000137.1 GCA_937900965.1 uncultured Bacteroidota bacterium | reverse complement strand
AGGAGGCTGATTCCATCCCACGATGGGACTTCGGGATCAACCTGGGCGCCTATTTCCCGGATAAATATTCAGCAAATTACTACAATGGATTTCCTGGCAACGCGAATATCTCCGGGAATGTAAATAATGTGAAATATGTCATGTCAAACTATTACTGGTACCAGGAGATTAAAAATTCACTAAGCTCCTCCGATACGGTTTGGGTGGATGGTTACCCGATGGACATGCATTACCAGGTTGCATTTACCGGGGGGCTGTTTGTCCGGTTTAACTTTAACCGGAAGAACGGGATTTTCCTGGAAGCAAATTACACACGACTCAAAGCAACCGATGCACTTACTTTCGTAGTTGATCCTCCAAGCTACCCTACGTTTGATGATTTCTATACAGCGCCCATCCAGGGAGTTGAGGGCAGGGTCCTTCTTAATCTCGGTTACCAGCGCTCATTTCCTTTGAAATCGAAGATCTATTTTTTTCTGCAGGGCGGAGGCACCATGTGTTATACGCAGGTGAGGAAATCCTTCTTTGTGGTGGAAGAGAGAGAGTACAACATGATCGATATCTATGGGGGCCAGGGCTATATACCAAATTCCAACAGCCAGACATTCAATATCAACCAGAATGCCTTTGGATTCGGGACCTATTTCGGAGCTGGCGCCGGTATCCCGCTGACAGATGTTTTTGGTATGGAACCCGGCTTCTCCATACAGTATTATCCTGTGAACCTGGGAAATTATTCCAGATGGAAACCCAATTTTTCGGTCTATCTGAGGATCTTGTTGGGAGCAGGGCATACAAGTGAATAAAAAGAAGCAGAACATATAGAAAATGAAATAATGGGACTTCTGCGAGCGATTATTTGCATCATCTTTCCTCCCCTGGCAGTCATTGATCGTGGCTGCGGCGCTATCCTGCTGGTTCTTCTGCTCACCCTGTGTGGCTGGGTACCAGGTGTGATTGCGGCAATTGTGTTCAACACAGGAAAAAGTTAGTTTTAGATTATTTTTGAACCTTATAAAAAAGCATATGGCAGAAAAGATCGGATTTGACAATGAGAAATACCTTGACGAACAATCGGCAGAAATCCTGAAAAGGGTAGCCCGTTTCCAGGGCAAACTGTATCTTGAATTTGGGGGGAAACTCTTATTTGATTATCATGCATCAAGGGTATTACCCGGATTTGATCCCAATGTCAAAATGCGTCTCCTGCAGAAATTAAAGGATAAGATCAACGTAATTATGTGCATCTATGCCGGTGATATTGAGCGGAAGAAGATGCGGGCCGACTTCGGGATCACATACGATGCCGATTCTCTCAAAACGATAGACGACTTCAAGGAGTGGGGAATTGAGGTGAACGCGGTGGTAATAACACGATATTCCGATCAACCGTCAGCCAAAGCTTTTAAAAACAAGTTAGAGCGGCGAGGAGTAAAAGTTTATACCCATAAGTATACCAAAGGGTATCCCACTGATGTGGACCTCATTGTTAGCGATGAGGGGTATGGTTCCAATGAGTACATACCTACTAACAAACCGATCGTGATCGTTACGGGGCCGGGTCCCGGGAGCGGAAAACTTGGAACCTGCCTGGGACAACTCTACCACGAATACAAAAGAGGGGCAAAAGTGGGCTACGCCAAGTTTGAGACCTTCCCTATCTGGAACCTTCCGCTCAGTAAGAAGGTAAATATTGCCTATGAAGCCGCTACTGTCGATCTGAAGGATGTCAACCTCATTGATTCTCATCACCTGGAAGCCTATAATGAGACTACAGTTAATTACAATCGGGATATTGAAGCTTTCCCGTTGTTAAGAAAAATCATCGAGAAGATTACCGGTGAAGAGTCATTCTACAAATCACCGACAGACATGGGGGTAAACCGCGTGGGGTTTGGCATCACCAACGATGATATAGTCCAGCAAGCGTCTCACCAGGAGATCATTCGACGTTATTTCAGGTGCGCTGTTGAATATGCAATGGGATTTGTGGATAAAGAGATCCTTGAGCGGGCCGAATTAATCATGAAGAAGGTAGATGGCAAACCCGAAGACAGAAATGTTGTCATCCCTGCACGTAGAGTGGCAGAAGAGTCAGAGATGAATGGGAAAGGAAGCGAAGGGATCTTTTGTGGAGCAGCCCTTGAGTTAAAGGATGGAACCATCATCACGGGTAAAAACTCGCCTATGATGCATGCCAGTTCCAGTTTAGTCCTGAATGCCACCAAACACCTGTCTGGCCTTCCCGACAGCCTGCACCTGATTCCTGAAAATGTGATCAATGCCATCGCATTTCTCAAAAAGGAGGTCCTGCATGGAAGAGTGATCAGCCTGGATGTGGAGGAAACCATGATTGCTCTGAGTATCAGCGCCATATCTAACCCTGCAGCCCAGATGGCCGTGGAATGCCTGAAAGAGCTAAGAAATTGTGAAGTTCACATAACCCATATTCCTACTCCGGGGGATGAAGCAGGGTTAAGAAAGCTGGGAGTCAACCTCACCTCTGATCCCGATTTCTCTTCGCGAAGCCTGTTTATTAATTAGCCAACCAGGTAACCTATTCACTTGCCCACTTACCCACTTGGTCACTTGTTCACTTGCCCACTTGTCCGCTTGCTCCCAAATATTACCGGCAATAGTGGCAGAGCCAGCAGGTTCAGGCAGGCAAACAGGATAAATGTCCATTGGTATCCTACAAGATCGCTTAGAAATCCACCTCCTGCCAGGCCGATTCCTGATCCAATATTAGCTACAGCCATAAGGACTGCAAACATGGAAGCTGCGATCCGCATGTCAGTTTTACCCATTGATGCAGCGAAAAAGACCGTCTCAAAATAACCGTAAGCCAGTCCGAACAAAAACACAAGCGGCCATGCCAAAAGTGGATTGGTAATCAGTGCGATGAAGAAAACGGTAATCAGGGAGGCAAAGAGTGCACCTTTAACGGATCTCCGATGCCCGATCCTGTCGGTGAGCCGACCCCCGGTGACACCTCCCAGAATCACCCCAAGGCCCCACACGGCAGCATAGAAACCGGCCATCATGTATGAGATTCCGAAGGTCTCCTGCAAGAATGGATTGATCAGTTGGTTAGCTCCACTGGCAACGATGAAGCCCAGGATACCCAATAACCCCAGTGCAACTATCTGTCTCTTTCTAAAAATCCGGAATGCTTTCCATTCGAATGTCCGGCCGGGAGGTCGAGAGGGCTCTTTCAGGATCAACACCATTGGGATTGGGATGAGAGTCATCACAGCAAGTGAAATAAATACCGCATGCCAGTTGGCAAGTTGTGAGAGAACACCAACCGTAGCCGATATCAACACGATTCCGAGTGCGCGCCCGGCTACCATGATGCCCTGTACCGTTCCTTCATCCTCCTTAGGAGTGGTGTCAAGTGCAAATCCATCTGTACAGGTATCATACATCGCCATCCCGGTTAGCGAAAGAAATGCTACCATGGTCAGCAGGACAAATGATTCAGCCGGGTTGATCAGCATGAATACCAGTTGTCCTCCGGCCTGAATCAACAGACCGATGATAATATAGGGCTTGCGGTAGCCCATCCCAAAAAGGTTTACCCGGTCGCTGAGCATTCCAAGGAATATTTTCAGGATTAGCGGCATCAGGGCAATAGCTGAGAAGATGCCGATCTGAGTCATTGAAATTCCGTATGAGCGGAGATAGATGGCATTGAGGGCTGTAAAATAACCCAGTATTGATCCCTGCGCAAAATAGAGCATGGAGAAGGTTGCATACCGCATCCGTTTCGTTCCGTTCACAATTTCCCTGTTTCAATGATTATCTTTCCCTCTCCTTTGGAGAAGCTTCCGATATGGCTTGCATGCTGTACCCCGGAGTCTCTCAGGGCGGAAATCAACCCTGATGCCTCCTCGGCAGGTATTGCAATCAGAAGACCGCCGGAAGTTTGGGCATCACACAGGATCATCTTCTCCATTTCAGAGATGCGTGCTCCCCAGGTTACATCTGAATCAACATGCTCCAGGTTGTTCTTTGTGCCTCCCGGGATGATTCCCTGTGCGGCCATCTCCTCCACACCTTCAAGAAGTGGGACACTGGAGGAGTCGATGCAAACATTGACAGCTTCTCCGGCAATCATCTCACTAATATGGCCCAGCAATCCGAAGCCGGTGACATCGGTACAGGCATGCACCGTGAACCGTATCATTACCTCGGCAGCCTGCCGGTTCAGTTCCGACATGCCTTTCATCAGCTTCAGTGTTTGGACCTGATCGAGAAATCCACGTTTCAATGCAGTTGTGAGTATCCCGGTTCCCAAAGGTTTTGTTAAAATCAGTGCATCACCTGCCTTTGCCCCCCGGTTTCTGATCACCCTGCCAGGTTCAACCACTCCGGTTACAGAGAGACCGAACAGTGGTTCGGTCAATTCAATACTATGCCCGCCAAGGATCTGGATTCCTGCTTCTGCCGCTTTGTCTGATGCTCCTTTCAGGATCTCCTTCAAAACCTCTACAGGTAATCTTGTAACAGGAAATCCAACGATATTAAGTGCATACAACGGCTTCCCTCCCATCGCATAGACATCACTTATCGCATTGGCTGCGGCAATCATACCGTAACTATACGGATCATCCACAACCGGCGGAATAATGTCTACTGTTTGCACCAGAGCCTGGGTGCCGTTCAGTTGGTATACCGCTGCATCATCAGAAGTATCAAGGCCTACCAAAACATTTGGATCTGTAACAAGAGGCAACCCCCGAAGCATCTCTTCCAGCAATTGAGGCCGGATTTTACAGGCACAACCAAGGGCATGGGTGTATTCGGTTAATCGCACCCCTAAATCCAAGTTTGCTTCGCTTTGCTCGCAAGGGGACTTACTCTGCTTCGCAGGTACCCCTAAATCCCCTGAAGGGGACTTATTCTGCTTCGCAGGTACCCCTAAATCCCCTGAAGGGGACTTCCTCTGCTTCGCAGGTACCCCTAAATCCCCTGAAGGGGACTTACTCTGCTTCGCAGAATTATCCTCCCGAAGGGAGGAGTAAGCCCCCTTTAGGGGGTTTGGGGGTGGTTGGGGGTTTGGGGGTGATTGGAAGTTTGGGGATGACTGACCTTCAATATCCCGGTATGCCTCCACAATGATGGGAATAGCTCTCCTGATCTCCTCCACGGTTGTGAATCTTCCTAACGAAAAGCGGATTGTCCCCATTGCGTATTCTGTCGGGACACACATCGCTGTCAAAACCCCGGAAACGCCCTCCTCCCCTGCGTGGCAAGCGGCTCCTGCAGATGCAGCAATCCCTTTCATTGCCTGTAAAAGTGTATTTGCTTCCACTCCCGGAAATCCAAGGCTCAATGTATTGGGAAGCCGTTTCTCAGGATGACCGTTCAGCCTGACCTCCGGAATCTCCTTGCTGATGCCGTTATGAAGTAAGTCGCGGAGGAATTGCAAGTGGTGCCATGGTGCCGTAGTGCCATGGTGCTGTGGTGACGTGGTGACGTGGTGACTGCCAACTGCCAACTGCCCACTGCCAACTAGTTCTGCAGCTTTTCCCAACCCTGCTATGCTGATCACGTTCTCGGTTCCGGCACGGCGGTTTGCTTCATGATCGGCTCCATGGAGCAACTTTGTCAGTTTCACGCCTCGTCGGATGTAGAGGATGCCTACCCCTTTGGGTGCATATAGCTTATGACCTGCTACAGAGAGAAGATCTACTCCTAATTCATTGACATCAACCGGAATCTTTCCGACACTCTGAGCTGCGTCAGTATGAAAAAGCACTCCAGACTCCCTGGCAATCCGGCTGATCTCGGCGATAGGTTGGATGGATCCGGTCTCATTATTCGCATGCATGATTGTGATCAGGATGGTGCCGGGAAGAATGGCCCTTCGAATCTCCTCCGGGTCAACTATCCCAAACGTGTCGACTCCCACCCTGGTGATCCTGAAACCCTCTTCCTCCAGATAATTACACACTTCGGTAACGGCTGGATGTTCAATTGAGGAGGTGATAATATGGTTTCCATGGCTCCTGTTGGCATAGGCAACTCCTTTGATCGCAAAATTGTTGGATTCTGTCCCTCCGCCTGTGAAAACAACTTCGTCAGGAGAACAGGCAAGAAGGGAAGCTGCTTGTTTTCTGGCGTTTATTACAGCTTTTGCCGCAACAGTGCCAAAATCATGTACACTGGAAGGGTTCCCGAACATGCCATCCAGAAATGGCATCATCGCCCCTGATACCTTTGGATCCAAAGGTGTGGTAGCATTATTATCCAGGTATATCAGGTCCATTTCTCAACTGTTTATAAGCAAATTCAGACAACCCTGCAGCAATTTCTCCGGAATCGAATTTATCAATGGGAAATTGATACCGGGATTGGCCTTCACGGCGATTTATTGAAAACGAGTAAGATTTGTCATAATAGGTTAGCATTTTATCAGCAACAGAGGCATAGTCTTTCTCCTGAATAGAGATTAAAGCTTCCTTTACCTGGAGCATACCCAACTTTTTCTCAATCTTCATAACGGCTTCTCCCAACATCCGATCATCAATACCGGCATATTCCCTGACCAATCTCTTCACCCTAACCTCCTTCGGCACCTCCAGGATTATCAAAGGTGACTCCTGAATCTTCCGGATTATTGGATCTGGCATCGTGACCCTGCCGATCATCCGGCTTTCATCTTCCAACCAGATAAGCCTATTCTTGTCTAACCGCTGCCATAATTCAAAGAGGGAGTTCTCGAATTGTTCGTTGGTTGGTTGGTCAGGCAACCCTATACCTCCGAAAGCCGAGCCTTTATGAGATGCAAGTTTCTCCAGATCAATCACCTGCTCACCCATTTCTTCAAGATGACTTAATATCTCTGTTTTTCCACTTCCTGTATAACCTCCGAGAACCACCACCTTTGCCTGTTCATCCAGCCGTGTCCGGATAAATCTCCTATAAGCCTTGTACCCTCCGTTAAGAAGTGAGACATGGTATCCGTTTGTTTCAAACATCCAGGCCATGCTGAGGCTGCGCATTCCCCCACGCCAGCAGTACATTTGCAGATTATACCCATGTATGCTTTCCCGGAGTGCCCTTAAAAGCTTATCTGTTTTAGGGAGAATTATATCGAGTCCCTTGAGCACGGCATGGTCATGGCCCGACTGAACATAGAGGGTCCCAACTTCAGCTCGTTCGGGATCGTTAAATAGCGGAATATTAATCGCTCCCGGAATATGGCCCTGTTGAAACTCAGACGGTGATCTGACATCCACAAAGGGCATGGACTCAGAAACTGTCAGAAATTCCGCTGCATCCAGGGTTATCGGCATAAGTGAATCATGGTCAAGTCACAAATGTACAGAAAAAACACAACCATATTCAGTGGGCAGTTGGCAGTTGGCAGTGTGCAGTTGGCAGTTGGCAGTTCAGCCAGGGCGGGATCTTCGCGGAGTTTATCCCGCGATTAGCGGGGCTTCGACTGGCAATGGGTATAATTTAATATCTTTGTGCTTCATTTATTCTGAGCAGATGAGTGACTTCATCCATCATGAGTGTGGAATAGCCCTGGTCCGATTACGGAAGCCAACCGGGTATTATCTTGCCAGGTACGGTACACCTTTTTACGGACTCAACAAACTTCACTTGCTGATGCAAAAGCAGCATAACCGTGGCCAGGATGGTGCAGGCATCGTTGCGATTAAGTTCGATGTGGACGCGGGGTACAAGTATATAAACCGGCTCCGGTCCAACTCTGACACACCGATCAAAGATATCTTTTCCCGCATCGGCAAATCTGTTAAGGAGATCGAAGAGAAATTTCCGAAGAGGCTACTGGATACGGATTGGCTTAAACAGCACCTGGAGATGTACGGCGAACTCTACCTGGGCCATCTGCGGTATGGAACATTTGGTGCAAATACAATCGAAAGCCTGCATCCATTCATCCGGGATAACAATTGGAAGACAAAAAACCTGGTCCTGGCCGGAAATTTTAACCTGACCAATGTGGACGAGCTTTTTCAGAAACTGATTGATCTTGGTCAGTGTCCCGTTGAGACTTCCGATACCATTACCATCATAGAAAAGATTGGACATTTTCTGGATAAGGAAAATGAAGCGTTGTATCAGAAATTCAAAAAAAAGGGCTTTTCTAAACGGAAGATATCCGGGATGATTGCCAGGGATCTGAACCTACAGAAAATATTGAAGAATGCCTCTTCAAGTTGGGATGGAGGATACGTTATTGCCGGGCTCCTTGGTCATGGTGATGCATTTGTGATGCGAGATCCAAACGGAATCAGGCCCGCATATTACTATGCTGATGATGAGGTGGTTGTAGCAACATCAGAACGACCTGCTATTCAAACTGCCTTCAAGGTTGATGCCGCTCTGATCCATGAGATTAAGCCAGGATCTGCCCTGATCATAAAAAGAGACGGAAGGGTTAGTGAACTCCAATATAAAAAACCTGGTGAGAAAAGGGCATGTTCATTTGAACGGATCTATTTTTCCAGAGGAACAGACAAAGATATTTACCGTGAGCGTAAAAAGTTGGGGAAATTTCTCGCCCCGGCCATCCTCAAAGCAGCAAACTTCGATATTGAAAATACGGTTTTTGCCTATATCCCAAATACGGCCATTGATGCCTATTATGGTATGATTGAGGAGCTGGATCTTTTTTGTGATACCATCAAACGCGACCGATTGCTGGATTTGAAACATAACTGTTCTCCTGCAGATGTTGAAAAGATCCTGAAATTGAAGCCCAGAGTTGAAAAGGTAGCTGTGAAGGACATGAAACTCCGTACATTCATCACCCAGGATAGCCAGCGCGACGATCTGGCCGCCCACGTGTATGACATCACATATGGAAGTATCATCTCCGGAAGTGACACCCTGGTGGTGCTTGACGATTCAATCGTAAGGGGGACAACGTTGAAACAAAGTATTCTCCGTATCCTTGACCGGTTAGGCCCGAAGAAAATCATCATCGCCTCTTCTGCGCCACAAATCCGTTATCCCGACTGCTACGGGATTGACATGGCCAAATTGACAGATTTTATAGCATTTAAAGCAACTATTGAATTGTTAAAGGATACCCATCAGGAGCACATCATCAACGACGTTTACAAGAAATGCAAGGAGCAGGAGAAGATACCCAAAGAAGAGATCGTAAATCACGTGAAAGAGATTTACAAGCCATTCCCTGCCAACCTGATCTCTGAAAAAATCTCAGAGCTCCTTACCCCACCCAATTGTACTGCCCGGGTGGAGATCGTTTACCAAACTATTGAGGATCTTCACGAAGCTTGTCCTAACAACCTGGGTGACTGGTACTTCACAGGCAATTATCCCACTCCCGGGGGGAATAAGGTTGTCAACAAGTCATTTATTAATTACATTGAAGGGAAGAACATCCGCGCTTACTAGTGATTAGTGATTAGCGAATAGCGATTAGTGATAGGGATTAGGGGGGGGGGAAAGGCGCTTTAGAAGGTTTTTTCCTGGTAAGCTTTTGAAATCCGATCTGCGATCTTACGTAACTCTTCCGCGGAAAATTTCAGTTTGGGCTTTTTGAAGTCGATATCGTAGATGGTCTGAAGTGGGACCAGATGAATATGGGCATGGGGGACCTCAAGTCCAATTACTGCAATACCGATACGTTTGCAGGAGATCTCCTTTTCAATAGCGAGAGCCACGGTTTTCGAAAACGTGAACAAACGGGCCAGCAGATCGTCCGGGATATCAAAGATATAATCAATCTCTTCCTTGGGAATTACCAGTGTGTGCCCTTCTGCAAGAGGATTGATATCAAGGAATGCCATGAATCGATCATCCTCAGCTACTTTGAAGCAGGGGATTTCACCGTTAACAATTTTTGTAAAGATACTTGCCATCATCCTCCATTTTCCCTTGAGATCTCCATAATCTCAAAGGAGATCGTTCCGGCGGGGACCAGAATCTCCACTTTATCGCCAACAGTCAGGCCAAGGATTCCTTTAGAAATTGGAGAGTTCACTGAGATCTTGCATTCTTTAATGTTGGATTCGTTCTCAGGTACAAGAGTATAACAAACTAAAGCTCCGTTCTTCAGGTTCTTTAATTTAACCTTTGAGAAGATCAGCACTTTTGAGTTATCCAGTTTTGTCTCATCGATCAACCGTGCGCCACTAATGGTATCCCGGAGTTTTGAAATCCTCAGCTCCAACATCGATTGTGCCTCTTTAGCAGCAGAATATTCGGCATTTTCCGACAAATCACCCTTGTCTCTTGCCTCGGCGATTTGTTTCGAAATCCCAGGTCGTTCAACGGTTGTCAGATGATGGAGTTCATCATTCAGTTTTTTTAATCCCTCCGGTGTATAATAGTTGATTTCTGACATGGCATCCAGTTTATCTTGGAATTACAAAAAAGGCAAAAGACCCTTGAACAAGGGTCCTTTTGCGCTATGTAAAGGTAGGTTAAGAAAACCTAAGCTACAATAGTGTTAAAAATTAAGTGTTAAACCTATGTTATGAACACCTCCAAACGGATTGGTTGACCGGTAAGAGTAGTCGATACCAATTCCGGTTTCTTTCTCTTTGTTGAAGGGAACCGAAACGGTAAATCCGGCCGAAAGACCAGTAAATACGGTACCTCTGTCGGCTGCGTTAGTCTCGAAAATATCCTGCTGGTAAGTGTAAGCAGCTCTAAGAGTAAGGTAATACTTGAGTGCATATTCGAGGCCAAGAATAAACTGGTCTCTGGAAAAAGAATTTGAATTGAAGTTTCCGGCCAATGTGATACGGTTCATCTCACCTATCAGGAAATCGTAAGAAGCACCGATTCTCAGAGTGGCTGGCAACTCAAATTTCTCAGACCGTTGTGACACCGTAAAGAGGTCATTATCATTACCATGTCCCGGAATGATCCCACGGAACGAAAGTCCGTCTCCACTAAACCTCATTGGAGCTCCAACATTCTTCAGGGCGACGCCAAATTTGATCTGATCCCGTTCACCTGTTACATATTGAATCCCGGCATCTATCCCAATTCCAAGAGCACTTGCATCGGAGATGGACTCAGAGATAATTTTGATATTGATCCCTCCATAGATGCTGTTAGAGAATGCTTTTGCATAACCGATGTTGATATTCATGTAGGCTGGTTTAAAGGTTCCTACACCACCTTCAGGAGAGTTTGTTGTGGTAATGTCAATCTCACCAAAATTCATCGACATCACGGCAGCAGTCAGGACTCCTTTATTTTGACCCAGTTTCTGGCTCAATCCAAAAGAATAAATGCTTATGCCAGAACCCTGCAGCCAGTTAGTGTACGAAAAGACGATCTCAGTCCCTGTAGTAAATGCAGTACCAGCTATATTGGTAAAAAGGGCTTCAAGTCCATGCGTACAAGAGGTTCCTACACCACCCCAGCCCGAACTCTTTGCCCAGGGATTGATGAGCAACTCTGATGCTCCTGCCTGGCCTGAACGGTCTTTGTTCCCGGCTGTAACCTGGTCAACAGGATACACAATGATAACTACCAGGAAAAAAACCAGTAAAATGCTATATATGTTCTTCATGACGCTATATTTTTGTTGTTGAAACATGTTATAATCATTTACATTACAGTGAGTTCAGGTCAACAGGGCGTAGTATTCCAAACCATTTCAGAGTTCGTTCCCCAAGCCCATCAGCTTTCACATGGATCAGGTAGACTCCTCCAGCAATCGGAATCCCTGCAAAATTCTTGAGATCCCAGTCGACAGACGTTTTAGCTTCGGTATTTATACCTGAGGTAGAGCCTCTTGGCTCCGGAATACCAGATTTATCAACATTAAACTGTCGGATCATGGTTCCGCTCAGGTCATAGATTGTTACTGTACACTTTGTAGGAAGGTTTACAATCTTGATCCTGTTATCAAGCTGGTTTCTTTCATAGTCGTCGTATGCGTAATATGGGTTAGGCACCACATTGATCAGATCAAGATCACTTTCCATTTTAGCCTGGTTGGTTTTAGCTGTTGCAATAGCATCCGTATTGAATGCATACATCGGCCATGCTCTGTTTTGAGCTGTATCAACGATGCTGTCAGGAATAGACTCCGAGTAGTATCGCTGATAAGGTTTAGCCACGCGGATGTAGATTGCTACCGGATTGCTGAGCCACGTTTTGCCTTCCACAGCTAGTGGGATATTAACCCACATAGCCGAAGCATATGCACGTGTCTTATAAATATTGTCCAGTTTCTTCAAATTCAACACACTGAACAGTTTTTGTCCGGCATCATAGGCCGGGAAGTTCAGGTTAATGGTATCCAGAGTCAGATCACTGTGTCCCATAACGTAGACATAGTGTTGACCTCCGAATACAGGGTTGAAACCCTGATCATGCATTCTCGAGGAGGGATTCCAGAGCATGTCGCGACCATTATCCCCGACAAGCCAGGAGTTCTCTCCAAACATGATATTCAATCGTTCACCGGTCTCCAGGTTTAAGGCATAACCCGGGAACCAACCCATCCCATATTCGGAGATGTATTTTGAGTTGTACATGGGGTCACTGCTTACCACGCCAGTATCTCCATCCACATTAACTGATTTTCCTTTTCTCAGGTCGAACAGGCGGGCACGTCCTTCGGCGATAAGCGAATCGGGACACATCTCGATAACAGGAGCACGTGTCCAGAGATTCTTATCCGGTGTGATGATGATATCCACACTGGCAAGGTTTTCCAGTTTATTGAATTTCTTAGAGTTTGAGCTGTAGGCAGGGCCAACTGTAAGTTGCTGAGTATAGGCACAGAGTGAGTAAGGTGCCCATGTTCCTCCTGAAACTGTACCAAGCAAAGCATGGTAGGCGGACATCACCTGTATTTGCTGGTAGTTTTTATTCGGATCCCATGCATTACCAGCAGCCATATCCCAGTCCCACGTGGAAGAGTTTCCTCCTCCATTATAGCTTCCGGATCTGATCCAGTTCACATCAATGGGTGGCGGGTTATCCCAGTCGGGTACTCCACCAAGCCACTTATTGGCTGGATCGGCATAAACGGCAGGCGGGGCAGAGATCAGACCATTATCATCTGTATGGATGTCACCAGGTAGGGTATCTCCCGGATTTGGAATCTGAGAAATCTCCAAAGCGATACCCAGATCGAGGAAAAGCTGTTGATATGGATAGATGGTTGTAGTATCTGATTTGTAGGTAATCCCTGTCTTGGTATCTTTCATCTTCCAGTGTCCGAAACGAATATTCGGATTCGTGAAAGTTGGGTTCGTCGGTCCGGGAACCATGGAATCAAATGTCACAATATAATTGCTAGCCACTACATTCAGGGGGTCAACAACTTGCACATTAAGAGGGCCAAAACCAGTCATGTATTTTGCCTGGTAGGCAATTGGATAGTCCGATTCTCCGTAAGTATTGGAAGCGCTTGCCGGAGGTTTAGAAAGAATCTCCTGGATGGTTGCCGGATCAAAAAAGAGGACTTTTCCTCCATTTCCCTGGCCCTGAATTCTGGTTATAGTAGGTCCGTCGCCATAATTTGAATGTGTAACGTCATCCAAAGGAATATGCGGAATGCCGGTGTAGGATTTTAGATTGCTCCGGCCAGAGAGGTAAGGTATTTTCTGCCCGGCCAAACCAGTCGGATCAATTTGGTTGTATTGCGCATATTCGTTGTAAGCGTACGCAATAGCCATGAAATAATACTGCTTATGGTTGATCAGTGTGATGTCCCCGGTAGCAAACTTGTCTTCAGTTAGCTCAAAGGAGTGAGCAATACCGGCATTTGACCCATCCACCATTACCTCTCCGACATTCCCGTTTAAGTTTTGGTCAAAGGACCAGTTAACCAGTTTCGAAATGTTATTCTTGATATCGCACTGGAAAACAAGGCGTGATTTGTTTGGGTCGTTGATCTCGGATGCGCTTACTGTGGCATCTTTCAACTGAAACACCTGGTACCCTTCAAACCGGTAAAGTGAGTCATTCCGCATATTATGCGGCAGTGTATCCGGGTTTGGAATTTTTGGATCGTATTCAATATACCTCTCCTGGTAGTTGTTCCCGGCATCGTTGATTTTACGGTTGGTAATGTATATGATTAACTTTCTGTCCATCTCCTGGATTGTGAGATCAGGAGCATTTGGTCCATTCAGTACCGCGAAACAGTTGTCAAACAAACTCTGACATAAATCATCCACGATACGCAACTTCTCAACTGCATCAAATGGTGTGCCTGAAATAGTTCGTGCCCATGGTATTCCCACTGTGATGTAGTTACAAGCGCCAGGCAGTAGTTTAAAAGGACCTGCCGATTGCATAAAGCGGCGGTCGTCCGGGTTGTTACCAGCAGTTTCTTCAGTCCAGTACTTGTCTCCGATTGGCGGTTGTCCGGAAGTACCCCAGTCGCAGGGATCTGAGTCGCCCGGGAACATAAAGGTACATTCAGGGCCTAGACCACCTGTCCCTTGGTGAGCGTTTCCCCCGTATAACATAGGTGTCCTATCTTTCCATATCCCTCGTAAAAAAAGGTAATATTCAGGAGCATAATCTGGATCAGTCATATAATCGGGCACCCCTGAATTATTATGGTATACAAAAGCACGCATTCCATACCGCTCATTATCCACAATTCCATCGCCGAAGTTAACTCCGTTGATCGCCATTTGGTCCAAAGGAAATTCGCTGGTGATGATGGAACAGTCGCCGGTAAATTTAGGGTTGTCCCGCTGGTCCGGATCCATATAAGGTCCCTGAAAAAAGTCAACTCCTACTGCCGGTGGGTGAGCGCCATAAGCCTCAATCTGACCAGTACCGTCAATAGGAAGTCCGTTGTAACAATATCCCAATCCCCGGCTCACATCACACCCAACGAAGTCGTCGCCGGCATACCCGAGGTCGGGATCCACCCACTGGCTGAAGTATGTACCGTCCAGGGTATAAGTGGAACGGTTGATCACCTCGTAACTATAGAAGGTCATGTCGTTGATCACGTCGTTTGTAGCAAACGAAAAGTATTGCGCCCGTATTTCCATACCAATCGGTTCTCCTTCCGTTTCAGAGTGGTAGTTTCCTTTGTCATTATACACACTCCACAAGGTTTGGTCTCCCTTGATCACCTGGTCAACCAGGATACCCAATGTATCCCCTGCTTCACCGTTCCGCAGTGGTGCTCGTGCAACCCTCTCTCCCGGCTTCAGGTTGTTCGGACAGAGTTTATTCGTTAAATCGTAATATGGATAGTCGCCGTTACCCGGGTCGTATGTACCATCACCATCAACATCGTAAAATGGTGCCAGGTAATAGGCCTGCCCCTTAGCCCTGTCGCCATGAGCCGGCCAATTCAGGATTGAGGGTGAGATTTCGTAGTCGGGATACTCATCTTTGCTATCCCACCAGGCAAGAAATTCCTGTACTTCGGCACGTGTCATGGGATACAGGTTGTCGTATTCGGAACAAACTTCTGCTTCGATAGCTGCTGTCCCATCAATCATAAGAGGGCCGGGCCAGAAGTCGTTTTTCGTATGTGCCGAAGCGGTTGTGGGGCCTTGTCCATAACGATACGCTGCCAGTTTCAGGTTGTTATTGAGATCCGTTCCTCCTATCCAGAGTGAAAAGGAAAACATCGACATCTTCCTCGATCCTTTAGGGATCTCATATTCTGCATTTTCCAGGAACCATCCGTTCCCGAAGGAGTAAATAATCGTTCTAACGTTGTTTATGTCAAGGTATTTATAGGCTGAGCCAGGTTCACACCCTGCTGCTGTTTCCTTGATCGTGTAGGTACTCTTTGTGCCTGCTTTAATCTTTTCCTTTGAGAACGCCGAAGGCTGAAGCACGAACAGGCAACAGAGCGAGACGAATAAGAAACGAAGTATATTTTTCATAGTGCTGATATTTTTGAATATACTGATACTACTTTTGTTCACCATATAGCTGATCCTCCCCCAATTAGAAATTGAACATTAAACCTAGCCTGATCTGACGGGGGGAGCTATAGTTATAAGGATTATTGATCCATACGCCATAGAGATCTCTGTATGATTGCGAACTAACCTGCTGGTTGATCTGAGTCTGATATTCCGGTGCCGAGAGATATCCGTCATCATTCGGACTTCCGGTAGCCGGATAGACACCTGTTACATTTTTAGTATTCAACAGGTTGAGGATATCCAGGTATACATTAAGGCTACCACCTTTATTCTTCTTGCCCATGGCAAAGAGAAAATCTTTATCAATTCGCATATTGATTACGAATTGCCATGGCAGACGTGCACCATTGATTGACCCTTGAATTGGTCCCATGGCTCCGTATGGTAGGATCTTGCTCGATTTGGTATAAGGGGTTCCTGATCCACCTGTGACGGTAAAGTTAGCTCCAAAATTTGAGAGGAACTGGACCGGGGGTTTTCCACTCTTCGTACGATTAATAACAGGTCCGTTATAGTCTTTCCCAACACCCCAGCGATAGTCGATGCTGATGTTGAACTGGTGACGACGGTCAAAACTAAGAGGGTTCAGGGTTCTGAGGTTAGGCTGCTCCGACCGTATAATTGCTGATGCTGCGTTGGGGTCAGAACCGGTACCGTCAGCAAACTGAAGTGTATAGTTGAACCTTACCCGTGCATTGTTAGTCCGGCGAAGGTCGTAAGTCACCGTAAGGCCTTTCACAGTTCCGAAGTCGATATTTGTATAGGAGTAGTATGTTCTTGGATAGGCACCTGTTAAGCGGTACTGTTGGATTTCATCCCTCATTTCCCGATAGAAGACTGCCAGTTTCAGAGAAGATGCATTATTGATCTTCTGCTGAAACCCAAGTTCATAGTCAATAGTCTTTGAAGGTTGAAGTGCAGGATTATTCAGTGTTCCGGCTGCAGAAGTACGGATAAAATAGTATGATACGGGATCAATGATATTTCCACCAGTTGGACGTTGAGTCAAAATGTCGTAGTGTGCATAGAAGAGAGCATCGTCAGAAATAGGGAAGGAGAATGAGATCCGGGGCATGAAGTTAGTCTGCGGCTCATAATCCTTGAAAACATCAGCCTGAACAGTGTTGACTGACGGGTCAACCAGAAAAGGCGATATCCCGTTTCCACGGTCGAGAATCCTTGGGTCAGTGATTACAGTACCTTCTGCACTGTACCATTCGCTCTCTAACCGGTAACCTGTAATTTCTGTCGGGCTGTTAACATTATCAACATACACTATATAGTCGCTTCCGATGTTTGAAGGGTGGTTGATGAGCTGGCCATTCAGTTCACCAACTTCGCCTGCTGTTTTTGCAGCCTGGAACAGATATGAGTCCTTTAAAACCGGTTGATTGGCATCAAACCTGTCAACACGTAAACCTATATTGAAGATCAAATCCTTAAAAGCGAATTTATCCTGGATATACCCTGCAATATAAATAGGTTCATAGGAGCCAATCGGGCGTGTATAATTTCCTTCGGCATCTTTTGCGGTGAAAAAATCTTCCCACGCAGGTTTCGTTGTGAGCTTGTTCCCCAGGTAATCATACCCACGATATCCCACCTTTGCATCCCCGTTGTCAAGCAACTCATCAGCATTGAACATGTCAATTGAGAAGATGCGATCTCCGGCAGAGATTGTATGGAGTTGCTGGTTGGCATCATAGTAGTTAATGGAGTTCGAATTATAATCAAATGAATTGATGTCGATAAAATCCACCCCGTCAACCGGCAATCCCAATTTCTTGCGAAGATTCACATCGAAGTTCCGCTGGAGCTGGGAAACATACTGGCGGAAATAGTAGATAGAGTCCATAAACACACCATCCTGATATACCAGTTGCGGATTTGCGAGATTCAATTCGGCTAATTGTGCGTTGGTCAAACCGTTCATCAGGGTCCATAATCCGGAGGCGTTGTACCCATAACTAGAAGAACTTCGTTGCTGATACTGCAATCCCAGCTGAATTTCATGATTCCCAAAGTCGGCGGCAAACGAAGCATTAATGGATAGCTGGTCTGTGGTTCCAATGTTAAATCCGTTTGTTCTGTTAGCCGGGTTCTGCCACAAGCTGTAAATTGCATCTGGTTCCATCCCGTTTATCAACCCTCTTCCGGAGATGATTTGGTTGATGTTTTCGTAATGATCGACGGGATTATCCTCGAAGAGTTTATAATATTGAGAGGTCCAGGCAGCAGCCTCAGGATTGATATCAAAAGGAGTATATAATACAATGGTATCCCGGAATCCGTTTTGGAGATAGGCATTTTTACCGGAAACCGAGTCGTATTCCTGAAATTCTGTATAAGCACGTTCGGAATATGTTTCAAATTTACCGATGTATCCATAGCTGAAGATGTCTTCTTTATGTTCAGCATCCTCTGTCTTGGCATATGTCCGTGTATAGTCGGCACCAAGTGAATAATAGATGTTATCGACGAAAGAGTTCTCTTTTTCCTGGTTGCGGAAGCGCTGGGTAAACCTTCCGTTTACACGCCATGTATATCCCTGTGAGTGGCTGTTGTTGGCAAAATTCAGCAGCGATCCTCCATAGCTGAAGTTGTTCCGGTCATACTTCTGGAACGTCCCCCCGAATGACATGTTGATGGTAGGTGAGATCCGGAAGTCCAGTTTGCCTGATACCAGAATTTCATACCGGGAGGTATTCATGGTGGCCCTTGTCTTCTCCAAATCATTTATAGTGAGAAAATCGGCATTGTAGAAAACACCCTCTCCAGTTGTGTTCAGCCTGAGTGGATTTGTCTCCAGGAAGCTGATCACATCATCTTTCCCTTTATACATCCCTGTGGTGCTTGGAGCTCCATCTTTCCGGTAGGTAAAATCACCGGCGATGAAATATCCCATGATTGGAGTTTTTGTTTTGTTGACTGTATCCTTTTTGGAGAACAGTGGACCAGTTAGGTTCAGTCCTAACCGGTTGTATCCGAATGGATCCAGGAACTGTGAGGTTTGCAGGTCAATCCCGGCGGATATATCGCGGGAAGGCCCCCTGGTGGTTACGCTGATGATACCCCCGGCTGCGTCACCGTAGGCAGCCGGTGTACCACCCAGAATCACCTCCACCTGCTCGATGGCATTTTGTGGGATGGCGGCACTACCCACTACACGCATACCGTCGATGTAATAGACCTCTGAGTCAGTCCGGGCTCCCCGGATCGAGGAGATACCTCCACTGGCATTGGTGGTTACACCACCTACTGTGGTGGCAACAGCCGAAGCGGATTTGTTAGCCATCTTGGAGATCTCTTCCTGGGTGACCGTACCCCCGGAAACTGTTTGGTCTTTAGAAATCAGGGGGACTTTGTAATCTACGATCTCTACCTCGGAAAGAGTGGTGGTAGCTGTCTCAAGTTCCAGGTCCTGAAAGGTAATCTTGTCCACAAAGATGATGATCCCTTGCATGATAAAGTCCCTGTAACCAACATAGGTTGCTTTTAGGTCTGCTTTACCGGCCGGGACAGGCTTAATCTGGTAATTTCCATCGAAATCCGATGTTGAACCACCAATCTGCACCCCACCCACTTCAACCACAACGTTGGCAAAAGGAATTGGCTCCTTTGTCGCCCTGTCAACGATTTTCCCTTTGAGGGAACCTGATCCGGATTGTGAAAATACCAACACACTTGATGTCAGTACAAATCCAATAGCTAATAGTAAATTTCTTAACATACCATATAATTTTATGTTAGAACACTGTGCTTAAAAAGTGGGGTAAAGATAATAATATTTTTATCTAAAGTACAAAATTATTTACTGATAGCAAGGAAATCAAGACCCAATCCAAATAACTGGGAGGTATAATATACAAGCGATAAAAAATGTCTGTCGAACAGGCTCTTTTTATGGACGAAAAAAAGAGGGTAATTTCGCTTTGCCGAGTCACTACCTGCTTCGTTGAACTCGCAGTTCAAATTCCTCGCAATGAAATATTTCGTTACTTCACTACCTCACTACCTCACTACCTCACTACTTTATTCTAAGGGGAGTGACCTGTTTGGACTTCCGTCGTGATTTTTTCATCATGGATTGAGTCTGTTTCGACTGGCTTTTATGATGTTTTTTCAGGTCCATTTGGTATGCTTTCCTCGCTTGTTTCTCCTTGTGTTTGCGTTCACGGTCAATCTTTTTCTGCCGGACAGCTGACTCGGGAAAACATGATGTGAAACTCAGGGAACAGATAAGGGAAAGGCTAAATATAGAAAGGAAGAGGAGTCGCTTCATAAGAAAAAATTTCCAGGCACCAATGTACAATTAATCCCGAACATACTCGTTATAGTAACGCTGCTAATTTTGAAAAATTTCACTCATGATCATTCGTTTTACCTTGTCGGTTCTGATGCTCTGTCTGGTTCTCTCATCATGCAAGAAAGAGAATCCACAGCCAGTCATTCCGGAGGTATACGTGAATTTCTCCATCAATCCCAACTCCACTGAATTCCTGGAGATAAATGCTCCGGGAAGCTGGGTGACAGTGACCGGGGGATACAGGGGTATCCTGATCTACAGACAGTCAATGAATGAGTTCTTAGCATACGAACGAACCTGTCCCTGGGACCCATGGGAGGAGGGTGCTCGCATTGAAGTGGAAGAATCGGTGTTTACAGCTGTTTGTCCGGTATGCGACTCCCAATATCTCGTCCTGGACGGATCCCCGTTTGAAGGACCCTCCACGTACCTTCTGAAACAATATCACACTACGTATGACGGCAGTCTTCTCTATGTATATAATTGAGAACTGGAGAACAAGTGAACTGGTGAACTGGTGAGTTTGTGAGTTTGTGAACTGCCAACTGCCAACTTG
>CALCGJ010000136.1 GCA_937900965.1 uncultured Bacteroidota bacterium | reverse complement strand
GAAAAACTGTACTACTCCATCGGCGAAGTGGCTGAACTTTTCGACGTGAATGCTTCACTGATCCGGTTTTGGGAAAAGGAGTTCAGCATTCTAAAGCCCAGGAAGAACAAGAAGGGAAACAGGGTATACACCAAAGAGGATCTGGAGCAACTCAGGATTATTTATCATCTCGTGAAGGAACGCGGTTACACACTGCAGGGAGCCAAAGAGAAGATCCGTCAGAACCGCGACGACGTGGCCAGGAGTGTAGAGATTACAGATACACTGGTGCACATCAAAGAGTTCCTGCTGGAACTGAAGAAAGAACTTTAGCAATTTTGAATCACTCTTTTTTTCAATCCGTATATGATGTGGTCAGACTGATCCCATGCGGCCGGGTGACCTCTTATGGAGCTATTGCCGAATACCTTGGCTCCCGGGGATCAGCACGTATGGTAGGTTGGGCTATGAACGCTTCACACACAGAAGTGGTCAATCTGCCTGCTCACCGGGTTGTAAACCGCATCGGTATGCTGACCGGAAAACGACATTTTGGCGCACAAGGCATCATGGAACAGTTGTTGAACAACGAAGGAATTGAGATCGTAGATGATCAGATTGTCAACTTCGAGAAACATTTCTGGAATCCCATTACAGAATTACGAATTACAAATGACCCCCAAACCCCCTAAAGGGGGCTTACTCTGCTTCGCAGTTATATCCTCCTAAAGGGAGGAGTAAGTCCCCTTCAGGGGATTAAGGGGTAAAGAAAAAACATATATGAAAACCACCAAAGAAAATATACTCTCTGCACTGAAACATGTCATGGATCCGGATCTCGGGAAGGACCTTGTGACGTTGAATATGATTGAAGAAATTGAAATCGATGGCAAAAAGGTCTCTTTCAAACTAGTCCTGACAACACCGGCCTGTCCGTTTAAGAATGAGCTGAAGCAAGCCTGTATTGATGAAATTCACCGCCATGTGGGCAGTGATATTGAGGTTGCCGTGGAACTCTCATCAACCGTTACAAGCAGGAGAAAAGAGAGCGATGCGATGCTGAAGAATGTAAAGAACATCATTGCTGTTGGGTCCGGTAAAGGGGGTGTCGGAAAATCTACCGTAGCTGTCAATCTGGCGGTAGCCCTGGCAAGGTCAGGAGCAAAGGTCGGATTGATCGATGCCGATATTTACGGACCCTCCATACCAATGATGTTCGGACTGACAAACCATCACCCTCAGGGCGATGAACAGGATGGGAAGATGGTTATCCAGCCAGTTGAGAAATTCGGAGTGAAACTCATCTCCATCGGTTTTTTTGTCGACCAGTCGAAAGCTCTTATCTGGAGGGGTCCCATGGCCTCCACGGCACTGCGCCAACTCTTTACCGATGTGGAGTGGGGTGAACTGGATTACATGGTAATAGACCTTCCTCCGGGAACGGGAGATATTCCGTTGACCCTGATCCAGGATTTCCCGGTGACGGGATCAGTTATTGTATCTACTCCCCAGAAACTTGCACTGGCGGATGTAAGAAAAGCAGCTGATATGTTCCGCAATGATAAGATCTCAATTCCTATCCTTGGCATGGTGGAGAATATGTCATACTTTATCCCTCCGGATGATCCGGATAAGAAATATTACATTTTCGGACAGGGAGGAGGCAAAAAGTTCGCCGAGGAGCTCAGTATTCCTTTGCTCGGAGAGATTCCAATTGTTCCTGAGATCACCGAATCGGGGGATTCAGGTATTCCTGTCGCCTCCGATCCAAACCTGCCTGTTACCTCTGCTTTCGATAAACTTGCTGAGCAGGTAGCCCAGCAGATAGCAATCAGTAATGCAATCCGGGAAACCTTTGAAAAGAGCGATTAGCGATTAGGGATCAGGGATTAGGGATTAGGATCATTTCTGCATAGGGATTTCCTTTTTACCCTAATCGCTATTGCCTATTCGCTAATCCCTTTTTTACTACTTTTGCACCACTTAAATTAACCATACAACGATGTCAGAAAACCAAGAACTCGAATTGAAAGTGAAGAATGTCCTTGAACAGATCCGTCCTTATTTGCAAGCTGATGGAGGGGATGTGGAATATGTGGATATCTCCTCAGATAATATTGTAAGTGTCAGGTTGACCGGGATGTGCGGCGGTTGCCCACACAGTCAGATGACACTTAAAAACGGAATCGAGACGGCGATGCTTCGTGCGGTTCCGGAAATAAAGTCTGTTGAATCGGTAATAGAATAGTAGGGGCGACCTACAAATATTTCCCGACGATCGGCATCCTCCGGCCAACGCCAAAGGCTTTAGGGGAGACGCGTAAAATGGGCGGGGTTTGATGCCGTTTCCATTCACTACCATTTACCAATCCAAGCACCCGTTTCACAACTTCCGGATCAAAACCCATTGCAGTTATCTCTTTGGGCCCCTTTCTCTCTTCAATATATTGATAGAGGATCTGATCAAGCAATGCATAGTCGGGCAAAGAATCTATATCCTTTTGATCAGGGCGGAGTTCTGCAGAAGGGGGCTTTTCAATAGTATTCAACGGGATTATCTCCTTCTTGTGGTTGAGGTAGCGGGCCAGTTCATATACCTGTGTTTTGTAAAGATCTCCAAGCACCGAGATCCCTCCGCACATATCGCCGTAAAGCGTACCATATCCCACGGCTGCTTCACTTTTATTGCTGGTATTCAGCAGAATATAACCAAATTTATTGGCCAGGGCCATCAGAATCAGAGCTCGCATACGTGCCTGTATATTCTCTTCCGTCAGGTTGAAAGGAAGTCCCTGGAAGATGGGCTCAAGCGACTTTTCCACTGCCGTAAAAGGTGCATCAATCGGGATGATTTCAAAAGAGACCTGAAGATTTTCTGCAAGCTTCTGTGCATCTGCGATGCTGTGAGCCGAAGAAAATCTGGATGGAAGCAGAACCGCTTTCACGTGCTCATTCCCCAGTGCTTCGGCAGCGAGGACCAATGTTACAGCTGAGTCAATGCCTCCGCTCAGACCCAGGATCGCTTTTGAAAATCCCATTTTGGAAAAGTAGTCACGGATACCCATAACCAGTGCGGAGTGAATGAGCTTGATGCTCGATTCTGGATCCTTTTGCCGCGTCGCTTCGCTCCTCGCAATGACAATGATGCTGGATACAGGATCTACCCCACCCCCAACCCCTCCCCAGGAAGGGAGGGGAGAATCCGGCATCCGGCATCCGGCATCCGGTATCTGAAGCTCTTTCAGATCATACACCCTCAAATCCTCTTCAAAGCGGTTGAGTTCACCTTTCAGGCTCCCGTCATTTGCGATTACCATTGAGCCTCCGTCAAATAGCAACTCTGTTTGTCCGCCAACCTGGTTCACATAAACGAGGGGAAGGCAATACTGTTTCGCATTCCGGGAGAGGATATCCATCCGGATTTCCGGCTGGTTGTAGTGAAACGGAGAGGATGCAATATTGATAACCACATCAGGGTGCAGCTTGATAAGCTCTTCCATTGGATTCCTGACATAGAGAGGGTAGTTATCCACATTCCACAGATCTTCACATATCGTCAGGGCAAAACGGGTACCCTTGTAATCGATGAGTTGATAGGGCATCCGGTTTGGTTCAAAATACCGGTATTCGTCAAATACGTCATAGGTCGGAAGCAGGGTTTTGTGGGCCATACCTAGCACAGAACCCTCCGATAGAAACCAGGCTGAGTTATAGAGGGTTTTCCCTTTGATCCCTGGATTTGTTGAAGGAGCTCCAACAACGGCAGCAATTCCGCGACAGGCATCGGCGATTGAAGCGATGGCTTGATCACATTGTTTATTGAAATCGTCAAACTCCAGAAAATCACGGGGAGGGTAACCGCATACACAAAGTTCAGAAAATACCACCAGGTCAGCACCAGTCTTACGAGCCCTGGCAATAGCATCCAGTATCAGGCTTGTGTTGTATCCAAAATTACCTACAATATAGTTCTGTTGTGCAAGTGCAATTTTCATTTGCTGCTAAAATAAAACACCCAGGTTAAGTTCAACGAAGTTTAATAAGGCCTTTTGATTTAAATCGGTAACCGAGTTCTTATCTTTTAATATATTGTTAAGGCTATTGCTGTAATTTGCTCCGAAAAATATCCGGGTGTTTACGTCGAGATGATATTCAAGCCCGATTCCAAACAAAACAGCCTGCCGGATAATGGTTGTTTGGGATGTGATATTGCTGTTTTCTTCGATGTCGGATCCACCATCATTCCTGACAAATTGATCCCTGGCTTTTGCACTTATCCTGAAGCCGGTTGAAAACCCGATTTGTCCGAAAAAAGAGAACCTCCCGAAGGTATTGGTCTGCAACTTGATCATGTATGGGATATCCAGATAGACAAATCTGTATTTCCGGTTCATCTGGCCAGCGATTGTATCGGGACTGAGGATTAATGCATCGCCGTAGGTCAGCTTCCCATTCATAAAAGCAAAATTGAAACCGGTTGAGAAGGCATAATTTTTGGCAAAGTAAATATCGGCAACAAGTCCGACGGTAGCCCCACCGGAGATCCCGTCATAATTGTAATTCTTTGTTTCGGGAGCCATCCATGCCACATTCGGAGAAGCTTTCAAACCAAGCTTAATAGATTGTTTCTGGTCCTGGGCGAAAGAGGTTTGTGAACATCCGAAGAGAAAAAGGAAAAGAGGGACAACGATCTGTTTCATAGTTGATATTTTTCAGATTTTATCACTTGTTTTGAACAAAAATAGAACATTTGATTGTAGTTTTGCTACCTGTTGGTTATGAAATATAATAAAGTTATTCACGTTTTTACATTCATGAAAAGTTTACCCTCCTACCGCTATTTTTCGTTGTTATATTTACCTCTCCTTCTGATTGGATCCTGCAACTTGTCATCATCGAGGATGGAGGTAAATGTATCGGAGGTTCCTGTAAACGAGGTTGAGATTCACCGTTACGACAAAGCATTGTTTTCAATCCCGCCGGACGATCTGGAATACGGTCTGGAGCAGATCAAGCCTTCCTATCCCTTTTTTCTGAATACTGATCTCAGCGATAGTGGCAAAATCAATAACCTGAAAGAATATCTTAACAATATACGTACCATTGAATTCTACAACGCTTCGCTTGAGCAGTTCCATGATCTCAATGGTCTGGAACAGGAATTGACAGACGCCTTCCGTCACCTGCGCTACTATTATCCTGATGCACCTCTTCCAAGGGTTTACACATATATTTCCGGAGGTGAATATGATCATCCTGTCCAATATGTTGACAGCGTTCTTCTGATCGCACTGGATACATACCTGGGCAGCGGATTCAAACCCTATGCTGCTGACGGTCTGCCTTTGTATAGGATACAGCGCATGGAACCCTCCTATATACTGCCAGGTTGCATCAAGGCTCTGACAGAAAGCTATTATCCCTTCCGTTATCCCGGGAACACACTCCTTGACCAGATACTTGATGCAGGGAAACGGATCTACTTCCTGGATGCCATGATCCCGGCCTACCCCGATCGTTTTAAAATCGCCTATACGAAGAGTCAAATGGATTGGATCATTGCCAATGAAGCCCAGGTTTGGGCAGCTATCATCGAGAACCAGTTGTTGTTCTCCTCCCAGGGAAGCACCATACGAACGTTTCTTGCAGACGGACCATTTACGGCTGATTTTTCACCTGAATCTCCTCCCCGGATGGGTGAATACCTAGGATGGCAGATTGTAAAGGCTTACATGGAGCAAAATCCGGATGTCACTCTTGAAGAGCTCTTCCCCGAAGCAGATTCCCAGAAAATCCTGTCGGAATCGAAATACAAGCCCCGGAAATAGCTAAGAAAATCCCATCGCCTGTATCAGCTGAGTTAATCAGGCAGTATATAGTGAATTCCGGCATCCGGCCCAAGCGGGATACCAAGAAGAAGCCAAACCACCAGGAGTATAATCCAAAGAATCAGGAAAGCAATTGAATAAGGAACCATGGTAGCAATGATGGTTCCTATTCCTGCTTTTGGATCATATTTCTGGATAAAAGCAATGATCAGCGCAAAGAAACTCATCATTGGAGAGATCACATTCGTCACACTGTCACCAATACGATATACCACCTGCGACAATTCCGGCGAATAGCCCATGATCATAAACATCGGAATAAAAACCGGTGCAAGGATCGCCCATTTGGCTGATGCACTCCCCATGAGCATATTGATTGTGGCAGAAAGCAGGATAAAAAGGATCATCAAAGGTATCAGCCCGATTTCGGTAGACATCAGGAGGTTGGCACCATGAACAGCCAGAATTATTCCAAGATTGCTCCACTTGAAATAAGCGACAAACTGAGCGGCGAAAAAGACAAGAACGAGATACATTGCCATTGTTTTCATAGAGGAGGCCATCCCCTGCATAACATCTGAATCATTCTTGAATGCACCTGTGGTAAAACCATATGCGAGACCCATGACACTTGCGGTAATAAACAACATAGCAACCACTCCACGGATCAAAGGTGAGCTAAGCACTCCTCCGTCACTTCCCCGAAAGAAACCATCAACAGGCAGGATGCCGATAAGGGTTATAATCATGATGACTATCAGGGTTATTAAAGCCATCAACAATCCTTTCATCTCGATCTTTGAAAGCTTATCAAGGGATTTGTCTTTCTCTTCAACGAAACCGGTATACTTACCCAGTCTCGGCTCCACTACCTTCTCAGTAATAAAGGTGCCGGTAAAAGCAATGATGAAGGTGGAGGCTACCATGAAGTAATAATTGGCGGTTGGATTAACTACATACACAGGGTCAATGATCCGGGCAGCTTCCTGTGATAATCCGGCCAATAGTGGGTCTATGGTGCCCAGTACCAGGTTGGCGCTGAATCCACCGGATACACCTGCAAAAGCTGCTGCCATTCCTGCAATAGGATGTCGGCCTACAGCCAGGAAAATCACACCGGCAAGTGGAATCAACAAAATATATCCAACATCCGAAGCAACATTCGATAGGATGCCGGCAAAAACAATTACAAATGTCAGAAGATGCTTGTGAGAATTTAAAACCAGCATCCGGATTACAGCGCTAATCAGCCCACTCTGTTCAGCAATCCCAATTCCAAGCATTGCTACCAACACAATGCCCAGTGGGGCGAATCCCGTGAAATTATCCACCATTTCAACCAGAATGCGGTGAATCCCGTCATGGGACAAAAGATTAACAGTTTTAACAATTTCTTTGGTTCCGGGATGAATAACCTCCCAGCCCAGAAAATGACCAACAGCAGATATTACAAGAACCATCAGAGCAAATAATCCAAACAGGGTAGCAGGATGAGGTAATGCATTACCAGCTCGTTCCGTCCAATTCAACATCCTCTGAAATATCCCGGTGTGCTCCGTTGATCTACTCATATAAACATAGTTCCATTAGTAACATATTTTGTGTAAAAATAGGGATATTTAGCAAACTATTAACCTGGCAATGGTGAAAGTAGTTTATGTTGAAAAGAAGATACTTGCTTCTGATTAATAAATAATCACTGCAGATGTATAACCTTTTACCATTAATCCGGATTAATGGGCAAACAGAATTATGCTGGTAAAAACATTTGGCTGTGCTCTATACGGAATCCATGCTGTCACCATCACGATTGAAGTCAGCATCGATATAGGGATCAACTTCTGCATGGTGGGATTGCCCGACAATGCAGTAAAAGAGAGTCAGCAACGGATTGATTCTGCCCTGCGGAGCATTGGGCTAAGGATTCCCGGGAAAAAAGTCGTGATCAACATGGCTCCTGCCGATATTCGGAAAGAGGGTTCTTCTTATGATCTGTCTATTGCCATTGGAATCCTGGCTGCAAACGAACATATCAGCGACAAGCATACTGGCTCCTACATCATCATGGGCGAGTTGTCGCTGGATGGCACTATCCGGCCTATCAAAGGGGCCCTTCCGATAGCGATTGAAGCAGAGAAAAGAGGTTTCAAAGGACTGATCCTGCCCGGTCAGAATGCTACTGAAGCGGCAGTGGTTGCAAACCTTGAAGTCTATGGAGTGAAGCATCTCCGGGAGGTTTTGGAATTTCTCGATGGAAAGAGAACCCTGACCCCAACAAGGGTCGACTGCCGCAAAGAGTTTCTAAAACGTTCGGCCGATTACGAATACGATTTCTCAGAGGTGAAGGGACAGGAGAACATCAAGCGGGCCCTGGAGATTTCTGCAGCCGGAGGGCACAACCTTATTCTTATAGGGCCTCCCGGGGCTGGCAAAACGATGCTGGCCAAACGGTTACCATCCATCCTTCCTCCGTTCACGATGCAGGAAGCGCTGGAGACAACAAAGATCTACTCAGTTGCGGGAAAAATGGGGGCTCACCGCACGTTGGTATCTGTGAGGCCATTCCGGTCGCCCCATCATACGATATCGGATGTAGCCCTTGTTGGAGGGGGTACTGTTCCCCAACCCGGGGAGATATCATTGTCTCATAACGGAGTTTTGTTTCTGGATGAACTCCCCGAGTTCAAACGATCAGTTCTGGAAGTTCTCCGCCAGCCACTTGAAGACCGGGTTGTGACCATCTCGAGGGCACGGTTGAGTGTGGATTATCCTGCCAGTTTCATGCTTGTGGCAGCTATGAATCCATGTCCGTGTGGCTACTACAACCACCCCCAGATCGAATGCACCTGCGGGGCAGGGATTGTACAGAAATATATCAACCGGATTTCGGGACCACTGTTTGACCGGATTGATATCCATATTGAGGTAATCCCAGTGCCATTCAGAGACCTAAGTGACACCCGACGGTCTGAAACCAGTTCGGCAATCAGGGAGCGTGTGATTGTTGCACGGGAGATTCAGGAGAAACGATATGCTGAATTTCCCCGGATCTACTGCAATGCCCAGATAACGTCAAAGATCCTTCGGGAATTTTGTGAACTTGATGAATCCTGTAACATGATCCTGAAAACAGCGATGGAGAAACTCGGACTATCAGCCAGGGCATATGACCGGATACTGAAGGTTTCGCGAACGATTGCCGATCTGGAGTCTGCCCAACAGATCAAGCCTGAACATCTGGCTGAGGCGATCAATTACCGATCGCTTGACAGGGAGAATTGGGGAAATTGAAACTGGTGAACTGGCGAACTAGTGAGTTGGCGAGTTAGTGAGTGAAACGGAATAAAAAACGTATTGTATAGCCTTCACTAATAAATCAATCTAAAGCATCAGATACATTCCCTTTCGTTGTTTTAAGATGAGCTGTTGCATAGAAAGGATCCCATAAATAATTTATTCTGTCAATAGTCATCATAAGAGTAGATATATCAGGAAATAATCGTTTTAACCTGTGTATAAAAGAGGGTATAAACAAACGACCAAAAAAACTGTCCGACTATCAGAAAAATAATGTTTTGTATCCTGTTCCCATAATATTTAACTGTAAGAAATGCTCCTATTGGGATGGATAAAATCACAGGGCTTAAAATTACAATCCCGATTAAACCATATGTTGATTTTATGTTTATAAACCTTCTGTTTCTTTTTGTAAATATCTTCCTTGTTTTTCTGCGAAACTTAAGCTTTTCAGGCCAGTATTTATTCCAGGCTTTAATAAGAAAATGGGAAAAATAAACAAATATGACGGCTCCTAAAATACCGCCGATATTGGTGTAAATAATCGTTTCTGTAAAAGACATTCCCATGACATAGATTGCAACAGGAAACGTTGCTGCGAATTTCCAGGTACAGAATAATATAATGGTCAATTCTTTCATGTGATATCAAATATACATGAAAATTTGCTACCTATATGCGGAAGAATAGATAATCGGGGTTTCTGGTTTTGGGATTGTATTATCTTTACAATTATTATAACTAAATAATGATACTCATGCGTGAGGATATTTCCAACTTGTTCCCAATATTGAAAAAATGGGATGAAACTGCTTTGCATTTTTTACCCAAAGTTTTACTGGCAGTAATTGTGCTTTTGCTGTTTATTGCTTTGGCTAAAATTATCTATAGATATTCAGTAAGAAATTCTGCCAAAACAAGATTACAAAAAAAGCAAGTTGATGTAGCTAAATTTGTTTCTACGGTAATTTACATCGCATTAATTTCAGTGGGAGTAATTCTATCACTTGAAATTCTGGGTCTGGAAAGTATGCTGACAAAGCTGCTGGCCGGAGCAGGGATTATTGGAATTATAGCTGGCTTTGCCTTCAAAGATATCGCATCAAATTTATTCGCCGGACTATTGTTGAATATGCAAAAACCCTTTAAGGATGATGACTGGGTCACTCTTGATGGCAAATACGGATCTATTTTAAAAATTGGCTGGATTACGACTTCTATAAAATCAATTAGCGGACAAGAAATTTATGTGCCAAATCAATTGATTTATAATTCAACATTTACAAATTATTCAACGTTTAACCAACGAAGAATTATTCTCAAAACCGGGGTTTCCTATGGCGATGATCTGGATAAAGTGAAACAAGTTACCCTGGAAGAAATTCAGCAAGTAAAAGCCTTTCTGGCAATACCTGGTCCTGATTTTTATTTCACTGAAATAGGGAGCTATTCCTACAACTTTGAGGTTCGTTTCTGGATTAATTTTATAAACCAAACCGACTATTTAGAGGCGATGAGCGAAGCGATTATGCGTATTAAAAAACGATTTGAACAAGAAAACATCAGTATAGCATATCCTGTTCAATCTCTCGATTTTGGTGTTAAGGGAGGTGTAAATATCTTTGATAAACCCATAGAATTGCTTGGTAAATCGGTTTAACCGACAAAGTATATCTTCATCTCACCCATCTCTTTCTTCGACCAATTCCTGGGCCAGTAAAGCTCCCCTTCTTTCTGAAAGTTGCAGCACGGTAACTTCGTTTCAGGTGATTTTAAATATAAATAGAGACGAGTGTTTTTAGTTTACGAACTTCTGCTTTTTTCGCAGAATAGAATATATTTCTCAATTTGATGAAAAGAATTTGACAAAACCAAGCTTAGAATATTTTCTTATTTTTGGAATTTATTTTATTAAATGGAACTCAGCATTCTTCAACTTTTTTCGCTCCTTATTGTATTTTTGAGCCTGCTGTTGGCCGCAGCTCTGCTGACCATGCACTCTGAAAATTACAGGAGCAATGTGCTTTTGGCTCTGTTTTTGATCGTAAGTGCTATTGATTCCGACTCCATTTTTCTTGGCGGTTACATCTACCCTACCTTTCCGGCTCTGGGTATATTTCTGAGTTCATTTGTATTTTTTAAATTGCCTCTGTTATACCTCTACCTGCTTTCAGTGATCTTTTCTGATTTTAAACTGAAATGGAAACACTTGTGGCATGGCTTGCCATTCCTGATTAATTTCATCGTTTTTATTCCTAGATTTTATATTGTTGGCACGGAGGGGCAGTTGGAGTATCTCCTTTCGCAAACGATATCCGACAGGCAAATTGAAGTGCGTTACTCCTATATTAGTTTACATGTGCAAATCGTTGCCTACCTAATCTTCTCTATCATTTTAGTGAATAAATACAGGAGGTTGCTGCTTGAAAATTACTCTGATGCAAGTCTGTTCAATTACAAATGGCTGTTTCAGTTTGTTGTCATTATAAGCGTTGGATTTATTTTAGCCACATTTAAGAACCTGTTTATGTTTTTTGGTTCTGATGAAGCTTATTTCGATTCAATGCTGATAACTTTTCTTGCTATTATGATCTATATTGTATGGTTTGTGTTGAAGACCATGCGTCATCCTGAACTTTTCAGGATCATTGATTCTACATTGCAACTGGTTACAACAATGGTAAAAGATGAAGGCGATGCAGAGCCGGTGATTTTAACTAAAGCGGATGATCACCCTGCTAAATTCAATGAAAAGGTGCAGGTTTTATGGAATTACATGGTAGAAAACGAACCTTTTCTCGATCCATCGCTCACAATTTACGATCTGTCAAAGCAACTTGATATACCTGCAAAAGATTTATCGTTGCTGATCAACCACGAACTGAACCAGCACTTTTTTGATTTTGTAAACGGATATCGAATCAGAAAAGCGATGGAAATGCTCGTTGATCCGGGTAAAAATGAGTTTACCGTACTCGAAATTCTATACGAGGTGGGCTTTAATTCCAAGTCGTCGTTTAATACTGCCTTTAAAAAGTACACCCAAATAACCCCAACCGAATACCGCAGAAAATATTTAAGATCAGCGG
>CALCGJ010000135.1 GCA_937900965.1 uncultured Bacteroidota bacterium | reverse complement strand
CATGAAAAAGATGACACCAGAGATGTAGGTCATGATCATATTTCTGGTCAAGGTTGCCAGACTGAAAAAGATGGCGCCGGTAAAGAAGAGGTTGGGAATTACAATAAATAGTAAAGGGTTGAGAAAAGAGCGCAACGTAAAAGGACCGTAATACTGGGGCTCGAGAAGAAGGGTTGCTGCGAAGAATCCGGCGACTACACCTGAGAAGATCAGGACGTTGGCCGTATATCCCCCCAGAAAGCGTCCCCACAAGTAGGAGCTCCGCTTCATCGGGATAGTAAAGAAGAAATCGTGTGTTTTTGCTGAGAAATCGCGTGTTACCGTTCCTCCTACCATGATCATCGTGATCAACACACCAATGAGCGTATATCCGGCCATTAATTTGGCGATAACGATGGGTGCATTGTGCCACTCCTTTGTAATCGTGACATATAAAAATGTGACACCCTGCTCGGTGCTGCTGATGTAATAGAATGTTCCTGCGAAGAGCAGCAAGGTGAAGATAACAAACGGCCAGCTTTTGATGTTCCGTTTCAGTTCCAGGAGGTAGATGTTCCAAAGCATGGTAGCTCCTCCTAATTTTTCAGGTGAAAAAAGTAGACATCTTCGAGAGTAGCCGGAACAGGAAGAAACCCATCTTCAGGATTGGTTTCGTGGAGAATCCTGATAAACGTATGACCGGCAAATAGCCTCGAAGAGAGTACCCGGTACCTTTCCTGGTAGAGGCTGCTGTCTGCTTTATGGATCTCCCTCTCCCAAATCTTTCCTTCCAGCTTACGGATGGCATCAAGTGTATTCCCGTGATGGATGATTTTCCCCTTGTTGATAATTGCCATGGCAGGACAGAGATCACTCACATCGTCGACAATATGGGTTGAGAGGATCACGACAATGTCCTCCCCTATTTCGCTCAGGAGATTATGGAAACGCAATCGTTCAGCAGGATCCAGTCCGGCCGTCGGCTCATCCACGATAATCAGGCGGGGATTTCCGATCAATGCCTGCGCGATGCCGAAACGTTGTTTCATCCCTCCGGAGAAGGTCCCAAGTTTCTGCTTCCTGGCCTCCCACAGGTTTACACGTTGCAGAAGTTCTTCGACTTTTGCTTTGCGTTCTTTCCGGTCCTGTACTCCTTTGAGGAGGACAAACTGATCCAGCATACTGAATGCCGACTCCTTCGGGTAGAAGCCGAAATCCTGCGGAAGGTATCCGAGAAGCTTCTTCAGTTTAAGTTTTTGAGAAAGCACATCCACCTCTCCAAAATGAACTGATCCTGAATCCGGCTCCTGAAGCGTTGCGATGGTGCGCATCAACGTAGTTTTCCCTGCTCCGTTAGGCCCAAGCAAACCGAACATCCCGGCAGGGATGTCCAATGTTACATTCTCCAGTGCATGAACACCGTTTGAATAGGTTTTCGATAAATTCCTGATTGATAATTCCATTGTTCCCCCTGATTTGTGAATGATTGAATGACGTACATTCGACAAGAAGGATGGAAAAAGGTTACAGGGGAGGTGAATATACTGGTCAGGGCGTAAGATCTAACCGATGAATAGGCAAACGCAACCGATGAAAGGAAAAGCAAAGGAGGCTGTCTCCTTCGTTGAGACAGCCTCCTTGGAATTGATCAGATTTATTACTTCGGATCATTCATCATGAGACGATTGTGGTCTGTTGCGGAAAAACAGGATCCATCCGTCGCGTGTTCCCCTGATCTCGAATTTGATGAACTTGTACTTTACAGTTGCAATGTACAAGCCTGGTTGTTCAGCTTTCAGCATGGCAGGTGTCAGTTGTTGATACATGGCAATAACCAGTCCGGGATCAGTCAGAGCCTCATCAAGCGTAATTTTAATAACCTTGTTTTCCTGTGGCGGATGTGTTGGGTTTCCTGCGAAACTCATGAATGCCACCGACACGATTGTTGCGATCAGAATTGATTTTAATGTTTTCATTTTAACCTCCGTTTTTTAGTGAATATGTGTATAAAATTTGTTGATGTAAAATTATTCCAGGTGGCACTCAGAATCATGGCAGGATTGTGCCATAGATTTTTTTAGTTGTTTTCAGGGATATAAAAAAAGGCCGTCTCGATGTTTTGAGACAACCTCTTATTTTTTATACCCTCATACTCTGACACCCTCATACTACCAAGGGAGGGATTTGGGGAGGGGTATCGGTATTTTATCTGTAAACCGTTCCCGTTGGATTTGTCTGGGCGGCGATGTTTGTCATAGGGTATGAAGTATGATCTGTTGCCGGGTTTGGGACATTCCCTACCAATGGTTTTAATGAGAATGGTAACGGACTATTGTCCGGGGAAGGTTCAATCGAAATGACAACAGTCTTTCCTGAAAGGTCTGTAGGGAATGTTAATCCCATGGGGGCATTCACCAGAAAATCTTCTCCCGGGAATGGAGGGCCGGCAACGGGACCACTGTAAGGAGCAGATTGATCGGCACCTGAGGCTGATAAAAACTTACCTGTGGTAACAGGAATGCCGTCGATTACTACCCATCCTTCATAGGCCCATCCTGACGCAAGGCCTGGAAGAGTTAAACCCGGACCGGGACCCTGTGCTGGATCCAACCACCAAACACCACTCAATTCGTCTGTCGCACCTCCTCCATCAGTTGGAGTGGCCAGAATATAACTTCCGGCAGCAGATGAAAAATCATTTCCAAATGCCGAGCTGTGTGCAACAGATAGATTTGCAGTGTTGCCGCTAAAATCGCCAGCCAGAATGTGCACACTGCTGGGGTTGGGATCGCTGTCAGGATAAGGTTCAATTGTTAATACGTATGCTTTTGCATTTTTCATGTCCTTCTCCTTAACCTCAAACGTGGTACTGGACATCCTTCCGGAGTCATCTACCATAAA
>CALCGJ010000134.1 GCA_937900965.1 uncultured Bacteroidota bacterium | reverse complement strand
GGCGCCGCATACCTTCTCACATCCTCAGCGCTGATGGTGTCATTGCATAAGATTACAAGTCGCTCCACCACATTCCTCAGCTCCCGGATGTTCCCGGTCCAGCTGAACTGCTTGAGCTCTTCTATCGCCTCTGGTGTGATCTCCATGACCGGCTTCCCCTGCGCTACACAAAACTCTTCAATGAAGTATCCGGTGAGAAGGGGTATGTCATCCTGGCGCTCTTTAAGAGAAGGGACCTCGATAATGATCACACTGAGACGATGGTACAGGTCTTCCCGGAAACTCTTCCTCTCGATCTCCTCTTTCAGGTTCTTGTTGGTGGCGACTACTACCCTGACGTCGATCACGATCTCCTTCTCCCCTCCTACCCGTGTAATTTTTGACTCTTGAAGTGCCCGCAGCACTTTTGCCTGGGCAGCCTGACTCATATCCCCAATCTCATCCAGGAAGAGAGTCCCCCCATCGGCACTTTCAAATGCTCCTTTATGTTGCTTCACCGCAGAGGTAAAAGATCCTTTTTCGTGACCAAACAGCTGACTCTCAATCAGTTCGGAAGGAATAGCTGCACAGTTAACCTCTATGAACGGTCCTCCGGCTCGTTTGGAAAGTTCATGGATGTGGCGGGCAACAAGCTCTTTCCCGGTTCCATTGGCGCCGGTGATCAACACCCGGGCATCAGTTGGTGCCACCTTACCAATCAATTCTTTGACCGATTGCATTAAGGCTGACTCTCCTATCATACGGTAACGCTGCTCAACTTTACTGCGAAGCCGCTTTGTCTCATCCATCAGACTGGCTTTGTCAAGAGCATTCCTGATTGTTACCAGCAACCTGTTCAGATCAAGGGGTTTGGCGATATAATCATAGGCTCCCTTTTTGATCGCCTGCACAGCCGTCTCTATCGTTCCGTGTCCGGAGATCATGATAACCGGAGCATCACTAATAACCAACAACTGGTCCAGAGTTTCCATCCCGTCCATCCTTGGCATCTTGATGTCACATAATATGACATCGAAATATTGTTCCCTCGCCCTGGCAACTCCCTCCACACCATCTGCAGCATCCTCAATCATGAATTTCTCGTACTCCAGGATCTCGCGGAGGGTGTTCCGAATGCTTTTTTCGTCGTCGATAACAAGTATTCGAGCCATATTTACTGAGTTTGGTTCAAAGGTAGGGAAAGTTTGAATAACTTTGATTCGCGGTATGGGATATGGGAAACGGGAAAATGAAATTTGAAATTTGAAATTTGGAATTTGGAATTTGGAATAAATCACCGATTTTTCTTCTTTGTTTTTATCCTCTTCCTGATACCCGGCATCAGGCATCAGGCATCTGGCATCCGGCATCAGGCCACCGGCATCCGGTATCCGGCATCAGATCACACAAATCCTCTTTCTTCGAGCACGCTGGCCTGGACCGGTGGTATGAATGCCATGCAGTTTTGCGAATTGGATCTGGACCTGGACGGGACATTGGACCTGCTTGCATTCGACCGGCACGGAAACCGGATCATCCCACTGATCTATGACGGATCTTCAGCTTCCGGGTTATATCATCCGGATACAAGCTACATCAGCCACCTTCCAAAACTTCACGATTGGATAATCACTGCCGATTACAACTGCGACGGACGTATGGATCTCTTTACATATGGATTAGGAGGAATCAAAGTGTACCGAAATATTTCAGAAAACGAGCTCGAATTCGAACTGGTGACGAACATGCTCACCTCCTGGTTTTACAACGGTTATATTGGGATTCTGGTAACTCCGGTGGATTATCCGGCTTTAGCTGATATAGATGGTGACGGAGATCTGGACCTCCTGACTTTTTTCGGTCTTGGGTCCTATGTGGAGTATCATAAAAACCTTTCTCTTGAGAAATATGGAACCTGTGACAGCCTAGATTTTCGGATGGAAGATAACTGCTGGGGGAAATTCAAGGAGAGCGAAGGATCGAATAAGATCACATTGAACGCAGACTGCCCGACCGCCAGTTGGCAGTTGGCAGTTGGCAGTTCACAGTTTGCAGTTGGCAGTCATCAAGAATCTGGCATCAGGCATCAGGTATCCGGTATCCGGCATCAGGCACCAAAACACACTGGCTCCACCATGCTTGCGGTGGATCTCAACGGCGATGGACTGAAAGACCTGGTACTCGGGGATGTTGATTTCCCAAACCTGAGCGCTCTGTTTAACGGCGGGACTCCGGACACAGCCATAATGGTGGCATTCGACACCCTTTTTCCTTCAGGCATTCAGCCGGTTAACCTTTTCGACTTTCCCGTGCCATCATACGTGGATGTCGATCATGACGGGCTTAAAGATCTGCTGGTCTCCTCCTTTGATCCGCAATTAACAATTCCTGACAACTACCACTCTTCCTGGTTCTATCGAAATACGGGAAACGAATATCTGCCGAAATTTACATTTCAGACAAAGAGGCTTATTCAGGATCAGATGATCGATGTTGGCTCCAACAGCTATCCGCTTTTGTTTGATCTGGACGAGGATGGCCTGACAGATTTACTGGTAGGTTGCTGGGGAAAATATGACTCTTCCTACTTCGAGGAAGGCATCCTGAAATCAGTCAACACCGGGAGAATCGCCTATTACAGGAATACAGGTGAACTATCCGAGCCGGTCTTTTCATGCATCACTGATGACCTGGCCGGACTCTCCTCACTGCATCTGACTGGGATGTTCCCGGCATTCGGAGATATCAACGGGGATGGCTCTGCTGACCTGATAATTGGCCAGGATGACGGCACCCTGACCTACCTTGAAAACAGGACACCAGGATCTTATCCCCCGGAGTTTCTTGCTCCGGTATGGAAATACCAGGGGATTGATGTAGGCGAGAACAGCACTCCTCAACTTTTTGATTTCGATTCCGATGGACTGACCGACCTTATCATCGGGGAGAAAAACGGAAATCTGACCTATTACCGAAATACCGGGACACTTGATACTCCCCTCTTTACATTAATAACCGATAGTCTGGGAAAAGTGAATGTTACCAACTACCAGATCTCTTACAATGGTTATTCCACTCCATGTTTCTTCCGGGATCACACGGGCATGATGAGGTTGCTGGTTGGTAGTGAAGAGGGAAAGATCTGGTATTTTGATGCAATCCCTGCAGATCCTCAGGCAACATTTCCAGAGTCAACAGAGTTATACATGTTGGTTGCCACCCAACCATTTCCCGTCGAGTGCGGCTGGAGAACTGCCCCTGTTATCGGACATATAACAGATACCTCATGGTTCGACCTGATTGTTGGTAATTGGGCTGGCGGACTGAACTATTTCAGTCAGGATGATCACCCTGAAGTCATGCTGGGAATATCCACACCTCATGATCTGCCCAGGCTTGCCTTCAAGATATATCCGAACCCATCAGGGGATTTTATTCGCATAAGTCTCCCCGACTCCCACAACCATCAACGTGTTGAGCTGCAAATCATCACTCTTTTAGGCAGGACAGTCTTCCACAAAGAAGTTTTGCAGGATGAGGCCATTCCGGCAGGGCATCTGTCTGAGGGCTTGTACATCATCACCCTGACCGATCCTTTCGGTAACGTAATCTATTCTCCCCAAAAACTGATTATCCGCCACTAGACTTCCCTACATACTTACCTTCTCACTTCCCCACTTCCCCACTTCCCCACTTCCCTACTTCCCTACTTCCCTACTTTCTTACTTACCTCCCTCCTGCCCCTAAATCCCCTTTGCTTCGCATTACTCGCAAGGGGACTTACTCCACTTCGTGGATGACCCCTCCCTGCCCTCCCCTTGAAGGGGAGGATATCCCGCAAAGCGGGAGTAAGCCCCCTTTAGGGGGTTTGGGGGTAAAACGCGGGTTTGGGAGTTAGCAAAAAGGATTTAGAGGTGTGCCCGGATTTCGGGGCAAAACGTGGATTTGGGAGCATCTCCCATGAAAAGTTATTAACAATTTATGAATTTGGTGGGGGATTGTGGGGGATTGTGGGGAATTATGCTCTATATTTACACACTCTTATCCCCAAAAAAGGTGTCGGAAACAAACCTAATAGGCGAATTCGTATGCAGGCTTGACCAGAAAGGACGGGTCATTCTGCCGGCAAATCTGAAAAAACAGATCTCCCCGGAAGCCAAGGATATGTTTGTCATCAACCGTGGATTTGAGAACTGCCTTGTTCTTTATCCCATGAATGAATGGAAGACAATCAGTGCTGAAATCAACGAACTGAATCTCTACAACAGGAAGAACCGGAATTTTGCCCGCTACTTCTACAGAGGCGCAACCGAACTGACCCTCGACGCGAGTAACCGGCTGCTGTTGCCAAAAACCCTGATGAATTATGCAGGAATCGGGAAAGAGCTGATCCTGTTTGCATTCTCCAACCGCATTGAGGTGTGGTCAAAAGATAAATACGAACAACTTATGACTGACGAGCCGGAAGATTTTGCTGCACTGGCGGAAGAGGTCATGGGAAAACCTGAAAGAACCGAAGAGACTAACGATGTACCATAGGAGTGTCCTGCTCAGCGAAAGCATTGAAGGATTGGCCATCCAGCCTGAAGGCATCTATGTCGATGTCACCTTCGGCGGCGGTGGTCACTCCAGGGAAATATTGAAAAAATTAACAACAGGAAAACTCTTCGCATTGGATCAGGATGCAGAGGCTATTGAGAACCGGATTGACGACCCACACCTTACGATGATCCATAGCAACTTCAGGCACATCAAAAACTTCCTGATGCTCTATAATGCTCTACCAGTGAACGGCATACTCGCCGACCTGGGCATCTCATCCTTCCAGATCGACAGTGGTGAGAGGGGGTTCTCCACCCGGTTTGAAGGAGAGTTGGATATGCGCATGGATAAACGGCAGAAGCTGCATGCCGGGCAAGTGGTGAATGAATACCCGGAAGAGAGACTCTACGAGATATTTAAAACATATGGAGAGGTGGATCATCCAGGAAAAGCAGCAGCCATGATCGTGAGGGCACGGAAAGTGCATCCTGTCAAGACTACCGGAGAGTTGGTATCGCTGTTGAAGGCAAATGCAAAACGAGGTAAGGAGCATAAATACATGGCACAGATTTTTCAGGCTCTGAGAATCGAAGTGAACCAGGAGCTGGATGCGCTGAAAGAGCTCCTGACACAGAGCATAGGGATGTTAGATACAGGTGGAAGGCTGGTCGTGCTCTCCTATCACTCCCTTGAAGACAAGCTGGTAAAAAACTTCTTCCGGTCAGGAAACTGGAGTGGTGAGATAGAAAAAGATTTTTATGGGAATGCCCTGGTTCCACTGCAGGTGATCACCCGTAAACCAATCACTGCCAAAGAGGCGGAGATAGCAGAAAACCCCAGAGCAAGAAGTGTCCGTTTACGCATAGCACAAAAGATTTGATATGAACGAAACAACAGCCACCGTTTTCCCGGATGCACTTCAGGAGGAAGCACGTCCGGCAAAAAAAAGGAAACGTTTATCAAAACCGATTCAGAGTTTGCTTGAAGGAGAGTTCCTCTCTCGCGAAGGGGTAGTGAGCAACCTGCCATACCTGGCCTTTCTCGCGGTTATCGCCATTATCTACATTGCCAATACCTACTATGCGGAGAAGACCTTCAAGGAGATCGAATCTACCAAAATTGAACTGAAAGAGCTACGCTACCAGTATATCACAACCAGATCAAACCTGATGTACCTGAGCAAGCAGACAGAGATCGCAGGACGGGCAAAGCAGTTTGGACTGACCGAAACAACATCGCCCCCTTACAAAATTTTCTATTCCGGCCTGACACAATCACCCAAAGCAGAAAAATAACTTCATGGAAGAGGCTAAAAAATCCATCCTTCTGCGTGTCTACCTGGTTTACCTGGGTATCCTTCTGTTTGCCATTGCCATAATGGGAAGAGTGGTCTACATCCAGTCGTTTGAAAGCGTTAAACTGATGGAGCAGGCTCAAAAACAAGAGCTTAACTGGTTTGATGTGGAAGCCATCAGGGGAAATATCTGTTCGGATGATGGCACCCTGCTTGCTACCTCCGTTCCGATATTCGACATCAGGATGGATATGTGCACTGATTCCCTGACCAAGGAGGTTTTCAGACGAAATGTAGATTCGCTTGCCTACCGGTTGTCAAGACTTTTCCGTGACAGAACTCCCTCGCAATACCGCGATGAACTCTGGGAAGCAAAAAAAAGCAGAGCGCGCTATTACCTGATCAAGCGAAACATCACCTACCCCGAATTAACTGAGCTGCGCACCTTCCCAATATTCCGGCGTGGCAAGTACAAGGGAGGCCTGATTGTTATTCCCCACTATCAGCGGGAACTTCCCTACAAAGATCTGGCCAAGCGTACGATCGGTTATGAAAGCAAGGATGAATCAAACAGGGTGTTTGTAGGCCTGGAAGGCTTTTTCAGCCAGGATCTTCAGGGTTTAGCAGGAAAAAGACTGATGCGGAAAGTAGGAAGTGGGGCATGGGTTCCAGTTGATCTCGACAGCGAACTGGAACCTCAGAACGGAGATGACATTATCACCACTATCGATATCAATATCCAGGACCTCGCAGAAAGGGCATTGCTGAAAGAGCTCATCGCTGATAGTGCCGATCATGGATGTGTAGTCGTTATGGAGGTATCAACAGGTAGCATCAAGGCTATTGCCAACCTGAAACGGGTAGGGCGAGACCGGTATGAAGAGGATTACAACTATGCTGTAGGGGAGAGTACTGAGCCCGGATCCACCTTCAAACTGGCCTCTTTCCTGGTTGCATTAGAGGATGGTAAGGTGGACCTGAACACCCTTGTTGAGACCGGTAATGGAGAGATAAAATACAGTGGTCGTAGAATGTCCGATTCCCATCGGGGAGGTTATGGTACCATCACCGCCCGGGAGGTATTTGAAAAATCGAGTAATGTTGGAACTTCTCAGATCATTGTCAATGCCTATGAGACTGAACCTCAAAAATTCATCGACGGGATCTACAAACTGGGCATCCACCATCAGCTGGGATTGCAGATCAGTGGAGAAGGGCATCCCAACATCAAAGATACCAAAAACAAATTCTGGTCAAAACTTTCACTTCCATGGATTTCGATCGGGTATGAGGTTGCAATGACACCTCTCCAATTGCTGACCTTCTACAATGCCATTGCCAATAACGGTGCCATGGTCAAACCCCTCCTGGTTAAGGAAATCCATCGTAACGGCCAGGTAGTTAAGTCTTTTGATACACAGGTGATCAATCCTTCAATCTGCTCTCCGGCTACAATCGCCAAGGCAAAACTGATGTTGCTGGGAGTGGTTGAAGAGGGTACTGCTACCAACCTGAAGAACCCCGTATATAAGATCGCCGGGAAGACAGGTACCGCACAAGTTGCACAGGGTAAAGAGGGTTATGGTAACAGGGGAGGTAAGGTACAATACAAAGGATCGTTTGTCGGGTTCTTTCCAGCTGAGAATCCGAAGTATTCAATGATCGTGGTAATCAATAACCCGAAAAAAGGGAAGTACTACGGAGCCGCCATCGCCGGCCCCGTCTTTAAGGAGGTTGCAGATCAACTCTACGCCCATAGCCCGGAGATCCATTATGCTGCATCAAAAGACACTGTTTACCCCCGGATCCCATCGTCAAAGGCAGGTAAGAGAAAGGAGATTGAACTGTTGTATGGAGAATTGGGCATGAATGCCGTATCAGTCAATCCAAATGCGCTATGGGCACGCCCAACGCTGATCCATGAGAGTGTCTCCCTGATCCCTGAATCTGTCACCCGGGGAATCATGCCTGATGTGACAGGTATGGGTCTGAAAGATGCCGTGTACCTGCTGGAACAAAACGGACTTCATGTGACAATCAAAGGAAAAGGGAGCGTTGTGAGCCAGTCAATTATGTCTGGCAAGCAGGTTTCCAGGGGTGAAAAGGTGCTAATTGTACTGGATATCTCATCTAAATCTATACACAAAGAGGAGAAACCGGAAGCATGAAAAAGCTGGAGGAGTTATTATACGGTGTTGCAGTGCGGCGGGTGACCGGAAGCCCGGATGTGCTGGTATCTTCCCTCCACATCGATTCCCGCGTAGCAGATGCCTGCTCGCTCTTTGCAGCCATCCGTGGAACTGTGACCGACGGACATCAATATATCACCCAGGCTATTGCCCGGGGAGCCAGTGTGATCCTGTGCGAACAACTTCCCGGCAAGGTGCATGAAAGCGTTACTTACGTTGAGGTGGATGATTCTGCAATGGCCATCGGGCTGATCGCTTCCGGATTTTATAACCACCCCTGTAATGCCCTGATATTAATCGGGATTACCGGCACCAATGGAAAAACCACGACGGCAATGCTCCTGTATCAGCTGTTTGAAGAGTTGGGGCACAAAGCCGGACTGATCTCCACGATAAAAAATTTAATTCACGGGGAAGCTGTTAACGCTACCCACACCACTCCGGATGCTATTCAGCTCAATTGTTTGATCCGCCGGATGGTGGATGAAGGCTGCACCTATTGCTTCATGGAGGTTAGTTCGCATGCGATAGACCAGCAACGGATTTCAGGGCTGAGGTTTACAGGTGGGATCTTCACCAATATAACCCACGACCATCTCGATTATCATCAATCGTTCGACCGGTATATCAAGGCAAAAAAGAGCTTTTTTGATCAGTTGATACCAACAGCGTTTGCCCTGGTTAACAAAGATGACAAACATGGAATGGTGATGCTGCAGAATTGCCGGGCAGAGAAAAAGAGTTTCGGGCTTACAACCATGGCTGATTTTCGTTGCAAAGTGATTGAGAACACCATACAGGGGCTTCACCTGCTCATTGACGGGCAAGAGGTATGGTTCCGGTTGATCGGGCGATTTAATGCATACAACCTCCTGGCTGCCTATGCTACAGGGGTCATGTTGGAGCAGGAAAAGACTTCAGTGCTAACCGGTCTGAGTCTGTTGCATCCAATTGAAGGGCGATTCAACTATGTGATCTCCCCAAACAAGGTTACCGCAATAGTGGATTATGCCCATACGCCTGATGCCTTGCAGAATGTCCTGGAAACAATAAACGACATCCGTGAAGGAGAGGGAGAACTGATAACTGTGGTTGGAGCAGGTGGGAACCGCGATACCGACAAGCGACCATTGATGGCAACAATCGCCAGCCGGTTCAGCAACCGGGTGATCCTTACCTCTGATAACCCGCGGTTTGAAGAGCCGGGAGCTATCCTTCAAGAGATGACAAAGGGAATTCCGGCAGCTTATGAGAAAAACCTGCTTGTGATCGCTGACCGGAAGGAGGCGATCAAAACCGCCTGTGCTCTGGCCACTCAGGGCGACTATATCCTGGTGGCAGGAAAAGGGCATGAACAGTACCAGGAGATCAAGGGCGTCAGGTACCCGTTTGACGATCAGGCTATTGTGAGAGAGATCTTCGGATTAAACCAACATATAAATAATCCATAAGATATGTTCTATTATCTGTTTCAATATCTGGATACAGCGTTGAACTTTCCCGGTGCCGGAGTATTCCAATACATCTCCTTCCGGGCTGGGGCTGCACTGATCACTTCGCTTTTTATCTCCCTGATTATTGGAAAAAGCCTGATCGGGTTTCTCCGGAGAAAGCAGGTAGGTGAGGAAATCCGCGATCTGGGACTGGAAGGACAACAAGAGAAAAAAGGGACACCCACCATGGGAGGATTGATCATCCTGGCAGCAATTCTGATTCCCACCCTCCTCTTCGCCAAGCTTCACAACATCTATATCATTCTGATCCTGATCTCCACTGTTTGGTTAGGATTGATCGGTTTTCTGGATGACTATATCAAAGTGTTCAGGAAAGAGAAAAAGGGGCTGGCCGGAAAGTTTAAGGTGATGGGACAGGTCGGCCTGGGGCTGATCATAGGGTTCACAATGTATTACAGTAATGACATCGTGATCCGCGAGCGGGTGAATAAAGAGGCGGTGGTTAAGTCGGACCAGGTTTTCGATGTGGAAACGACACCTGAACAAACGACGATTTTCGATAAAACTGCTGTTAAGTCTACTAAAACAACCATCCCTTTCATCAAGGACAACGAATTTGACTACTCCTCCCTGATTTCATGGATAGGGAACAATGCAAAAAACTGGACCTGGCTGATCTTCATACCCCTGGTGATCTTTATTATCATCGCCGTCTCAAACGGAGCTAACCTCACTGACGGACTGGACGGTCTGGCAACCGGGACTTCGGCTATCATCGGTGTAACGCTGGGTGTGCTGGCCTATGTTTCAGGCAACATTATATTCGCCAACTACCTGAATATCATGTACATTCCAAATACTGGCGAGCTGGCAATCTACATCAGTGCATTTGTCGGGGCCTGTATCGGATTTCTCTGGTACAACTCTTTCCCGGCCCAGGTTTTCATGGGAGATACCGGAAGTCTCGCCCTGGGCGGAGTGATTGCTGTTTTTGCGATCATGATCCGGAAAGAGATCATGATTCCCATCTTCTGCGGAATCTTTCTTGCCGAGAATCTGTCGGTAATCCTGCAGGTCAGCTGGTTCAAGTATACCAAACGAAAATTTGGCATTGGGCGAAGGATTTTCAAGATGTCGCCACTTCATCACCATTTTCAATTGCTGGGATACCATGAGTCAAAGATCGTGCTCCGCTTTTTCATCGTCGGCATCATGCTGGCAGTTTTATCCATTGTAACACTTAAACTCAGATAACCATGACGTTAGAAGCATTAGCTTTACAAGGTCGATCCAAGACCTATTCTACATTGGCTGCATCAGTGACCACCAGGATCTATGAGCTTCGGAAGGAACTGATCAAAGAGTCGCTCGGCAGTTCACAAACCCCTGAACATCAAATGGAGTTTGTTGCCAACATCCATGGAATTGAGTTTATCAACGACTCCAGGGCGTGCAATATTAACTCGACATGGTTTGCCCTCGAAAGCGTTAACCACCCGGTGATCTGGATTGCGGGTGGAGCCGACCGGGGAAATGACTACTCCATAATCAGAGAGTTGGTAGAGAGCAAAGTCAAGGCCATCATCCTTCTTGGAAATTCGCAAAAAATCCTCGAAGCCTTCAGCGACATTGATATACCAATCATCCAGGCGACGGATATGGATGAGGCTGTGGAGACCGGTTATTATCTTGGGGAAACAGGCGACTGCATGTTGCTTTCCCCTGCGTGTGCAAGCTTCGAAATGTTTGAAAATTACGAAGCGCGAGGAATTGCCTTTAAAAAAGCAGTAAGGAAACTGTAGAAGCTATGTTCGATTTTGTTAGAAATATCAAAGGAGACAGGGTGATCTGGATCATTGTGATCATCCTCTCCATCTTTTCGCTGCTGGCCGTCTACAGCTCAACAGGATTGCTGGCTTATAAGAAACAGGGAGGTGATACCGAGCACTACCTGATGCGTCAATTTATTATCCTCGGGCTCGGTTTCTTCCTGATGTACGTAATGCACCTGATCAAATACACCTATTACTCGCGGCTTGCCCAGATAGGTCTGATTCTCACCATTCCGTTACTGCTGGTCACCCTGATCTCAGGAACCAACCTCAATGAAGCTAACCGCTGGCTCACCGTTCCCATCATAAACATCACCTTTCAAAGTTCGGATGTTGCCAAACTTTTCCTGATCATGTATGTGGCCAGAGTGTTAAGCAAAAACCAGGAAAAGATCAAGGAATTCAAACGGGGATTTTTACCGGCTATCTTTCCTGTAATCATCATCTGCATGTTGATCCTGCCAGCTAACTTCTCAACGGCAGCGATCCTCTTCGTGACATGTATTGTATTGATGTTCATCGGAAGGGTGAACGTGAAATATATCATGGCTCTGATGGGAGTAGGAATGGTTGCGGTCATCCTGCTTCTGGGGATAGCTGTGATGGCGCCAAACCTGCTTCCGCGAAGTACTACATGGAAGAACCGGATCGAAAACTTCATCAATAAGGATAATGCATCCAGCGATGAAACCTACCAGGTTGACCAGGCCAAGATTGCGATCGTATCAGGAGGAATATTGGGAAAATCTCCCGGGAAAAGTACGCAACGGAACTTTCTGCCGCATCCCTATTCCGATTTTATCTTCGCCATCATCATTGAAGAGTATGGTCTCGTTGGCGGCACAGTTGTAATGCTTCTTTACCTTATCCTTTTCTTCCGTGTTATCCGGATCGCGAATAAATGTCCGGGTAATTTCGGAGCCCTGCTGAGTGTCGGGATAGGATTCAGCCTTGTATTTCAGGCGCTGATCAACATGGCGGTGGCAGTCAGCCTTTTTCCGGTTACCGGTCAAACATTGCCGCTGATCAGTATGGGAGGAACCTCCATCTGGTTTACCTGCATCTCGCTTGGGATCATCCTCAGTGTTAGCAGGCGAACAGAAATTGAGACAAAAAACGGCACTGAAGTCGATGTGTTACAAGAGAACCAACCAGCGATGGCATAGACAATGAGTAAATTCATCATCAGCGGAGGAGGAACTGGCGGGCATGTCTACCCGGCGATTGCGATTGCCCAGGCGATCCGGAGCCGGGATCCGGGAGCTGATATCCTCTTTATCGGTGCGTTGGGCAAACTGGAGATGGAAAAGGTGCCGGCCGCAGGGTTTCCAATTCAGGGACTGCCTGTTGCCGGGTTCATCAGAAGAGCTACATGGCGAAACCTGGCCTTCCCGTTCAAGTTGATGCGAAGCCTTCAGCTCGCAAGGAAAGTGATCAAACAGTTCGATCCTGATGTTGTAATAGGTGTCGGAGGCTATGCCAGCGGTCCCACTCTGAGGGTTGCAACCTCAATCGGGATTCCGGCTCTGATCCAGGAACAAAACTCTTTCCCGGGGGTGACCAACCGTTTGTTGGGGAGGCGTGTCAGGCGGATCTGTGTGGCATATCCGGGGATGGACCGTTACTTCCCGGCTGAGAAGGTCATCATGACTGGTAACCCGGTGCGTACAGATCTGGTTTCCCTGGATGATCATCTCCCTGAAGCCTATATGCATTTCGGTCTTGACCCCTCAAAAAAAACCCTTCTGGTAATGGGAGGGAGTGGTGGAGCAAAAACGATAAATGACAGCATCCTGGCCTCACTGGATCAGGGACTTCCTGAGGATGTGCAACTCCTCTGGCAAACGGGGAGATACTATTATGAGGAGGTGATACGTAAACTATCAGATGCCGGATACCTTGAACCTTGCATCTTACCCTTTATCGACCGCATGGACCTAGCATACTCCTGTGCCGACCTTGTTGTATCCAGAGCCGGAGCAATAGCCATCTCGGAACTCTGTTTGGTGGGAAAACCCGTTATCCTGGTTCCTTCTCCGAATGTAGCTGATGACCATCAGACAAAAAATGCCCGTAACCTTGAGGAACAGAGGGCAGCAGTTATGGTCTCAGACAAGGAGGCAAATGCTGTCCTGCCAGGCATGGTGACAGAGATGATGCAAAACGGGACAACAAGGGAACAGCTGGGCAACCAGATCCGGAAACTGGCGATCCCCGATGCTGCAAACCGCATAGCAGAAGAGGCTTTTAAACTGGTGGAAATTAAAACCGACCGTCATGGGTGATACCACGTTCAGATCGGTCTATTTCCTGGGTATCGGCGGTATAGGTATGAGCTCTATTGCCCGTTATTTCCTCAAGCTGGGAATAAAGGTGGCCGGGTATGACAAATCACCAACATCACTAACAGACCAGCTGATTAGCGAAGGGATGGAGGTTCATTTCAGCGAAGACCCATCAAAGATTCCTGACGATGTGGAGCTGGCTGTCTGGACACCTGCAGTTCCAAAGGAGCATGCTGAATACAGGTATCTCTCGGAAAAAGGTATTCCAATCCGGAAACGGGCCGAGATCCTGGGAGAGATCGCTTCACCATTTAACACGATTGCTGTCGCCGGCACCCATGGCAAAACGACCACATCTACCATGATCGCCCACATCTTTCGTACCGCCGGAAAACCTACCCTGGCATTCCTGGGTGGCATCTCAAAAAACTACGGCACCAACTTTTTCCAGTTGGCAGTTGGCAGTCAGCAGTTGGCAGATTCACAAACCCACCACCTCACCACCTCACCACCTCACCACCTCACTACCTGTATCGTAGAGGCCGACGAATATGACCGCTCCTTCCTCCATCTTACCCCTGATATTGCTATTATTACCTCGATGGATGCCGACCACATGGACATATACAGTGACCCGGGTAAGTTAAAACAATCATTCAGTGACTTTGCCGGGAAAATTCGAACCAACGGTTCTTTGATCCTGAGAAAAGGAGTAGATATTCCTGTTGAACCCTTCGGAGGGGTTTCCCGGTTCTCTTACTCCATCGATGGTGTGGCTGATTTCTATGCAAAAAACAGGACGCTGGATGCCGGGTTGATTAGGTTTGATTTCGTTACACCAGAGAAAATATTTCCGGGTTTTATACTGGGAATGCCCGGCCAGTTTAACCTTGAGAATGCCATAGCTGCACTGGCTACTGGATGGATCGCAGGAATTAAAGAGGAGGAGTTAAAGAGGGCTATGCAGAGTTTCACCGGAGTGGTTCGCCGGTTCGATATCCGGATCAAACGAAATGATTTCGTGTACATCGACGATTATGCGCATCATCCGGAAGAACTTCATGCCTGTTTCCAGGCAGTAAGGGAGCTGTACCCGGGAAAACACATAACGGGAGTATTTCAGCCTCACCTGTATAGCCGGACGCGCGACCTGGCTGATGACTTTGCCAGGGTTCTGGCAGAACTGGACTCATTGATCCTGCTGGATATCTATCCTGCCCGGGAGTTACCCATTGAAGGCATTAACTCCACGATGTTGCTTGAAAAAACAGACCTGTCAGACAAACTGCTGTGCAAAAGAACAGATCTGTTGGATATCCTCGAAGAACGACATCCCGAAGTGCTGCTAACCCTTGGAGCCGGAGATATAGATAAGTATGTAAAACCAATCACCGAAAGATTCAGCACTGAATGAGACTGAAAAAGAAAATAAAGCGAATCTTCAACCTCATTTTCTGGGGCCTGCTTTTTACGGGGGCAGGCATACTGCTGGGTTTTGCAAATTATGAACAGGAGGGGACGGTTTGCCGGAGCCTGCACTATAACCTCTTCTACGGAGAGTCAGATATCCTGATTCAAGAAGCTGAAATTGATTCAATGATCCGTTCTGTGGCAGGAGAGGTCAAAGGCAAACCATTATTCATGATCAACACAGAGAAGATGGAAAGGGTTGTCAGCAGGAATCCATATGTTTCAGATGCGCATGTGTTCAGCACGAATACCGGAGATATTTATATCAATGTTTATCAACATGAACCGGTTATCCGGATCATTACTGAGAGTAATAACAGCTATTTTATCGGGGACAAAGGTGTGTTGCTTCCTTTTCATCCTGATTATCCTGTCAGGGTGCTGGTGGCTTCAGGAGTTATTTCCGATTCCAACATCAACTCCGACACCGCTTCCCCGCTTTTCTCCGATCTCTATAAACTAGCTCTGTTCATCAATCGTGATCCGTTTCTGAAAGCACAGGTGGATCAAATCTATGTCAATCGTCAGGGAGAATATGAACTTATCCCAAAAGTGGGAAATCATCTTATTCTTCTGGGGGATGCTGAGAATCTGGCAGATAAGTTCAATCGGCTGATGGTCTTCTACAAACAGGGTTTGAACCAGATTGGCTGGAATAAGTATACTGTTATCAACATCAAATATAAGAATCAGGTTGTTTGTTCTAAAAGATAATATACATGAAAAATGAAGGAATAATTGTCGGACTTGACATCGGAACAACAAAGATCGCTGTCATTGTGGGCCAAAAAAACGAATTCGGAAAAATCGAAATCATTGGGTATGGGAAGGTCCCGTCGATTGGTGTCAAGCGGGGTGTTGTTTCCAACATCGAAAACACTGTTCAATCAATCAAAGAGGCTGTTACCGAGGCTGCCCAAAAATCCAAAGTCGAGATTAAATTTGTAAACGTCGGCATCGCCGGGCAGCATATTAAAAGTCTCCAGCACCGCGGGAGCATGATCCGGTCCCAGACAGATACTGAGATCAGTCAGCAGGATATTGACAATCTCTGCAACAGCATGTACAATCTGAATATGAGTCCGGGTGAGGAGATCCTCGAGGTGATCCCGCAGGAGTTCAGTGTAGATGGTGAACACGGCATCCGGCAGCCAAAAGGAATGATCGGCAGTTCATTGGATGCTAATTTTCATATCATCATCGGGCAGACAGCCGCAGCCAAAAATATCTACAAGTGTGTAAGGCGGGCAGGTCTGGAGGTAGTGGAGCTGATTCTCGAGCCCATCGCATCCACGGAAGCTGTTCTGAGTGAGGAGGAGAAGGAGGCTGGTGTGGTGCTTGTAGATATTGGGGGTGGAACTTCGGATATTGCAATTTTCCATGAAGGGATTATCCGTCATACTACCGTCATACCACTGGGAGGAGAGATCATCACTGACGATATCAAAGAGGGATGCTCGATCATCAAGAAGCATGCGGAGGAGTTGAAGATCAAATTTGGCTCAGCTCTGGCGAGCGAAAACAAAGACGAAGAGATTGTAGCGATCCCCGGACTTCGCGGCCGGCCGCCGAAAGAGATCAGTCTGCGGAACCTCGCCAATATTATCCAGGCGCGGATGGAAGAGATCATTGAGCACATCTATTACGAAATAAAGAGCTCAGGGTATGAGAAAAAACTGATCGGCGGGATTGTCCTGACCGGTGGAGGTGCCCAGATGAAACACATTGCCCAACTTACAGAGTTCATAACCGGTTTGGATACACGGATTGGCTATCCGAATGAGCATCTTGCAAACAATGTAGCCCCGGAGATGGCCAGCCCGATGTTTGCCACCAGTATCGGGTTAGTAATTATAGGTACTGAACGGTATGAGCAGGAAAGAGAGAAGATGAAAGAGATGGAACCGGTAGAGGAGGTAGTTGAAGAGGATGTAAAAAAGAAAAAACGAAAGGAAAAGAAAGTGAAGGACAAAACACGGGAAGGGAAGAAATTTACTGAAGTTTTCCTGGAACAGATCAAGAACTGGTTTGAGGAGGAGAATGAATGAAACCCGCTATTAACAAACACTTTGTTAATAAATTTCAGGATGTTTCCAGTATTCAGGCGCCAAACAACCTAATTTTAAAATTCCTAAAAACCCATATACCATGCCAGACATGTTAAAATTTGACCTGCCGAAGAACCCATCGAATATCATCAAAGTTATTGGCGTTGGTGGAGGTGGAAGCAATGCCGTTACACACATGTACAAACAGGGGATCAAAGGGGTTGATTTCATCATTTGCAATACTGATGCCCAGGCAATGGAATCGAGTCCGATTCCTATAAAGATCCAGCTTGGAACAAACCTGACTTCTGGTCTTGGTGCCGGCGCAGTACCTTCTGTTGGCCGAAATGCAGCCCTTGAGGATGCAGATAACATTCGGCAGATTCTTAGCGATGGCACCAAAATGCTTTTTGTAACCGCCGGTCTGGGTGGTGGTACCGGAACCGGAGCAGCTCCGGTCATTGCAGAGATCTCAAAGGAGCTTGGGATCCTCACCGTTGGGATCGTAACCCTACCATTTGCATTTGAAGGAAGGAAACGGAAAATGCATGCCGATGAAGGGATCAAACAGTTCAAGGAACATGTTGATGCTCTGCTGATTATCAGCAACGATAAGCTACGGGAACTATATGGCAACCTCAAGTTATCTGAAGCTTTCGGGCAGGCCGATAACATCCTTACCTCTGCTGCAAGAGGAATTGCCGAAATTATTACCGTTACAGGATATATCAATGTAGACTTCGAAGATGTGAGAACGGTCATGAAAGACAGTGGTGTCGCTATCATGGGAACTGGAGTTGCTACAGGGGCTAATCGTGCACTGCAGGCTGTTGAGGAGGCGATCAGTTCACCATTGCTGAATAACAACGATATTGAAGGAGCGAATAACCTGCTCCTCTACCTCGCTTCAGGCAGGGAGGAGATCACCATGGATGAGGTGACCGAAATCACCGATTACATCCAGGAAAAAACAAAATCTTCTACCGAAGTTATCTGGGGTAATGGATTTGATGAAAGCCTGGACGACAAGATCAGTGTGACCATCATTGCAACTGGCTTCGACGATGAACACCGCCGTAAGGGAGAACCAACCGAAAAAAATGTTACGATTATTGATCTCTATGCTAAAGAAATGTCGAACCCGAAAGTTGAGACCCGGATCGAGATGCCTGAGCCAGAGCCGGTGATGACCGAACCGATGATATTTGAGCCTGTGATGCCAGAGCCTGTGATGGTGGAGCCGGAAAAGGAAGAGATTGAGCTTACAACCCCTCCATTGATGGCAGCATCAGTTGTTGGGGAGGAAACGGAGAGTTCGGAAATGATCGCGGAAATACCGGAAGCGATCACGGATTTACCGGAAACGACCACGGAAGTACCGGAAACAACCACGGAAGTACCGGAAACAACCACAGAAGTACCGGAAATGACCACAGAAGTACCGGAAATTGATACGGAGGCCAGTGAAGAACTGGAAACTGAATCCAAAGAGGAGGCTGTTCTCTTCCCGATGATGCGTGTTGAACTTGAATCTGAAGAGCAGGAGCTGTTCGCCGAAGCAGAAGAGGTAGTTCATGATCCCTTCCAGCACGAAATCGTTTTTAACCTCGACATTCCTCAGCGCGACACTATAAGAGAAACGGAAACTAACAAAGATGAGGAGATGCACCTCATTGATAAGCGTGTGGATATTATCACATCTGAGTCGTATCCTCACCCTGAGGCGCCACGGATTTCACCCTCTCCCGGTTCGGGTGAAGATCATCCTGAACTAGGCAGGATGGGAAATGACCGCATCCGGAAACTGAAAGCGCTAAGCGAAAAGCTGAAAAATCATACACCTATCGAGAACAACCTGCATGAACTCGAGAGTATCCCTGCATACAAACGCAGAAACGTAGATTTACCAGATGTGACGCCTTCTTCAGAGTCCCGGATTAACGGATTGAGTCTTAATGACAATGCTGACAAAGGGCTGGAAATCCGTAGCGAGAACTCGTTTCTTCATAAAAATGTAGACTAACATATTAAGATTAATTCCAGATTTTCAATCCTCTTGCTTTTTAGTAAATTGTTTAAGTAGATTTGCATATGTAAATATTTACGTGCAACAAACCAGTTAACATCATGAAACTACCGAGATCATATTACAACTGGACCTCCTTTCTAGGGACATTGATCGTTATAATCGCATTTTTGTTGATTGTAGTGCTGTTTATTGTCTCTACGATTTTTGATCAGGGCGGCTCCTACCTGGGATTATTCATTTACATGGCTTTGCCGGCATTGATGATCGTTGGTTTGATCCTGATTCCTATCGGAATGCTTGTCAACCTGAAGAAAAACGCCACGGAGGAGGGCTATAAAAAGCGTAAGAAGCCTACCATTGACTTGAATGACCCCAGGCACCAGAATGCCTTTGTAATCTTTATCCTCTCTTCCCTGGTTTTTCTCTTCCTTACCAGTATCGGCAGTTACGAAGCGTTCCATTACACAGAGTCTGTTGAGTTCTGTGGCACACTTTGTCATAAAGTGATGGATCCGGAGTATGTCACCTATCAGCACTCAGCCCACGCGAATGTCGCTTGTGTAGAGTGTCATGTTGGCGCCGGAGCAAGCTGGTATGTCAAATCTAAAGTTTCCGGGTTATACCAGGTATATGCAGCCCTGTTTGACAAGTACCCGAGACCCATTGCATCCCCCGTCATGGATCTTCGACCGGCACGGGAAACCTGCGAAAAATGTCACTGGCCTGAGAAGTTTTATGCCAGGAAACTGAGGGTGCAAAAGAACTTCCTTACAGATGAGACCAACACAGAGTGGGATATAGTAATGCAAATGAAAACCGGACCATTGTACAGCGCAATGGGATTGGAAGAGGGAAGTCACTGGCATATCAACCCGGATATAAAGATTGAATATATCGCCTCAGATAACTCCCGTGAAGCCATTCCCTGGGTTCGGTATACAAACCTGAAAACCGGTGAAGTAATCCTGTATCAGGACGAGGAAAACCAGCTTGACGACAGCCTGGTCTCTGTCCTGCCGGTAAGAACTATGGATTGCATCGATTGTCATAACCGCCCATCACATGCCTACAAATCACCACCCGACTATATTGACAATGCATTGATCTCAGGAAAAATTCCGAAAGATATTCCTCAGATTAAATACATCGCCATGGATGCGCTGAAAGATCCCTTTACGAATAAGGATACGGCCATGATGTATATCGATAGTGTTGTTACGAGCTTCTACCAGGTTGATTACCCTGATTATTATGCTGTGAACCAGGAGAAGATCGCACTTGCCATCTCCGGGATTCAGGAATCCTACAATCTCAATGCTTTTCCCTATATGCGGGTTAATAATACCGCATATCCAGATCATATTGGACACCTTGAGACCAATGGTTGCTTCCGGTGCCATTCCGATCTGCACACCAGCGAACAAGGGGATGTCATCTCCAAAGATTGTAACCTCTGTCACACCATCATTGCCCAGGGTGTACCTGGCGAGATGACAAGTACCTCCGTTTTTGACACACTTGAGTTCCAGCATCCCATACCATTACGAAATGACATCTGGAAGGTTGTCTTCTGTTCTGAGTGTCACTCTAATCTCTTCCAATAAATACTAGCTTAATCTGCGGATAATCGCTTTTTCGAGGATTCTGAAAGGAAGCAAGGCAGCCAGTCTGAGCCGCAGGCTGTTGTTTATTCTATATACTGATGCCGGATGCCGGATACCGGATACCTTATAGATGAATGATGCTGCTTTTTCAGGAGAGATCACTTTCCCTACTTCACCGGGGACGGAGACGGCAAATTTCTCAAAGGCTTTAGACAGCTCAGGGTCAGATACCGTTGCTTCTCCCCCCGAAGCCTCTGGGGTATCGCAATGACAATAATTCCTGATATCGGATAAGCTTTTGATGAAGTTGGTCCGGATGGGACCTGGTCTGACGATTACTACATCGATGCCTCTGAATCTCAGCTCCAGTCGAAGGGCCCTGGCATATGATTCCAGAGCTCTTTTTGTAAGGGGATAGGGCATAAAGGGTAGTGTCAGATGGTAACTCTCGCTTCCGATATGAATTATTCTTCCTCCCGGCGACTTCAGGATTGGGAGAAATATCTGGTTCACACGGTATGCACCAAACAGGTTGATCTCAAAAATCTCCCTGACTGACTCCACAGGCGCCTCCGACAATGGGAAGTAACGATCAACACCGGCATTGTTGATGATCAGGTCAAGTGATCCGCTCTCTTTTCCCAACTCCTGGAAGAGCCTCACTACAGATGCATCAGACGTAACATCCATTACCCGGGCGACAATCCGTTCCTCTCCTGTCAGGCCTTCAAGAGCCTCTGTGTCAATATCCGTGGCAGTCACCTGCCAGCCCCGCTGTGCAAATTCAAGTGCCGTGGCTCTGCCAAGCCCGTTGGCCGCACCGGTGATGAGCACGTGGTGTAGTGGTGTCATGTTAATGTGCTAATGTGTTAATGTGTTAATGTGATGATTTTATACCTTGTCACCTTGTCACCTTGTCACCTCTATATCTAAATTCCTTAAATCTGAAACAGAAGCCAGCTATAAGGCATGCAGAACTCCAGAGAAACCTCCATTTCCCGAATCCTTTCCTGACATCTAAGTAGGTTCGGTCCCCCTTCAGGATTTTTCCAAAAGCTCTCCACACCCGATCCCGTCTTTCAACAAAGTGGTGGATTGAATAAGGAACCGTGTTGAAGATCGATTTGACACGTTCAGCCTCCAGTATTTCCGATATCAGCTGATGATTTATAGCTTCGGAATAGGAAGCCAGGGATCTGGTTTCACCCTGCAGATAGCTGAAGACACTCCTGCCAGCTATTTTTCCACTGAGGATTGCATATGAGATGCCCTCCCCGGTCAGAGGATCAGTAAGTCCGGCAGCATCCCCGGCCACAATCACATGTCCGTTGTGGAAGTTACCCCTCTTTGTCTTCACCGGGATGGGCCATGCTTTCATGGAACGAACACCGGTGAACCTGATGCCGGATGACTGAGTAAACGTTTGATTGTACGACCTCAAATATCGGGAGAGTGAAGCCGGGCCTCCTACTCCAACTGAAAAATGGTTATGCTTTGGAAAGATCCAGCCATATCCTCCCGGGAAGGTCCCCCAATCAAGAAAAACTGTTTGGCCGTACCGTTCCAATTCTTCTTGCTCCGCATCCATCTCGGCTTCCCAGGCAATTCCTGACTTCAGGTCTTTCCGTAATCCACATTTCTGAGCCACTACGGATGAAGCACCGTCGGCGCCTATCACAACACGGGAATGAAATGTGTTCGTTCGGGTTTGGACTGTGATGCCTCCTCCCTCCTGATGTAACGTTGAGATATGCTCACTATGTTGAATCCGGGCACCGGATGAGAGTGCCTGCTTTAACAAAAACAGATCGAGTTCCTCCCGCATCGTACAGTAGATCAATGGATCGGATGAAGTTCTTGTAAAAATATTTGAGAACTGAAAGGAGAAACGAACAGATACTATCTCCCGTTCAATGACCGGACTGATGTCGAATGGGATTTCACCGATGATTTTACTGGTAAGCCCACCTCCACAGACCTTGTAGCGGGGAAATAGGGCTTTCTCAAGAATCAGGACATCCACTCCCCTACGGGCCAGTTCATAAGCTGCCATGGTTCCGGCAGGTCCGGCACCAACAACAATTACATCCGCATCGTACTGCATGAATGTTATAAGAGGGTCAGAACCTCTTTCAATAACTTTTCCTTGTTTACCGGGACCACTCCAACTTCCTCACATACCAAACCTCCGGCGAGGTTGGAAATATATGCAATCTCATATGGAGAACATCCTTTTGCCAGGCATACTGAAGCTACGCTGATGACAGTGTCACCGGCACCCGACACGTCGGCTACGGATCGGGCATGGGCCGGAACAAAAATGTTCTTCTCAGCGAGGTTATCAGCAAGGCTCACCATTACTCCCTTTTCGGAGAGGGTGGTCATCACGTACTTACAGTTGAGCATCTTACGTAACGATTGGGCAGCCTGGATTACCCTCTCCTGATCGTCAGCCAGGATCTGTTTATTCAGCCCCTCGCTCAACTCTTTCAGATTGGGTTTGAACAGAGTAACACCGGTATATGATGTAAAATTTCGTTGCTTCGGATCAACAGAAACCGGAATATTACGGCTGATAGCTAACCCTACCACCCTCTTGATCAACCCGTCAGAGATCACTCCTTTGTTGTAATCCTGGAATATGATACAATGGATCTCCTCTTCATTGAGAATTTCTTCAACCCGGGTAATCAGTTCGTGAAAATCCTTTTCCGACAGATCATGATCCACCTCTTCATCCACACGCAACATCTGGGAGTGGTTGCCAAAGATCCTGAACTTGGTGGTTGTTACCCTATCTGCACTTCGGATGATCCCTGATGTACGGATTTGTTGTTCCGCCAGCAGATCCAGGAACTGATTTCCCTTCTCATCATCACCAATTACAGAACAGAGAATGGGTTCACTTCCCAGGGCATTCACATTGAGGGCTACGTTTGCGGCTCCTCCCATCCTGTTCTCCCGTTGTTTGAGTGCAACAATTGGAATGGGCGCTTCCGGAGATATCCTATCCACCTTGCCCCATAGGTAAGAATCAAGCATAACATCGCCGATGATCAGGATCTTCATCTGATCGAAATCCTGGAAAAGCTGGGTGTACTTCCCTTCTTTCGTCATGAATTACTGATGGATTAAGTCGTCAGCTGGTAATCAGCAACAGTCTTTATGTTAGGATTTATCTCGTCAGAAGCGATCTCCCCATCCATCAGACGGATGATACGGTGAGCATGCAGTGCGATATCCTCTTCGTGAGTAACAACAATCACTGTATTTCCCATCCGGTGAATCTCTTCCAGCAGACCCAGGATCTCAATGGAGGTCTTGGAATCGAGGTTCCCGGTGGGTTCGTCGGCCAGGATGATAGCCGGATTGTTTACCAGGGCTCTGGCCATAGCTACCCTCTGTCTTTGACCGCCGGAAAGCTCGTTGGGTTTGTGTGTAATCCGGTCCGATAGCTTAACCTCTTCCAGTACAGCAGTTGCCCGTTCAATACGTTTGGCTTTTGTAACTCCTGAGTAGATCAGTGGAAGCATCACATTTTCCAAAGCTGTGGACCTGGGCAGGAGGTTGAAGGTTTGGAAGACAAAACCTATTTCCCTGTTCCGAATTTCAGCCAAATGATTATCGTCCAGACGAGAAACGTCCTGTCCGTTGAGAAAGTAACTTCCGCTGGTTGCTGTATCCAGGCATCCGATGATATTCATCAGGGTTGATTTTCCTGAGCCTGACGGCCCCATAATAGCCACAAATTCATTCTTCAACATCACCAGCGAAATCGACCGGAGGGCCTCCACAATAACAGTTCCTATCCTGTAGTTCTTGACAATTTTATCAAGACGAATGATCTCTTTTTCCATCAGAAAAGTAATTCAGATTAATAGTTTCAAGATATAAACAAAAGTAATAAATATTTAGAAACGAAGTATGAAATCTTCTTTACTAAGCTCTTTCTTAAAGAAGACAACCCCAATTGTAAAAAGGTCGATGCTAACTTTTACACTGGGATGCTGGCGGATATTCTCCCAGGCCGTCTTCATCCCTGCTGACCAGTGAATATCATCAAATACAAAGATCGTGTTGTTCTGGATATGGTTCAGACATTCGTCAAAATACCTGAGTGTAGCATCTTTCTTATGGTTTCCATCAATGAAAACCAGGTCGACAGTCCCGGTTTTCTTCAGAATCTCAGGTAAAACCTCATCAAAATTGCCACAGATCTCTTCGATGTTGCCAAGTCCCAATCGCGAAAAATTATGGGTGGCAATGTTTATCGTATCGTGACAACCCTCTATAGTGTAAATGTGGCAATTTCTGTACCCCATTGCCATATACATCGAACTGATACCAAACGCTGTTCCAAGTTCGATCACACACCTGGGTTTGTAATGTTTGACCAGTTTGTAAAGAAATTGCCCTTTTTTAGAGGAAACCGATGATTTTTTTGCAATGTCCCGCACTCTGGCAAACCTTTGTGAGTATGGAAAAGATAATGATCTGGCTCCCAGATCGACCCGTTTGATGAACCTGGCTCTCGATAACAGGTCCTTTCTCACTTTCTCTATCTGCTCATAATCAGGGTATTGAATATCATCGTTCAGGACGTATTTTGTGAAGTTGAAGACAAATGGAGAATGAATGCTGTATTTCGAACGAACTTTTAGTTGGTGAAACAGGTATTGGAAGATATATTTCAGGATTTCAAACATTCATCTATTTGCCTTAATTTTGGCACAAATTTATCAAATGTCGGGTATTAAAGACTATTTCTCCCTGGTAAAGATCAGCCACACGATCTTTTCAATGCCCTTTGCCATGATCGGGTTTTTTCTGGCCGTCAGGGAGAACGATGGAGATGTCAACTATATTACACTCTTCCTGGTTATTCTTGCCGTTTTATTTGCCAGAAATGCTGCCATGGGATTCAACCGGTACATAGACAGGGATTTCGATGAAAAAAACCCACGGACATCTGTCAGGGAGATCCCAAGGGCCATCATCACGCCCCGGTCGGCACTTCTCTTCGTCATCCTGAACGCTATACTGTTCATGGCTACTGCTGCCTTCATCAACACCCTTTGCCTGATCCTCTCCCCCATCGCCCTGGTGGTGGTGCTTGGGTATAGCTTCACCAAGCGGTTCACTTATCTGAGTCATGTATTCCTGGGACTGGGGTTGGCACTTGCACCAATTGGAGCATATCTTGCAGTTACCGGCCAGTTCAACCTGCTTCCACTGCTGTTTTCTTTTTGTGTTTTGTTCTGGGTTGCAGGGTTTGATATCATTTATGCCTTGCAGGACATTGACTTTGACCGCCAGGAGCAGCTAAAATCGATACCCGCTTCCATTGGAGCAAGAAACTCCCTGGTACTCTCCGCTTTTTTTCACCTGGTTGCCCTGGCTATGCTGGTGCTGGCAGGGTTAACCGGTCCATTCAGTATGCTCTACTGGATCGGCCTGGGAATATTTACCCTGCTTGTGATCTACCAGCACGTGATCGTCAGGCCCAATGACTTCTCACGTGTAAACCTTGCTTTTGCCACCCTCAATGGATTTGCGAGTATCCTGTTTGCCGCCTTTGTGATTGCTGATCTCTATACTAGTTGGTGAGGTGGTGAACTGGTGAATTGGTGAATTGGTGATTTAAAGGATGATATTTTACCAAACTCTGAGTTACTTAAAATCTGTATTATTTGATAAATTGACCATTATATTATTCTGTACCTGGAAATTCGCAGCAACTTTCCCTGTTGCAATTTATATCATGGGAGTGTCCTTTACAAAAACGCTTATTTCCTGATATATCTCCCCCTACGGTGACTATTGATGGAATATTGGAAAAGCAGAAAAATGGTTTCCAAACAAACTCATTTTTCCACCTTTCCATCATACCTTTTTTTTAATTCATTTTTTGAATTGTAGACCCACCAGTTAATACCTGGCTACTAACGGTGCCATTGCCTTTATAATACACGTTACTGGCACCCCTGGCTTTTACATTCAAGGTTTGTTGTATGGTAAGATATGCACTGCATGCCCCATCAAGATCACAGGTGAAGTGGCTGGTTGCAAAACCGTAGTCTCTCATATTACTCGCTCCGGTAGCTTCAAGGTCAACAGAAGCTGAAGTACCCGAAATGTTCATATTTGAAGCTCCTGTAAGGTTTGTATTTAGCTCGTTGATAAACAGGGCTCCACTAAATGTGGATGCTCCGGTTAAATTTATGGTTACATTGAAAGTGTTTAAATCATTTTGCAATTGAATAGTTGACGCACCAGCCGCATAAAAACCCTCAAGCTGGTTCGTTGTGATATACACATTTAATACAGAACTACCATTAATAGTGACATTGTCGTCAAGAGAGATCACAAGCTGGTTGTTTTGTTTTTCTACCGTAATGTACTGCTGAAGATTGGAGTTTGCCTGTACCTGAATTTTCTCTTCAGTATTCGAGAATGTAACATATACTGTAAATGGATCCGACACGTTCAATTGAGTGTATCCGGTAATGTTCTTGTTTACAGTTGTTAGATCGTTTGACGGTTTAACGTCATCATTTTTTTTGCAGGAAGTAACGAAAATACTGAATGCAAAAAGTGCTACTAAAATTGATTTTGTTTTCATAATTGTTTTTTTTAATAATTAATTTAAAATTGGATTCAAGTATATTCTGATTTTTCAAATCTAAAACTCAAATTTAAGGTTCAGAACAGGTGTTAAGCCAGTCATGTAGATGGGTTGAATGGCTTTATGTTCAGCATCATAGTACTCACCCCAAACATTTGCCCTGTTGGTAATGTTTTGCACATCCAGTGAAATTATCCATGACCATTTTGGCTTGTTTTGACGAAAGCTTACACCAAGGTCAACCCTGAAATAGTCGGGAGTTTTTGTTTCAAAAGCCCTGTTGTAGTCACGAACATCTTCGCCGGCAGCAATGGATGCTCCAAGATCAATAGGAATGGTGCGGTAACCCCCGCGAAGCATTCCCCTGATATTGGTTGAGATAATATTTTGCTTGTTTTTACCAACCCTGAACTCTTTGCCTGCCAATGCATTTACCAGGTAATTGCTGTTGTAGCGGGTGTTTCTGTCCTCGAAACCCGGCATGGAATATTTTGACTGAAACAGGGAAGTAGTGAACAATAGATAATATTGTCTTGAAAAGCTTTTATCAAGGGTCAGCTCAATCCCATAATTTACGCCAGTTCCATCATTGTTAAACGGCTCATTGGTAAAACCACCTCCAAAATTCAACGAACTTACAGTTCCTGTTGTATCGCCTATTTTAACCGGAATGCTATATAAATACTGGTAATAGACTTCAGTCCTGAAGTTAAAATTATCGCCAAAAAAGAGACTATATCCGGCAACAGAATGAAATGCCCTTGCCATTTTCAGGTTTTTATTTGGCTGAAAATAGTCACCATTGGGAAGTAAATCCTGAGCAGTGTAAATGGAGGTTTGTTCAGCCTTGCTGTGTAATCCAACGGCAAAGCTAAAGTGGTTTTTATGATTCATCTTGTATTTAAAACCCAATCTTGGTTCAACCGAAACATCATTGTTAATAGTTAACAGCATGGCGTGAACACCGGTGTTCATTTCAAGCTTCGGGGTGATCCGGTATTTCCACTGCACATAGCCCTGCATTCTTGAGGTTCTTCCATCCTGGTTGAGTTCCGTTTCGAATTTCCCATCATCCCAGTTAAACCGGTCAGCATTTAATTTGAACTGTTGATTGGTATAAATTAAACCTGCACGTAAATAGTGTTTAGCATTGAATTTGTGGTTCACCAATGAGCTAAGAGTGATGGTGTTGTAGATGAATTTTTCATTTACAAGAGGCGTAATTTCAAAATCATAATTCAGCGAGTCTTCTATTTGTTTGTCGTTTGTGTGCGAGTAGGCCAATACCGTTTTTAAATAGGTTTTGTTGTTTTTAAAGAGATAATTATGTGTGACTCCTATAATGCCCAAAACCTGTTTCTCTTGGTAACTAAAATGATCGGAACGGTAAAACCATTGTGACGTGTCGTTTGGCACTTCTCCAGCTGAGCTGCTTATGCCGCCTAATCCCCAGACAGTAAACCTGCCCAGTTTTGTTGTCGGGATATTTATGTTAAATGACAAGTCCTGCCACTCAGGAAAAATGTCGGCATCCCCGATCGTAAAACCGACCTTGTTCAATAAAGAAGTTGTTGCATACCGGTAATTGAATAAATAAGATGCACCATTTTTTTTCTTCGAAAATGGACCTTCAGCTGAAGCCTGAATACCCATAACACCGATCTGTAAAGCAAATTCATGCTTCTCATTATTTCCGGTCCTGAGCTTAAGGTCGAATACACTCGAAAGAGCGTTACCATATTCAGCTGCAAAAGCGCCGGTATAAAAATCTGAGTTGGCAAGTACCTGCGTGCTCAGGGCGCTAACTCCACCACCACTGCTGCCTTCTCCTTCTGCAAAGTGGTTTGGGTTAGGTATTTCAACACCTTCCATGCGCCACAACATGCCCCTTGGAGAGTTTCCCCTTACCACCAGTTCGTTGTTTTCATCGTCGGCAGACGACACTCCTGCAAATGACTGAACGGTTCTGGCCGGGTCGTTAATTCCCGCGGCAACCCTTGATGTAGATTCAATTGTAATTTGCTGCGCGCTGAGTGTTACCATCGAATTGATTGGTTCGCCCAATTCATTCTGGGCTTTTATCACTACTTCATTCAGTGTTGATACATCCTCGGTCAACTGAACGTTCAGCACGAGCTGATTTCCTGTAATCAGTTCAATTTCACTAAAATGAGCATCTTCATAACCCATATAAGTCACCTTGATGTTATGCCGGCCAACCGGAACATTATCGATCTGGTAATTACCCTGGGAATCAGAAGATCCGCCCATTAAGGGATCGGTATCAAGGATAACAATATTAGCGCCCGGAAGGGTTTCCTGGGTTTCTGAATCAGTGATTGTTCCCCTGATGGTCTGCTTGTATACCTGTGCGTTCACAGATAGAACGGAAATAAATAATGTAAGGATTAAGACTAGGTTTTTCATGATTTTATAAATTATTTGATTATTTAAGAATTGGTTGATTGACATAATTATTTTAAATAGTTGAACACGGAATTACATATCAAATTCTGTCTCCACATCTCTGGTCTTCTTTTTGTATTTGCTGATTTGAAAGCTCAGGCTGAAAAGAAATATCGGGGATTCGTTGTTGAAATCGCCGAGCAATTTCATATTTCCGGTTTCGGTTTTTAACTTATAATTCAACGACTTGAAAATATCTTTGCATTGTACATTGAGAGAGAGCCTGCCTTTGAGAAATTTCTGTTTAACTGCCAGGTCAACAAAATAGTAACCGCTCAGGATTCCCTGCGACCGAACCGTTTTACTGGTATAGGATCCAATCAACTGGATTGACGTATTCTTCCTGATTTGAAAGAAATTAACTAACTGGGCAGTCCATGAAAAATCACTATTGGAAAACGAATCTTCAAAAACATTACCCTCAATTTTATAGTGAAACAAATTGGAGTTGGCATTCAGGCTCCACCATTTTGTTAAGTCAAAATTACCCATCAACTCAAGTCCAATTGCCCTGTCGTTACAGTCGTTATGAAAAGAAGTATGAATTTTTTCATCATCTTCTATCCACAGGCGTTGTTCAATTTTATCAGTTGTTGTTCTGTAATATATACGTGAACTGATTTGATTTTTTTCTCCGGCAAACTGGTAACCAAGCTCAATATTTCTGACGATTTCAGGCAACAGATACGGATTTCCTTCTGAATAAAAATATTCGTCTTCAAATTCCGGGAAAGGGTTCATCATATACTCATCAGGTCGGTTGATACGGTTACTCATTGCCAGATTAAGCGTGTTTTTTTCGGTAAGCTGTTTGTAGAAAGAAAAGGAAGGAAAGAGGTGCAGTTTGGAATAATCGGATTCAAATGCCGCAGAATCCTGTTTAAGCAATCGGTTCATGTATTCGGCCCGCAGGCCAACAGAAGCCTCTATACCCCAAAAAGAGGTTTTGACATTCACATAAGCAGCGTACACATCTTC
>CALCGJ010000133.1 GCA_937900965.1 uncultured Bacteroidota bacterium | reverse complement strand
CGATCAATGGTCGTACAATCAGGTTGATCACGATCTCATCGCCATTGAACCTGACACGGACTCCCCGTTTAATCACCTCCCCAAAGTCAGATAGCGCTTTCCTCACTGCCGGGGCAACCTCCTGTTTTAATCCCTCCCGGGCCATGTCAAAGATGTTGAGTTTGGGGAGCCCGATGGATGGTTCCAAAAATTTTCCGGTAGAGCCGTGGATATAGAAAATCTGCCCGGTTTCATCAATCACCACCCCGGAGGGGATCTCACTCTGGTGGAGAATGGTCTCCACGATACGCAATTCATTGATCCCCTCCTGAATTGGAGAAGTTGCAGGTTTTATGGTTAGTTTCTTTTTTTCCATAGGTTCATGGGTTGGGAAATTTGTAAACAGGGGTTGTGGTGAGGAGTCGGGTAGTTGTTGATAAATTTTCCATTTTCTATCAAAGTGGGTAAACAAATCTGTTGAGGTACCGATGGTTTCGGAACTTCCCAGGAAAAGTATCCCGTTAGGCTTCAGGCTGTACCTGAAAACAGGGAGGAGTTTCTTCTGGAGTTCGGCGCTGAGATAGATCAACAGGTTCCGGCAGGAGAGCAGGTCGAGTTTTGTAAACGGAGGATCTTTGATCACGTTTTGTACGGCAAAAATAATTCTCTCCCTGATCAGCTTTTTCACCTGGTAGAATCCGTTGGCCTCTTTGATGAAGTAACGTTTCAGCCGTTCTTCACTTACTTCCGACCGGATGCCGGAAGGATACAATCCCGACCGTGCCGAATTGATCGCCTCCTCGTCAATATCCGTTCCGAAAAACTGAAGGTTGACATGCCGGTTCATCGACTCCATCACTTCATCGAATATCATAGCGATAGAGTAAACCTCTTCCCCGGTGCTGCATCCGGCAATCCAGATCCGGATCATTGAATCTTCGGTCTTTTCAGCCAGGATTCCGGGAATGATCTGTTGCTTCAGGATCTCAAATGCTTCAGGATCGCGGAAGAAGGAGGTGACGCCGATTAACAGGTCTTTGAATAACAGGGATGCCTCCGTTTCGCTTTTCTGCAGAAACTGGATGTAATCGGTGATATTTTCAATCTGGTGCACATGCAGGCGTCGTTCAATACGACGATGCAGGGTATTCTGTTTGTAGAGTGAGAAATCATGGCCGGTTTTATTGCGAAGGATGACCAGGATCTTCGGCAACGTATCTGTAAACCTGATATTCTCAGCCGGTGTTTCGGGGAATACCTGTTTTTGGAAGAAGCGGAAATAGCTGATCAACTGTGCCGGCATCTTATCGGGAGGCAGGGTATAATCAGCCAAACCAGTAGCCATAACACTCTTTGGCATACCACTATAAAGGGCCGATGTTTCATCCTGGACGAAAACAACTCCGCCTGCCTCTTTGATGGCTTTAGCGCCCAGAGTTCCATCTGTTCCTGTTCCTGACAGGATGATGGCAGCTGCCCGTTCTGCCAGATCCTGTGCGAGAGAGTGGAATAAACTATTGATAGGGAGGTTCAGTCCCCGCGAATGTGGCGGAGGCAGCAGGTAGAGAACCCTGTTCAGAATACTGAGATCTTTATTGGGAGGGATCACATAAACGGTATCGGGCCTGATTTTCTGGTTGTCTGTAACCTGGGTGACAGTCATCCCTGTCCGTTTCTGCAGCAGCTCAGGCAGCAGACTGATGTGCGTAGGATCGAGGTGTGCTACAACGATAAAAGCCATTCCGGTATCGGGAGGC
>CALCGJ010000132.1 GCA_937900965.1 uncultured Bacteroidota bacterium | reverse complement strand
ATGAAACTAGCAATCGTCGGTGTCACCGGTCTGGTTGGACGGGTTGTATTGAAGGTTCTTGAAGAGCGTTCGTTCCCGGTCGACCAAATCATCCCGGTGGCTTCCCCCCGCTCAGAAGGGCAATTGATCCGGTTTCGCGATCAGGAGTATCGTGTTACGGATCATCTTCAGGCGATTGCTGATAAGCCGGGCATTGCTATCTTCTCTGCAGGCGGAGATGTCAGCCGCGAATGGGTTCCCAGGTATGCCGAAGCCGGGATCCGGGTGATCGACAACTCTTCGGCCTGGAGGATGGATCCTGCTATACCACTGATTGTCCCCGAGATCAACGCGGAGATCCTCTCTCCTGATGATTTCATCATTGCCAATCCCAACTGTTCGACTATTCAATTGGTGATGGTACTGGCTCCGCTTCACATCAGGTATTCAATCAAACGGGTGGTTATCTCCACTTACCAATCGGTTTCAGGCACCGGTTCAAGGGCGGTTCGGCAATTGGAGAATGAGCGCAACGGTTTAACAGGTGAAATGGCCTATCCTCATCAGATCGACCTCAATCTTTTCCCCCATGGCGGCGCCTTTCAGGAGAATGGATACACCGCTGAGGAGATGAAGCTGGTGAATGAGACACGCAAGATTCTGGATGACTCATCCATCATGGTCTCTCCAACAATCGTACGGGTGCCTGTAATGGGTGGTCATTCTGAAGCTGTCAATATTGAATTTACCAGGCCTTTCGACCTTCAGGATATTTATTCTGTTCTTCAGGAGATGCCTGGTGTTACGATCCAGGACGATATTCAAAACAATGTGTATCCCATGCCTATCCTTGCTCAGGGAAAGGACGATGTGTTTGTGGGGCGGATCCGACGTGATGAATCCCTGGAAAACTCCCTGAACATCTTTATCGTCTCCGATAACCTTCGGAAGGGGGCTGCTACCAACGCCGTTCAAATTGCCGAATACCTGTTGAAATTCATCTCCTGATAAAGCCATTTCAGATACCCCTGGCAATCAGTTAATTATTTCACATTATTGAGATAGATCAATGGAATGTTGATACGCATCAAAATAATTATCGATAAAAATCAATTAATTTGTATCTTTGTCTTCATCGTGTAATTGATCTAATCTAATTGGATTGGTATGAATAAGATGCAGGAGTCGGAGAATTGCAAGAACTGTAGTTGCAAAACATCCATCTTCAGTAGCCTGACTCCAGATGAACTGGAACAGATCAACCAGGGGCGCTATACGGTAAACTACAAACCGGGTGAAATCCTCTTTAAGCAGGGAACTCCTTCTCCACATTTTGTTTGCCTCACGAAAGGTCTGGCCAAGCTATACATTGAGGGATACGGAAAAAACCTGATCCTTGCCCTGGTCAAGCCGGTCGATTATATTTTTGGTCCGGGTACCTATGTTGATAACCGCCACTATTACTCCGCGGCTGCTGTGGATGAGACAACTGCCTGCCTGGTGGATGTGAATATCTTCAAAAAACTGATCAGGCAAAACCCCGATTTCGCCGAAGAGTTTATCCAGCGCCTCTCCCGACAGGCAATTTTCAATTTCGACCAGGTGATAAGTCTCACCCAGAAACAGATGCCCGGACGAATTGCCGACGTACTTTTTTACCTCCGGGAGAAGATTTACGGTAAAAATCCATTTGAAATTTCCATCTCCCGCCAGGACCTTGCCGACCTCTCAGGGATGTCAAAAGAGAGTTCCATACGCATTCTGAAAGAACTGAAAGATGAGGGCATCCTGAAAGTAACCGGCAATACCGTTGAGATCCTGAATGAAAAACAACTGCGACAAATCAGTCAAACCGGCTAATTTCTTGTTGATTTTCAACTCGTTACTTGTTATATGGCAATTCAATACCTGTTTATTTGATGATATTTGTCAACGTAGTGATTGATCTGTGTCAATTTTTCATAGACATATATCACTATCTGGATGAATAAATCTCACCTCTTTGTTAATCAACTAACACAACGAACTTCTCTACTTTTGCTTCCAGACTGAACGCCTATACCCGTTTGTGTTATTGAGAGAAAATGAATAGTTAAACAAAAACCAAAACAGTATGAAAAGAGTATTAACTTATTTGTTTGCTGCCGGCATGATGATTTCCGCAGCAAGCTTGATGTTTACCAGCTGCACCAAGGAGGGCCCGCAGGGTCCAGCCGGAGCAAATGGTACAAATGGTGAAAATGGACAGGATGCCAACGCAACCTGCACCCAGTGCCACAATTTCTCTGACCTGATCGTTGCCAAGATCTTCCAGTATGACGCATCACAGCATGCTACAGGCAGCGTAACTACCAGAAATACAACTGTTTGTGCTCCTTGTCACACCAGCCAGGGATTCCAGGAGTGTCTGACAACCGGTGCATGGGAAACCTCTGAAACGATTCAGAATCCTGCCCCACCTAACTGCCGCACCTGCCACAAAATCCACGACACCTACACAGCTTCTGACTGGTCGCTTCGCACCGAAGCTTCTTTTACAAACATGCTTGGAGGAACTACAGACATAACAACTGAAGGTGGAAACTCTACCGGCAACCTGTGTGGGCGTTGTCATCAGTCAAGGCCAGCCACTCCGGAGATTACTGATCCCACCAGCACCACCACAACACTTCAGCCAACCAGTTATCGTTATGGACCTCACTACGGAACGCAAGGCCCGATGCTCGCCGGAACCGGTGGTTATGATATCAATGGTGACGGACTTCTTGCAAATTCATACCATACAAATAGAGCTACCTGTGTTGATTGCCACGGAGCTGCTGCTTCAGGTAATGTTACAGGTGGTCACACTCTGTGGCCAAACACAACCGGATGTAACATTTCAGCTTGCCATGACGGTGGTGTTACAACCCTTAATTACGAAGGCAAACAGACCATAATTGAAGAGGGTCTGGTTATGTTGGTAGACAAACTGGCACTTGCTGGTGTAGTGGATACTGTTGGCCATCCCGGGTATCTTGATACTAGTGTTCCTCATACCCAAAAATTGCTTGCTATCTATTACAATTACAAATTTATACAGGGAGACAAAAGCAATGGTATCCACAACTTCAAACGTGCCAATGGCATGATTACAGATGGAATTGCCTATCTTGAATCTCTGGGTTACTAATTCCTGAATTGTATTTTAAAAAGGCTTCAGGGAGCAATACCTGGAGCCTTTTTTTGATAAATTTGATACCTGGTATAAACAACAAATCAAAACCAAATCATATGCACAAGAGGAAAATTTTCAACATGATCATCCTGATCGTAGGTATGGTTGTCTTGTTTTCGTGTGAATACGAGAAAATCCAGTATGAGGCCCCGCCCGATCCCACAATCCCGATCAGTTACTCTGCAGAAATTCAACCCATCTGGGATGCCAAATGTGTTGGATGTCATAGCCCCGGAAAGACCTCCCCCAACCTGGAGGCACCCAGTTCTTACGACAACTTGTTTGCCGGAGGATTAATCGATACGTTGGCCCCCGATGTTAGTATCATCTACACGTGCATGAAGCCAGGGGGATCAATGGCTCCCTTTACCAACGTCCAGGATGCCAATCTTGTCCTGGTCTGGATCCAGCAAGGCGCCAAGAATAATTAACGGAGTTTGTATCACGAAACACGATAGAACATGATCACAACAATACATATGAAAAAAAGTCTCCTGGTTTTACTCCTGCTCTTTGTCGGCTTTGGCAACATTTTTGCTCAGGAAGCCGAAGAGGCGCAGCCCGAGAAAAAACCTCTTGAAAGGGCACCCTTCGAAAGTGGTATCTTTATGGATGATCAAACCGTAAAAACCTATCCTGCGAATAGCCTGGAGTTTATTCTGCAACACCGGTTTGGTACCATTCAAAACGGATTTACGGACTTGTTCGGGATCTGGGGTGCTACCAATATCCGTATTGCATTGAATTACAGCATCACCGATAACCTGATGATTGGATTCGGTACCACCAAGAACAACCGGTACCAGGATCTCTCATTGAAGTACACCTTCTTCCATCAGCGTAAGGGAGGTTTCCCGCTGACCATTGGGTATTATGGAAACATGGCGCTTAACGCTGGTGATAAAACCAACTTCGGAAAGGACTATGCATTTGTTGACCGCTTCTCCTATTTCCACGAAATAATGGTTGCTCGTCGTTTCACACGTGCCTTTTCCATGCAGATGGGATTTGCTTTTGTTCATTATAATAAGGTAGACACAACGATAAAAAATGACGCCTTTTCCATTTCGGCCATTGCACGGTTGAAGGTAAGCCCGCAAACTTCCGTGGTTGCGAGCCTTGAAGTGCCTTTGATGCTTGGTTACGATACCCCTTTTATCCTGAAATACGGACAGAAAGGGATCTATTACGGGGCCAAATCACCATTACCGAATTTCGGACTTGGTGTCGAAATTTCCACGAGTACGCATACGTTCCACGTTTTCGTATCTGCTGCTCCAGGCCTGTTGCCCCAGGATATTGTCATGTATAACCAGAATGATTTCTTCAACGGAGCGATCATGTTTGGATTTAACATGACCCGTTTATGGAACTTCTAAACTAACTATTGTTTAACCTATTTAATACTAACAACCATGAAAAAAACCTTGATTTACACGGTCACCTGCATGATTGCATTCTTTTTCGTGACCGCAGTCTATTCCCAGGACGCTAAGCCCTGGGACATTCCAGCCAAGTACAAGGCGATGAAAAGTACGGTAAAAGCCGGTGATGCTGATGCGATGGCCGACGGAAAAATGCTCTGGTCGAAATTCTGCAAATCATGCCACGGCAGCAAAGGCCTGGGTGACGGACCAAAATCAGCTATGCTGAAGACTTTCCCTGGTGATTTCTCTACTGCAGCATTTCAGAAGAACACAGATGGTGAGATCTACTACATGTCATTTATAGGCCGGGACGAAATGCCTAATTTTGAGAAAAAGGTGACCAGCGAAGCTGATCGTTGGGCACTGGTTGCTTATATGCGTTCAATGAAATAATTGCATTTCTCGTTGAAAAGAACAAGGATGCTGATGAAACTCTGTTAATTAGCATCCTTTTTCTTTTTACACATGTATATAGTTAAATAAATTAGGTATGATGAGAGAAATTTACATCAGGCCATCCTGGCTTGTTATCGTCCTCATTCTTCTGACTATCATCATCTTTGCCTTTGATTACTCGGCAGGGCCGTTGAAATATGAAGATGCCAGGCAAAAAGGCCAAACTGCTCCGGAACTGCAAACAACGGACCTTTCTCAATTTCCGAATTCAGAAGAGAACGACAAATGTTTCCAGTGCCACGGACAGTCAAAATACACTTACGAAAATACAGAACAGGGAAGGATGGTTAACCAGCGTATGTATAACGAGTTGATTGTCTCCCCCAATGAATTCTATGTTTCAAACCACCGCTCTTTCAGATGCACCGATTGCCATTCGGAAGAGTATCAAAATTTTCCCCACGAAGGGATCCTTCGCATGGAGTACAAGTATACATGCCTGGACTGCCATGAAGGAGACGACACATATGCCCATTTTTACTTTGAGGAATTAGATGTCGAGTTCCAGGAAAGTGTACATTCAGAAAAACACAGCGACGACTTTACCTGCTGGATGTGCCACAATCCGCATACCTATAAGATCAATGCCCGCACCAACGAAAATATCAGAGAAACGATTGTCTATGACAACACGATATGCCTGGACTGCCATAGTGATTTCAGGAGGTTTCAGCTTCTCACCGACCGGGAACGGCCAAACCTGATCAAGAGTCACGACTGGCTGCCCAACCAGGAGTTGCATCTCGCATCTGTCCGCTGCATCGAATGTCATGCCGAAAAACTATCCGACAGTGCCTTGGTTGCACACAAAGTGCTGCCAAAGTCGATGGCTGTCAGAAACTGCAAAGAGTGCCACTCCAGCAACCCCGAACTGCTTGCCTCTCTTTATAAGTATGAGGCTCAGGCAGTCCGCAGTAAAGATGGTTTTTTCAGAGGGATAACCACCAGCGATTCCGTGGTTATCGGTGCAAGCCGCAATCAAACCCTGAATATCATCAGCTTGTTACTTTTTGCCGGGGTTATTGCAGGCATCGCATTTCATTCCGTTTTGAGAATCATTAAAAAATAGAGCCCCATGGCACAAGAAAAATTATACCTCTATCCTATCTGGATTCGACTCTGGCATTTTTTAAATGCCATTCTATGCCTGATTCTGATCATAACCGGGGTCAGCATGCAGTTTTCGGCTCCCTCCATTGCTCTGGTCAATTTTGACACCTCCGTTGCCATCCACAACATTGCCGGGATCGTTCTAACGATAAATTACCTTATCTTTTTTATCGGGAATCTTTTTACTTTCAATGGAGCCCAGTATCAGATCGTATACAGAGGACTCTACAAGCGTTTGATTACCCAGGCCATGTACTATACATTCGGGATTTTCAAAGGCGAATCTCCTCCTTTCCCCATCAGCCGGGAGAATAAATTCAACCCGTTGCAACGCTTCTCCTATGTCTTCGTAATGTATCTGTTTGTTCCCATTGTTTTTATTTCCGGCTGGGCATTGCTCTATCCACAAACAATTCCAACTACCATACTTGGAACCAGCGGTCTCCATCTGACTGACCTGTTCCATATCATCTCCGGATTTATTATCTCTTTCTTCATGATCGTTCATATCTATTTCTGTACGATCGGGAAGCATCCGGGGTCCAACTTTAAAAGCATTATCAATGGGTATCATGAGGCCCACTAAAAAGCTAACCTAAAAAACCCATATCCGTGAAAGAAGAATCAGATAACAATCACAAAAAGAGCTCCCGCAGGAATTTTCTTAAGAAAAGCCTGGTTGCCGGAGCCGGTGTGGTCGCTACCGGAGGATTGGTAGAAGCTTACCTGGATACACGGGCTGCAGAAACCGGTGATAAAGTCAAGGTACTTACAACCGATGGCAAGATCGTAGAGGTCGATAAAGCGCATATCAAGTACCCTCGCGTCTCCCGCGAAGAGTCACGTGAAGGAATTCCGGGCAAGAAATTTGTGATGGTAATCGACCTGGCTCGTTGCAAAAACGCCCGAGCCTGTGTGGAAAAATGCCAGGAGGGACATTATCTGCCAAAAAGCCAGGAATTCATGAAGGTATATTTGCTGCAGGATAATGATTACACCGCTCCTTACTGGTTCCCGAAGCCCTGTTACCATTGCGATAACCCGCTTTGTGTATCCGTATGTCCCGTGGGAGCTACCTATAAAAGAAGTGACGGGATCGTACTGATTGATACTGACCGCTGTATCGGTTGTAAGTTCTGCATCACAGGTTGCCCCTACTCTACCCGCGTTTTTGCCTGGCGACATTATGAAGAGTATGATGAGGATACCCAGCCCTATTCACCTGAAGCCAGCAGCCCCGGCGTTGAGGGAACGGTTTCAAAATGTGATTTCTGTCCGGACCTGATCCGGGTTGGAAAATTACCTTACTGCGTTTCCTCCTGTCCGATGGGTGTGATCTATTTCGGCGACCTCGACGAGGATGTCGTAACCAACGGAACGGAAACTTACCAGTTCAGCAAGCTGATCCGCGACCGGGCAGGCTTCCGTTACCTGGAGGTTCTGGGAACTCGTCCGAGTGTTTATTACCTGCCTCCAGTTGAACGCCAGTTCCCGGTAGATCGCGGGTTTGACGGTCTTGATGAAGAGGTGAAGAAAAGGTATGAATCCACACCATACGCTAAAAAACAAAGGAGGTAGTAACTATGGCAAACGAAAAAGAGTTAGCCCTGTTAAAGGAATTTGCACCGCAGATTGAGCATACCAATCTAATCCAGGCTGTCTGGATGTTTTTTCTGGCTGCTGTAGTCGGTCTTGGATTTTACGCACTCTATGTCCAGATTGCTGAAGGGCATGAGGTTACAGGGATGCGTGATAATGTGGTATGGGGAATTTACATCGTAAATTTTATCTTTTTCATGGGGGTCAGTTATGCAGGCGCTCTGATTTCAGGCACCCTGCACCTGTTCAGAGCCGAATGGCGCAAACCAATCAACCGGATTGCAGAATACATCACTATCATTGCCCTGTTGATCGGCCCCTGTTATATCCTGCTATGTATCGGACGACTGGACAGGCTTCAATACCTTGTTTTATACGGGCGTATCCAGTCTCCTATCACCTGGGACGTTATTGCCATTTCTACTGACCTGTTTGGCTGCTTTATCTTTCTGTATCTGGCTGTGCTTCGGGATATCGCTGCGATCCGTGATTTCCAGGCTATCCGCATTCCCAAATGGAAACGTAAATTATATACCTGGCTTGCACTCGGTTATACGGGAACCACTGAGCAGAGAGAACGGCTCCACAGGGCAACCGATGTGATGGCAGCAATGGTTATCGCAATTGCGGTTATCGTATACTCTGTGCTCGCATGGATTTTCAGCGTTACTCTCCAGCCGGGATGGCACAGTACCATTTTCGGACCCTATTTTGTAATTGCTGCGGTCTTCTCAGGATGCGGAGTGATGATCGTTGTGATGTGGCTGTTCCGAAAGCTGTACCACCTCGAGAAGTATATTACCCGAAAACACTTTGTTAACGTTGGGGTCCTGATGCTGATCCTGGCTGCTCTTTTTGGATACTTTACCTTCAGCGATTACCTGACGAAATGGTATGGTTCCGAACGAAACGATGAACTTCTGATCAGCCTGTTGTTTGACGAATACTACTGGCTCTTTATCCTCTCCAACTATGTGGGCGTATTGCTGCCTATGGTCGTGGTTGGGATCAAAAGGCTGCGAACCATTAACAACATCACTATTTCGGCTGTCATTGTTGTCCTGGCTCTCTGGGTTAACCGCTATCTGATTGTCGTCCCAACGCTTGAATCTCCTTATCTGCCTATTCAGGACTCACGGCCCGAGTGGCTTTTTTATAGCTCCACATGGGTAGAGTGGGCGCTAACTGCAGCCGGTATTGCATTTTTCGCTTTGGCTTTTACTATCGCATCCAAATTCATCCCGATCATCAATGTGAGTGAGATGGCAGATTCATCCACATTGGAGGATGAAGAGATCCTAACGTAAATGATGTCAAACCAGCATATATCCAGACCTATGAAAAAGTTCCTATTTGCTAACCTTCTCTGGTTGATTTCAACCCTGCTGCTTATCTCTCCCTCTCTTTCTGCCCAGGAAGAGACCGAAGCGGAAGAGGTTGAACCGGTGGATACATATATCTCCTTCATTGCTACATATACTTCAAATGATACGGTTGTGCTCACGGCAAATCTCTATATCCGGAACGGAAGGGTGCGTGTCGACCTGGAGAATGCCCCGATATCGTTCACCGTATCAGAAGGTACTGAACAGATTGAGGCCGGTGAAACGTTTACTGATTCTACCGGAATTGCCCAGGTCATGATTGCAACCTCATCGTTACTCCGCAACGAAGAAGGAATGGTAACATATATGGCTGATTTTGCCGGAACTGACAAATACCTCTCAACATCAGAGATGTTTGTATCGAAACCAGCTAAACTGGAGGTCTCCTTTTACGAGGAAGACTCTGTGAAATACATACGGGTAAAGGGTTATCAGTTCACATCCAATGGAGAGGCTGAACCTATTTCAGACGAAACCATCCTCATGTTTGTCCCTAGCCTCTTTCGTCCCATGCCAATTGGAGATGTGTGGCTTGAAGAGGATGGATCCGGTTCCATGGAATTTCCAATGACACTCATTGGCGACTCCCTTGGCGACATAACCGTCATTGCCCGGATCGATGAGCACGATTCATTCGGATATGTGAAGGGCGAAAGTAACTGTGAATGGGCAGTTCCGAAACATCTCCTGAGTCAGGATAAACCAACCCGTGAACTCTGGACACCGGTGGCCCCTCTCTGGATGATGATCACGCTGTTAATCTTGCTGGCTGGTGTATGGGGACACTATGTCTATGCAGTCGTCGAGCTGGTTAAGATCAAAAGGAGCGCAAAAAAAGAGAATATACAGGAAAAAGACTGGTCGAATTATTCGTAGTTTTGCGGATACTATGACCGCATTGTTTACTATTTCCGGCATCGTTGTCAAGGGAAATCAACTGGGAAGAAAACTGGGTTTTCCTACGGCCAACCTGGATCTTCCTGATGCCTCGAGGTTCCATCACCTTACCGGAGTCTATGCTGCTACTGTTGAATTGGAAGGGGTAAACTTCCCTGGAATGGCAGCAATTGGCTTTCGGCCAACTCTCAACCAGCCATCTTTCACAGTAGAGATAAATATCTTTGATTTCAGCAGGGATATCTACGGAGAGGATATCACTATCCGGTTTCTTGAGCGGATTCGTGATGAGATCCGCTTCAGCTCACTGGAGGAGCTGGTGAAACAAATGAAGCAAGATGAGGTTGAGTGCCGGAAAATTCTGTCAGTCCTGTTTAATCCGGATACCAACACCCAGTAAACCTGGTGTTTCCATTCGGGGAATCAGGTTTTCGAATTCAATAAGCAGTATTCCATCCTTGCTAATATAGAGCTCCTTGTTAAGTACAATTGTAACTTCACAAATCTCAAGTTCACATTTCCCAAGAAATTTATCGTTAGCATTGCGGATCTTTAATTGAAATTCCCTGATTCTCTCCTCCCCGGATGGGGTATTCATGATCATATTGAAATCGAGTGATTTGTAGGGAAAATCACCATTGTGCCGGGCGAAGAAAACAATGGTGTAGGGTCTCTCCGACCGTTCAACCGGAATATCGAAATTCAGGATGTTGAACCGCTTCCACACATGGTTCTTGAATGGGTAATAGAGCCCGTCAGGATTATCCTGCTGACACCCTGTCAACAAGATTAAACCAAGGAGAAAAATGAGGTAGTTGATTCTTTTCATGATTCCTCTTCCGGTACAGGAACTGAGGCCACCGGAAACCAGATTGTAAAGGTAGTTATTTTGCCCGGATCGGAAGTGAAACTGATGGATCCTCCTACAGCTTGAACGATCCCTTTAACGATAGCCAGGCCAAGGCCCGCTCCCCCGCTGCGGGTAGTAAAATTGGGTTGAAATATCTTATCTCCCTCTTCTATACCGATACCTTTCCCATTATCTGAAATTCGTACGATATGAACATCTCCTTCTGTGCTCGTCTCTATCACAATATTCCCTTCTGTCCCGGGATGTCCTTCAATAGCTTCAATCGCATTATTGATCAGATTGCTAAATACCCGTAAAATCTGGCTCTTGTCCGCACATATCCATTTAACGGGCAGGGATGGGTGAAATCTTACCTGAATAGCTGAAATATCCTTATAGATCATCAACGAAATTTGAATAAGTTCATCCAGGTTCATGGTTTCATTTTCCGGCTCCGGCATCCTGGCAAAATAGGAAAATTCGGAGGCAATCGCACTCAGTGTATCAATCTGTACAATCAATGCATCCGAGAACCTTTTCAACCGTATATCCCAGTCCTCTGCCCCCTCTTCCCACGCTTTTTGCAAGTATTGAACTCCCAGTTTCATGGGTGTCAGTGGATTCTTGATCTCATGAGCTACCTGTTGTGCCATTTCACGCCAGGCAGACTCCCGTTCCGAAATGGCAAGCTTTTCTGCGCTTGTCGTCAATTCATCCAGCATCCTGTTGTACTCCTCCACCAGTTTTCCAATCTCATCTTCGCGCCGCCAAACAAGCTTATCATTGGTTTTTCCGATTCGTATCCGTCCAATGCGGAGTGCCAGCAGTTTCAATGGAGAGGTAATGTAATTGCTTACCAGGTAAGTCACGAAGGCACCAATAAGTAAAAACAGAACATAGATATTGACAAAAGCGATTAAAAAGGTAGATATCTCTCGTTTCAAATCATCCTGTCGGGAAAAATAGGGCAAATTGAGATATCCCAGCAGTTTGTTTTGCGTATTATAAAAAGGCACGTAGGCAGAAAGGTAACTAAGTGCTCCAATGTGCTCGGTCTGAACAAACATGGAGGTTCGTTGTTCATGCAATCTCTGGTATGCCTGCCGGTTTATCAGGTCTGAGATCAACCCCTCCTGGAAGATCCTTGGGCGTGAGGATGCGAGCAGTGCTCCCTGTGGATCGTACAGGTTGATATCTGAAAAGAAGACGTTGGAAAACTTGATCAGAGTATTTTCCAGCTCTGTACCCCCGGCATCCTGCAGATCATCCAAATTGTCAAATTTATGCTCAACTTCTATGAGTATCGACAATGTGCGTTCCAATAGGTTTTCTTCATTTTTCTCACTGTTCAACCAGGTTAGATAGACCATCATGAGTCCTCCGGTAATGATGAACACCGCGATGATCATGCCAAGCATCGAAAGCTGAAGCCGGCTTCGCAACGAAAGAGTGGTGAGTCTTTTTAGATCACCAATATGCACTATTCCATAGCCCAGCGTGAATAATAGTACAATAAAAATCAGCAGGTAGGAAAAAGAGGAGATGATATTAAGCCATCCGGGAAGCGGTTTACTGATGAGGATCGAATCTTTTTCATTGATCCGGTATAGAAAATGATCCATCTGATCAGCTGTTGGAAGAATAGCTCCGGTTGCTGTATCAACATAAGCGCTTAACTCAAATCCGTAGGTATACTCTCCTACGCGGTGAACCAGCTGATTATCCTGAAAAAATGCATAAGAGTAGGTCCCCAGATCAGGAACATCATATGTTGTTCGGTCAACAAGTAATTCGGGGTAGCCAAGATCCCGGTATGTGCTTCTTGAACTGATCTCTATATAAATAATGGTTTCATTGCCCTGGATGGGAAGTCGCGTAATATAATTTTCATTGCCATAGCCATAATCGAGAAAGTAAATCCCACCCTGGCTTTGCTTGCCAAATGAAGAGATCACATCTTCAAAATAGCCCGAGCATCCTACGACAAATCCCTGTGGTTGGATTCGTAACGTTTTGGAAGCCCTGCAAACTGTGACCTGAATATTGAAATTATTCCAGTAACCCTTGAAATAGCGAGATAAGAGGTATGATGCTGCGCTGTCATCAATCACCTCCTGATTGGCTTTAATTCCTAATCCAACAAGAATTTGCCCTACTATTGTGTCGGCCTGAATTGCTCCAACCGATTGCTGAAGCAGCAGCTCTGTGACTGGATTTTGGCGTGCAGCCAAATGCATGGCAAGTAGTTCGCGTTGCTCCTTCTCACGCTGGTTATTTGCCTGGTTTAGCACAATTGTAGCACAGGCAGCAAAGAGCACAATTGCAAAGAAAAACCATGCAACCGGAAATTTTCTGGTTTTGCTGTCCGGCCGTTCTGTTTCAGCCTCTATACCGTGAATAGTCAACCGCAATGTAAATAGTATCCAGCCCAGAGCAAGAAATCCTATGCTTGTAAAAGCCGGAATACTCTCCCATGTCAGGCGTGAGATATTTTCCAGGCTCATCGGAAGTGTTGAATGCAGCACCAGGCTGTTTATCCCGGCCATTACCAGCATCAGGATTAACAGGCTTACCAGAAAGTTTATCACTGCATACGCCGCTGTTTTCCCTCCGGAACCGGCAATCCCCGATGTCCGTGCCGGCCATGTACGATAGAATAAAAATGCAACGACCAGGATCAGAAGGCTGTTAATCAAGTAATCTCCCAATGAAGGAAACAACCAGGAAGAAGAGTACAATACAGGACCAAAGAGATCCGATTGGTACAATGCCTTAGGCCATTGCATCAGTAACTGGAACCCACGAAGAATAAGAATGTCGGCACTCAGGATGAAAAAAAGCCAGTAGCGATTTTTGAACAGACCCTGTATCCGAAATGAAATTTGGTACAAGAATCCGATTACAAATATATAAGCTAGGATTAGGATGAAGATTAACCACCCCTGGTTGTGCCTGGGGGGTATATTGTCGGGAATATTCAGAGAACATAAGAAGTTACCTTCGGTAGACCAAGCATTGTATATTCCCTCCTGCAAGGAGATCTTCACCTCTTCCGGGATGTGAATCGCCCCTGTGTAGTTGTTTATAAGGTATTGATTTTGAAATGTAAAATCTTGTTTCACAAGGCAGAGTCCGGCGATAACAAAAATTCCTTTCCTGAAAACGGAGAGTTCATACCATCCATTTGCAAGTTTGATGATTGAGGGCGCAGATGTCAAGTCCGGGAAGTTGAAAATATTAAAGGGAACGGCATTATCCGACCAGAAGATCAGAGAATCTTCCTGGTAAACCAGGAGTGTCAACTCCCTGTCGATCGGATTCGGAATGGATGCAAGTTGCTCTTTCGATAAAACTGTCGTTGAATCCTTCAGAAACTTCTCAGAAATAAATTTAACCTCATCCCGGATGTGCATTTCATGTTCCTGGAGAAATGACTCAAACCGCTCAAGGATCTTTTCGGGACTTTCTCTCTTCTCACCCTGCCACGGGACAACCATAAGAAATAAAATGGCAAGCACACCAATAATCAGACTGCTTATATATGTTTTGGTTTTGTATGTCTGATTGTTTTCCACTATTTATCTGTTTATCAAGCTTTTAGATGGAGTTGTAAATGAGGGTTTTTAAGCTGTTATCTAAGATCAGGTAATCTGAACCATTCATTCAGGTGTCCGGATCGTTCTAAGGCTTAAAATTAAGAAATTTTGCTCTTCAGGATATAAATCTCGCTTGAATGTCCGATTTTAGGATTTCCAGCCTTTTGGTTTGATATCAGGCCTCGAATAAATGCCTGAAAATAATTTGTGGAGCCCCTCTTGTATTTTTCACTGAGAATTGAAATATAATAGGCATCCAATTTTAGCGGTATAACGTTTTGACATGAGAGATTATATTTGTCGGCAAGTTTCGTTAGTGATTCTCTGGTGAAATGATAAATGTGCCTGGGAAGATCATAAGCTGCCCAGAATTTTCCATAATATTGGGCATCGTATGAGTTAGAATTTGGCAGGGCTAAAATGAGTACTCCATCCTTATTCAATAATCTGCTCAATTTCTTCAGGGTCTCATCAAGTTTATGAATATGCTCAAGAACATGCCAGAGAGTGATGCAATCAAACCGCACAGAAGGATCTATTCCATTAAGAAAATCAGGCTTTACGTCGAGCCTATAGGTTGTTTCCGCAAATTTTCTGGCTTTCACGGAAGGTTCAACGCCTGTACACCGAAGTCCTTTTCTCTGGCAATAATTCAAAAATTCTCCAGTCCCGCATCCAATATCCAGGATGGCTTTCCCAGGTGAATACCTCTTTACTATTCCGAACTTTGATCGAAGGGCAAAGTGGCGGGCAATCCCATAAAGCATAGGCACAATTCCCGATTCCTGAGTGCCGTGAGATATGTAATCATCTGTTTGATAATATGTTTCAGCCGATTCAACGGTTGGCCGGGGATTTGTAAACCGAAAGCCGCAGGAGGAACATTCTACGATGTCAAACTTCTTCTGTGTAAGGAAATAATCCTGTCCATCCAGGAATATGTTCTTTTCATGGTTGTCACAGATTGGGCACGCTGAAAGTTTTTCATTCATGATTCAATGTTTCACGTGGAACAATCACCTGCCAAGGTGAACAATTAATACAGATATATCAGCCGGTGAAACTCCGCTGATCCTGGCTGCCTGGCCAATTGTTTCCGGTCTTACATGACTCAGTTTTTCCCTGGCTTCAGACGACAATGACTTTAACTGATGGTAATCTACGCCTGGATCAAGTGGCATATGTTCAAGCCTCGAAAGCTTATCGGCAATTTCCTGCTCTTTTTTAATATACCCCTCGTACTTGATCTGTATTTCCGCCTCCTCAATAACCTCTGTTACGCAGCCTGTACATTTTTCAACAAATTCGTTTACCGGCGGCAGGTCTCTGATCATATCCTTTATGGATATCTGAGGGCGTAACAGCAGGGTCACCAGTTTTGTGCCCTGTGATAATTGCGCAGTTCCACATCTGTCGAGCATAGAATTAGCCTCTTCGGGGGCAATGCTTGTTTTCTTCAGGAAATCAATAAGTATTTCTATTGACGCATACTTCTCATTCAATGCTTTCAATCGGTTATCTGATGCAAGCCCAAGTTCATGTGCTTTTCTTGTTAATCTTTGATCTGCATTATCCTGTCGCAGAAGTATCCGGTACTCTGCCCTGGAAGTGAACATTCTGTATGGTTCTTCGGTTCCTTTCGTGATCAGATCATCAATAAGCACACCAATATATGCCTCTGATCTTTTCAAAATAAATGGCTCTCTCCCTTGCAATTTAAGGTGTGCATTAATGCCTGCCATAAATCCCTGCGCAGCGGCTTCTTCATATCCTGTAGTTCCATTTATCTGGCCAGCCAGATATAGATGTTCTATTACTTTTGATTCAAGAGAAAAAGATAACTGGTTAGGTGGAAAATAGTCATACTCTATTGCATATCCGGGTCTGAAAAAGCGTGCATGCTCAAACCCCTTCACTTTACGGAGTGCTGCAAACTGAACCTCCTCCGGTAATGATGAGCTAAATCCATTTACGTAATACTCTGCAGTTTCCCAGCCTTCAGGTTCTATGAATAGCTGGTGTCTTTCCTTGTCAGCAAATCGCTCAATTTTATCTTCAATTGATGGACAATATCGGGGCCCTGTTCCCTTGATCCGACCGGTAAATAGTGGTGACTTTTCAAACCCGGTTTTGAGAATATCATGTACCTCCTCCGAAGTGAATGTCAGGTAGCAACTTCGCTGGTTTTTAAGTACAGGCGTATTAAGAAATGAAAATTTTCCGGGTATCGGATCTCCGGGCTGCTCTGTCATTTTAGCAAAATCAAGCGTCCTTCCGTCAACCCTGACCGGGGTTCCGGTTTTCATGCGATTAGATTCAAGGCCAAATCCCTTCAGGTTCTCTGTCAGATCTTTTGACGACCTCTCCCCCATCCGTCCACCCTGAAACTGCTTCTCTCCGATATGAATGATTCCGTTCAGAAAGGTTCCATTCGCAAGGATTACAGACTCTGCATAAAAGGTAATACCCATGAACGTTGTCACACCCGCAGCTCTGCCTTTTTCAACAATTAAATCAGTTACAGAGTCCTGCCAGAAATCAAGATTCTGAATTCGTTCCAACCGTTGTCTCCATTCAATTGAAAACAGTGTTCTGTCGTTTTGAGCGCGGGGGCTCCACATGGCTGGTCCTTTCGAAAGATTCAGCATTCTGAACTGAATCATGGTTGCGTCACTAATCTCTCCCGTCAATCCTCCCAGAGCATCAATTTCTCTTACGATCTGCCCTTTAGCAACACCACCAATAGAGGGATTGCATGACATCTGCCCCATGTTAGTCATGTTCATCGTAATCAACAATACATGCGAGCCCAGGTTTGCTGCTGAAGCAGCTGCCTCACAACCAGCGTGTCCTGCTCCCACTACGATAATATCATACCTGTTGTACCTGTTTGCTCTTTGTTTCACGTGGAACAATTACTCATTAATAACTGTTTATCAGTTCTTTATGATAAGTGAAAGGTATTTGTTTTCTTCTTTTCTCATCCCCTCTTTCTCCAACTCCGTTGAATCTTCCATGCCAGTCAGGTGAAGAATTCCGTGAATAATAACTCGGGCAATCTCCGTTTTAAGTGGAACATTGTATACTTTTGAATTCTCTCGTACCCGATCCAGTGAAATATAAATATCCCCTGTAATCAACTCCGGATCATCCGATAAATCAAATGAAATTACGTCAGTGAAATAGTTATGACCGAGGTAGGTCTTGTTATACTCTTTTAAAAATTTGTCACTGCAAAAGATGATGTTTACAGGGCCCAACAAATATTTTTTATCCGTGGCAAGTTGACTAATTCCCCTACGTAGAATTCCTTTCCCCTTTATTTGATAGGTAATATCTTCAGTGAAAAATTGTATCTCTTTCTCATTCATTCGTATCTGCCACCTTTTCCTTCGTGGTAAGGTAACTCTTCAATTTTTCAGATCGCATCAGCGAACGCTCCAGGTTAATTCCCGTTATGAGAAACCTGAGCTCGATTGTCCTGCCATCCTGAGATAATTTGGCTTCATCGGCCAATGACCTTATTATAAATGTTTCCCTTGCAATGGTATGTTTAGCAATAGCCATGTCGAGCTCATCCAGTTCGAGTATTTTAGCATTTTCCCTGGTAATGCTGAACGAAACACCATTTGGCCTTTTCTTCATTTCGACCACCACTTTCCGGTCCTCTTTTAACCCAAGTTGTGTGGCCTCCGTCACAGCCAGGAATATATTTCCGAAGTATTCTCCCGGAATATTGTAATAGTCCAGTATCTCTTCTATAAATCGTTCAAGCCGGCAAAGTTCCTTAATTGACCGTATTGAAATTACATTAGAATTCCCTGTCATACTATTTTTGAATTTGAATCAAGTACCTCATTGATTTACTCTTATAAAAATGGTTTACCGGCAATGTTTTATACCTCAAGATGTCGGTTCCACCCCTGGAGTACTTGTTATACTCAAATTCTTGCTGCGGGTTACTAAATAGTTGATTTTTTGCTTCGTCGGCCTCCCTGGTCTCTTGCTGCTCACGGATTTGTTCAGCTTTCTCAGATTCAAGTAACCTTGTCACAATCTGTTGTTGACGAATCAAAGATTCCCTGGTCAGCTGTTTATTTATCAAATCTCTTTCATTCTGCTCCATCTCCTTAATGGCATTCTGAATGCCCCCCTGATTCATTTTCCCTTGCTCAATAAGAGATTGCTCATACCTCTTTAGTTCTTCCCTTATAGCCTCCTGCTGAGCTGCAAGCCTCGCAATCTCTTCACTCATTCCTTTCCCTCCATTCTCCTTCTTTTTACCTTTATTGCCCTGATTACCCTTTTGCTCCTCAAGGCCTTTGCGTATCTCCTCCATCTTTTCAGTCATCGCCTGTTGCATCTGCCTGATGCTCTTCATGCCCTTTTTTCCCTTTCCTGTAGAAGGATTCTGGCACATTTTACTGCTCTTACCCTGCAAACACATGCTCATATTCTGATTCATCTGCTCCCTTGCCTCGTCAAGAAGGACAGCCAGATTATTCAGAGCTGTCATTGAAAATTGTTGCTTGGACAATGCCAATGAAATATTTCTTTCCGTTAAGGATTCAACAGTCTCATTGATATTCCTGTTTATCGAATTCAGCTCCCTTGTTATGACAGGTTGAATCAGAAACTGCCTTTTCCCGATAGCTATCAAGGAATCCCTGACAGGCCCCAGGTTCTCATTCATCTGTTTCTGCTCCGAAATTATATCCTGAAATCCCGGGTCATTCCGGCTAATTGTTCTTGTTCGTGTTATCAATTCCTCCTGATCAAAGGAAATAGTCAACAGGTTCTCAATTATCTGCCGGATTTGCTGTGCATCTTCAGCATATTGTTCCATCTCCTGATCCATTTGCATCATCTCCAGGTCATTTGCAAGCTGTTTCATCTGCTTGCTAGCATTCTTCTGACTCTTTGCCGCCGCCTTCTTCTTGCTCTCCTCCATCTCTTTCTTTGCATCACTCATTGAAGACTGGATACTGTCCTGCAGTTGATTCGATTTTTCAATTCCCACTGGTTGCTCAAGCTTCTTATCCATCTCCTGCAGTTTCTTGAGTTCAGTCTGAAGGGAGTCGTAATTGAAGTTCAGTTTCTGTTGCTCCTCTTTGTTTTGTGGTAAGATATTGTTCTGTTGTTCAATCTTTTCTGCCAGTTTCTCCTGTCGTTCTGCCAGTTTTTTTAACGCTGAAATATTCTCTTCAAGCTTTCTTTCAAATTCAATTTGTTTAAACAGTTCCAGGTTTCTGTCAAGCTGCTGCTCCATCTCTTTCGCAGTCATTTTCATCTCTTCCATGAGGGTTTTAAGCTTCGTCTTATCAACCTGGTCCATCAGTTCCTTCAATTCCTCCAGCGTCTTCTTCATCTCCTCCGTCATAAGTTGTTCCATGAGCTCATTCAGCCTTTTCTGCTTTTCCATCACTGCCTGGCTGGTTTTCAAAAACTGCTCTTCTGTATTGATATTCTTCTTGTTCTCCTCCTTTATCTTTTCAATTGTATTTAGCATTGATTCATTTTTCTTTATCAGCTCCTCAATCTCTCTTTTCTCCTGCCAACTAAGCTCCTGCTTCTCAACCAACTTCCTGTTCAGTTGATCGATCGTCTTTTCAACCTCTTTTGCGTCCTCTATTGAGCTTTTTATATCCTCCTTAATTTCTTTTTCACGCTTGTTGGCACTTGCCTGTATTTCGCTTATCGTTAGCGTTTTTAGTTCTCTGATTTCGGATTTGGCTGATTTTGGTCCATTGATCCCATCATTATCCCACACTTCAAAATAGTAGCTTATTCCGTCTCCCGGATTCCTGATATAGCTATTCACATCTATCGAGTAGTAAAAGAACTCTTCCACGGCATCAGTACTTACAGAAAGTCCAACTGTTCCTCTATCAATAGCAACCGTATCGGTATTTGATGTCAGCCTGTAGTGAAATTCAAGGCGGCTGAATCCATAATCATCCTTGATCGAGCCATTGAAAAACAGACCCGAAGGTAACTCCGTGTCAGTATGTACTTCCGTAAGAATAGAGGGGTAGCCATCTTCTATGCAGATGATCCTGTAGAAAAGCGAATCGGTATTGCTGCTATACTCATTTTCAGGCTGGATAGAATAGATTCCTGACGAAGTGCATCTCTCTTTAAATGAAAAAAGGTTTGATTCTTCCTTTCCCAGCCTGATCTCACGTCCCAGCATCCTCAAATGAAGAAAATCCACATCTTTTGTTATCCATCGCCACTCAATTTCTGTTCCTTTTGGGACAACTATATCGCCTGTGTTTTCAAGCTTTTCATTCGTTTTCCCGGTATAACCAGGGTATGTTAAATTAACTGAGAATGAAAGTATCGTTGGTCTGGGAAAGACCTTTATCAAGTATTCGCTGCCGAGGTATTCCTTCGCGGAGATCCGGAATGCTGTCTCTTTCTGCAGTGATTTGAATAGATAAGAATATCCTGTTGCAGAAGTTTTTTTCATCCTATACGTATATCCTTCTGTCTGGATATAAAGATCAACAGGAATCTCATCTCCCTGAACCTTAACCTTTAATTCGAAATCCTCCTGCTGAAACGCCGACAACTCAGCATTCACAATTTCAACAAGAAACGGTGGAGGAGCTGTATAGGCTGTATTGTAATCCACAATTCTGCGTGTAGGCTCTGAAATGAACGCCGGTGAAATGAACAGGGCAATCAGTATGATAGCAATCGGGGGAATGGCTACCCGGAGGTACCGCAAATTTCGCCTATAGTTGATAATCTGGTTAAACTGAAAAACCTTCAGGTTTTTTATCTTCTGGTCAATGGAGGCAAGAAGCAGATCAACATCACCTGCTTGTTTTTCCCTCTGCTGGATTAACTGTAGCGAGTTCAGTAATTTATCCTGAATTTCAGAAAAGTGCTGTCCGATTATAGTAGCGGCTATTTCATGGGAAATACGTTTCCCAAGGTTAAAATAGGAGAGGAGTGGTCTAATGATCCAGAACGATATGGCAACCGTTCCAATACCGGGAAAGAGATAAAAAAGAGCGGTTCTGACGATAGAATCAAAGTGAAAAAGGTTTTCGAGAATAACAAAAAGGAGGTAGCTGCCGGCAAGAGTTCCCAATGTCAGTAAAGTCCCGCGAATAATCCGGTTTGTATAATATTTCCGGATAAACCGGTCCAGTTTTCTGATTAACAGAAATTCACTTTCCATTTCCTCTGCCACCTTTCAATTAACTAACGTCCTGAAAATTGGAATATTTCAACCGTACAAAGTTAGGAATTATCCTAATTTTGTAGCTCTCAATCTCCTATCCATGTATGACTCATATCTGACTTCCAAAATACCGAAGGAACAAAAGGAACTTCGTTTACAGCAAAAGGCCAAATCGATCTGGATGACAGGATTATCCGGAGCAGGCAAAACCACGCTTGGCCTTGCTCTTGAAAAAGAGCTTTTTCATCGTGGCTTTTTTATCCAGCTTCTAGACGGAGATGATGTTCGGCTGGGTCTTAACCAGGATCTTACATATAGCGCTGAAGGGCGAACCGAGAATATCCGCCGGATTGCGGAAGTAAATGCACTTTTTAACAATTCCGGGATCATCACCATCAACTGCTTTATCAGTCCAACCAATGCTATCAGGCAGATGGCCCGATCCATCATTGGCCCGGATAATTTTATTGAAGTATTTGTCAAGGCATCGCTTGCTCTTTGCGAAAAGCGGGATGCCAAGGGATTATACCAGAAAGCGAGGCAGGGGTTAATCAAAGAGTTTACCGGGATCGACTCCCCATTTGAGGAGCCGGAATATCCCGATCTGATCCTTGAAACCACTTCTGACACCGTAAAACAAACTCTTCAGCGGATGGTTGATTATATTATTCCTTTAATTCAGTATAATCCCACTTAAAATCTATTTAAGTACCATGGACAATAAGCCAATTCGGGTAAGATTTGCCCCAAGTCCTACCGGTCCACTTCATCTTGGAGGTATCAGGACTGCTCTATTCAACTACCTCTTTGCCAGGCAACACAAGGGAACATTTATTGTTCGAATTGAGGATACTGACCAGAATCGTTTTGTACCTGGAGCGGAGGAGTATGTCCTTGAAGCCCTTCGCTGGTGTGGCCTGGAAGCTGATGAGGATGTGGATAGGGGAGGGCCCTATGCTCCTTACCGGCAGTCGGAACGCAGTGATATTTACCGGGGTTATGTTCAGCTTCTTATTGATCGTGGCCATGCCTATTACGCGTTTGATACCCCGGCAGAGCTGGATGCCATCCGCAACCAATACCAGAAAGAGAGCAGGGAACAGTTTCAGTACAACATTCAAACACGCAATCGTCTTAAGAACAGCCTGACGATTCCGGAAGACGATGTAGTCCGGAAAATAAACAAGGGAGAGTCCTATGTTATCCGGATCCTCATCCCGGAAAACCAGGAGGTGGTTTTTCATGACCTTATCCGTGGGGAGGTAAGTGTACATACGGATAACCTGGATGATAAAGTGCTCTTTAAATCCGATGGTCTGCCAACCTATCACCTGGCAAATGTGGTAGACGATTACCTGATGAAAATATCCCATGTGATACGGGGTGAAGAGTGGCTTCCCTCTGCTCCGATGCACCAGCTTTTATACCGGTTTTTCGGTTGGGAAAACGAGATGCCGCAATTCGCCCACCTGCCGCTTATCCTCAAACCTGACGGGCATGGGAAACTAAGTAAACGTGACGGAGACCGCCTGGGTTTTCCTGTTTTCCCGTTGCAGTGGAAAGATCCTGATACAGGAGATATCTCACGTGGCTATCGCGAAGATGGGTATCTCCCTGAAGCCTTTATCAACATGCTTGCCCTGTTGGGATGGAATCCCGGAACTGAACAGGAACTCTTTACACGGGAAGAACTTATCAGCCTCTTCTCACTCGAGCGAATACATAAAGCCGGCTCAAAGTTTGATCCCGATAAAGCCACATGGTTCAACCATCAGTACCTTGTTGCGCTGCCTGATGAAGAGCTGGCGGAGATGCTGGTTCAGTTGGCAGTGGGCAGTGGGCAGTGGGCAGTTGGCAGTGGGCAGTGGGCAGTGGGCAGTGGGCAGTTGGCAG
>CALCGJ010000131.1 GCA_937900965.1 uncultured Bacteroidota bacterium | reverse complement strand
CCAAAAGTTTACCTCACAATGCTAACTTTCTTCCGAACCCATCCTTCCGATGTCTCGATTGAGAGAATGTAGACTCCCTGGGCGAAGCCGGAGCTTTCGATCCGGAGTGAGGTGACAGGTTGATCAAGTGTGTAGCTTTTTACTAGTTTCCCGGTGAACTCGCTTATTGTAACCTTTGTAAAGGATAAGGGTTCCTGTGAAGCCACGGTAAATGAGTGGCTGGCAGGATTGGGGAATACCTTGACCATGCTTCGGGCGATATCTTCTCCAGTACCCAGCTCAAGGGCATCCGGTCCAGTCGTTACATAGGAGTAAGCCAGGGTAAAGGCTCCGAAGTCACTGCTGTTCCATCCACGTATCTTTAGATAGGCAATCCCGGTGTAGCTGGCAGCCCAATCAATTTTGGAGGTATAGTCATTGGCTGCAGGAACTTTGCAGCCGTCATCATCTTCTGCCAGCCATCCTCCTGAGGCATCATACAGCTCCAGGAATGTGTCGAAATCAGCAGCAACCGAAGCACCGTCACCACATCCCGTCTTAAAGGTGTATGTGTTACTGCTGGTTACTGCAACCTTATATATATAACATCCGTCACTTGTAACATTGTCGGATCCACCGGTCTGCCAGCCGTTAGTTGGTATAGGAAGGGTTTCGTCAGAAGCCGGCGGAGTAACACACGATGATGGTGGAGAACCAGCCGCAGAGCTGTAAGCGACAGTGTATGTGCCATAACTGGTAGGACGCCAACCACGGATTTTCACAAAATAGACCGTGCCTGTAGCAGCCCATTCGATGGTGGATCGCCACGATTCACAACCGTCATCATTGCTGGCAATCATTGTGCCGGCGGAGTTATATAACTCAATAAACGTATCGAAGTCGGCTGTTGGATTTGTTGCTCCGGCAGGGCCGCATCCTGTCATGAAGGTATAAGCATTGCCGGCAGTTGTAGTCACCTTGTATAGGTAGCATTCACCGGTACTCAGGGTTCGGGTGTCTGCTGCCCATGTGCCGGATGGTGTCACCTCTAGGTCAAAAAGTGGAGGCACCTTACAAGGTGTAGGTGGTGCAGAAGCCCCCTCCATGTAGGCCATACGGTAGGTTCCGCTTTTCGATTCATTGTAACCCCTGACCTTTACATACACGGTGCCGGCATAGGTTGATGGCGAGGTCCAGGTGATGATCGAGGTCCATCCCGAACATCCGTCATCATTGCTTGCAAGCCACACCCCATCAGAATTATACAATTCCACGTAGGTGTCGAAATCTGCCGTAGCGCCATCGCCACACCCGGTTTTAAATGTATAAGACTTACTCCCGGTTATTCCTGTAACTTCATAAATCTTGCAGGAGCCGGAACTGATGTTTATCGTTTCAGACAGCGTTGCAGGATGTGTTTGCCAGGAGATATTATTTGGGGTGATGGTGTAATCTTTTTCGGCAGGTGGAGTTTTGCAGGTAACGGATGGCGAGGAAGCATACAGGAATGCCAGGATAAAACTTCCATGATTGCTGCCGTTATACCCTCTCACCTTGACATACGCTACTGACTGTGTTGCTGTCCAGGAGACCGTTGACCGGTAGTCAGAACATCCGTCATCATTACCTGCGATCCAACCCCCGGTTGAGTTATACACTTCGATGAAGGTATCGAAACCGGCTGTAGCGCCATCCCCGCAACCTGTCTTGACGGTATAGGGTTTTCCAACCGTACAGTTCACTTTGTACACATAGCAGCCGTTGCTTCCAAAGAGACGGGGGCCATCAATGTTCCAGGTGTTTTCGGCAGGGGTTATCTCGGAATGATAGTCGGGAGGAGTTTTACATGCCACCGGCACCGGGTTTGCGTATTCGTATGCCAGGGTGAAACTTCCAGATTCAGAGCCATCGGATCCCCGTACCCTTATAAAAGCGCTGGTTTCTGAGGCTGTAAATGTGACTTTCGAACGTGACGATTCACACCCGTCATCGTCAGAGGTTATTAGTGTTGTTCCGTCGGCCTTCAGCACCTCTAAAACGGTGTTGAAATCAGCAGTAGCGTTATCTCCGCAGCCCGTTTTGAAGGTGTACTCTTTCCCAACGGTCAGGTTTGCTTTGTAGATGTAGCAGCCATTGCTGACAATGGTACGGGGGCCGTCCGTGGTCCAGGCATCACCGGCCGGGGTAACTACGGTGTTATAATCAGGGGGAGCTTTGCAGATCAAATCTGCATCGCTCCAGCAGGCTATGGTAAACGTTCCATAATCATCGGTGGTGTATCCTGGGACCTTCACAAAAGCAACGGTTTCGGTAGCGGTCCAGCTGACCTTAGACCGGGCTAATTCACAACCGTCATCGTTATTGGTGATTAAAGTCGTGCCATCAGCCTTAAAAACCTGGATAAAGGTGTCGAAGTCGGCTGTAGCTCCGTTTCCGCAACCTGTTTGGAAAGTGTACGTTTTCCCGATGGTCAGATGTACTTTATAGACATAGCATCCTGCATTCCAGATGGCCCGGGGACCGTCCGTGTTCCATTGATTTCCTGCCGGGGTCACTTCGGAATTGAAATCCGGTAGGGTCTTACAAGCCACCAGCGACCCATCACTGAATATCCGCACATGACCAGCCTGATCTCCCCCAATCCCGGTTCCCTCGTTATAAGGAGCCCCGATAGCAACAAACGTACCGTCTGAACTTAAACTTACTGAGATTCCGGAGTAGTCACCTGCAGCTTCTCCATCAATATCACTGCCAATCTGGGTCCAGGTTCCTGCCATATTCTGGTAAATCCGCACATGACCTGATTGATCCCAGTTCCCGTTGTTAAAGTAAGCCCCGATAGCTACCATCGATCCGTCGGAACTTAAACTCACTGAGGTTCCGGATTCGTCACCTGCAGCTTCTCCATTAATATCATTTCCGATCTGGGTCCAGGTATTCAATATATTCTGGTAGACACGTACATGACCTGCATGAACCCCTGTTCCAGAGTTAAATGGAGCTCCGATAGCTACAATAGTACCATCGGAACTTAAACTCACTGAGGTTCCGGAGTAGTTATTTTCAGCTTCTCCAACAATATCACCGGCTATTTTGGTCCAGTTACCCGACAAGTTTTTTTTGTACACCCGCACACAACCTGCACCTCCATTGTTCTGATAAGCTCCTATAGCTACAATAGTACCGTCGGAACTTAAACTTACTGAGTTTCCGGAGTAGTCACCTGCAGCTTCTCCATCAATATCACTGCCAACCTGGGTCCACGTGCCCGCTATATTCTGGTAAACCCGCACATGACCTAGATTACCTTGATTATGTCTGGAGTAAGGAGCTCCTATAGCAACAATAGTACCGTCGGAACTTAAACTTACTGAGTATCCGGATTGGTCACCAGGGTTCTCTCCATCAATATCACTGCCAATCTGGGTCCAGGTGCCAGCTACATTCTGGTAAACCCGGACATGACCTGATTGATCCCCGTTCCCGTCGTTATATGGAGCTCCGATAGCTACAACAGAGCCATCGGAACTTAAACTTACTGAGTATCCGGATTGGTCAGCCATGGCTTCTCCATCAATATCATTTCCAAGCTGGGTCCAGATGCCCCATTGGTTCCTTTCCCAAACCCGCACATGACCTGTATTAGGCCCGTTTACGGCGTTGTAGCGAGCTCCGATAGCTACAATGGTACCGTCGGAACTTAAACTTACTGAGTATCCGGATTGGTCACTAGCAACCTCGCCATCAATATCACTGCCGATCTGGGTCCAGGTTGTTTGTGCATTTGTCAGGGCGACAGTCAGTAACAGGCTGCATGCTGTTACCAGGATTTTGGGTAAAAACGCAATGGTTTTCATATCCTTGAGGATTAGATGATAATACAATAATGGTTAATTAAGGGAACACCTAAATATACACATATGCATATAGGTGATATCATGGAATGGTGATATATTAATACAGCAAATATAAAACGAAAAATCATGATATTTATCAACTAAGATAGCAGGTGACTTTTTTTTAGTAAGTGTAGCTAAAAGTCTGGTAAATGTTGCCAAAAACCGGGTAAGTGTGAAAGTCACCCTAATGAGAGGATTTTTCAGGTGCAAGGTTCATGCCTCCGCTGAAGCTTCGGCATACCAGCAAGGTTTGAGGGGAGAGGGGAGAGGGGACGCTCTGAGCCGCCATGAATGGCGGCTGTACGGAGTCAAGCTGAATATTTATAAATGCGCGATTAATCGCGCATTCTCCAGGCAAGTGATATCCATCCCGTAGAGCCGCAATTTATGGCGGCTAGCCAATTATCAGTAACCGATCACCAGTCACTAATTTTCAAAAAAGATGAAGGAAGAAAGTCCCTCCCTTGTTGGGGAGGGATATAGGGAGGGGTAGATACTAGGTCAGTTATCCTTGATACACCGAATAGAATAGCCGCTGGTTTGTTCCCTGGAGTTGCGGTCCACGTTGCCGTATTTGTGGC
>CALCGJ010000130.1 GCA_937900965.1 uncultured Bacteroidota bacterium | reverse complement strand
ATCCCGTCGAAATTTTGTATCGGTGTGGCATTAGCTGGCATATAGGTTCCATCCTGTTTTTGCCAGACCGGGTCTTCGAGGAGGGTGAAAGGAGGGATCTCTATTCCAAAATACTCTTTCCTCCCAACTTTGTTGGGGACTTCGCGGACAAATTTTTCTTTTTTGGCCGGAGCAATTTGCTGCATATCCCGAAGAGGAGGAGAGATCCCAAAATAGACAGGAGTTTTAATGGTTGTTGGATGATACACTGTTGTTTCCTGCGCTACCAGTGAAACCGATAGGAACAGAGCAGGAATGATGAGGATTCGTGTAAAATTGATTTTCATGGCGATGGGGTATTAATATAAACAGGAATGTAAATATAATACCAGAATCGGGAAAAGTCAAATAAAAAGAGAAATTGAAGTTAGAGGAACTTCTCTATACCTACTTAGATGAGGTTGATCGGTTTGAGGTTGCTTCACCTTCGCCTTCGGCTTCGGTTCGCAATGACACGGTTCGTCGGTATAGTAATTGGGAAGGGGAGCGTGGCGGCTACAAGTGCCGCCACGCTCCCCTTCCCCTCTTCAATTGAAGGAATCCGTGTCATTGCGACGAGTCACGAGTATTCGTGACGAGGAAGCAACCTCCTAAAAGCTTTTTAAATCCAGCATCCAGGATCCAGCATCCAGCATCCAGGATCTAGTAGAACATCTCCCGGTTATCCTCGATGGCAGCCTGTTTCTTCAGGGCATCGTAGAGGGAGTTGGAAACGCGGTTGTTCCACCCCTGCATATCATTGCGTTGTTCGTAAACAAAGTTGTCTTTGGCCGGGGCCTCGATAATATCGTCAATGAACACAACATAGACACCAAAATTTCCCTCGAGAGGGCCGTTCAACTGCCCGGCCGGGAAGGAAAAGAGCTCACCTACTACATCGTTTTCCCTGCCAATGGTGGAACGGTTCATCCCGGAGAATACGATGCTTGCCGTATCCACCTTTACATTGAATACCAAAGCAAGCTCGTTCAGGTCAGGTGTTTGCTGCACTGCCTCTTTTACCCGATCAGCCATGATCTCAATTTTTTTCATATTCTTCACATTCGGCTCTATCCTGTCCTTTACCTCATCCAGAGGCTGAGTCCCTTTTGCATACCGGTTCTTCAAAAGAGCCACTGCATAACTGCCTTGCAGGTCAAATACGGGAGAGACCTCTCCAACCTTGGTAGCCTCGGCAAAAGTCCAGCGTACCATGTTCCTGGCTGATGGCAGTCCCTGAACAGTATTGTCCATTGGTTTAACGCCCTGAGCCTGGCGTTTGTATACACCTGTTGCAACAGCGCCGGTATCAAATGCTTCAGGAGTTTTGTAGGTGCCGGCAAACATACTTGCCTGAGTATATACATCCTGGAAGGTCTGGTTGCTGGGGTCAATGTTCCGTTGCAGGACAGCAGCCTTGATCTTTTCCTGCGGAGCTGATTTCTCAGTAAGCTTGAAGAGTGAGAAACCAAGTCGTGTCTCTACAATCTTCACATCGTTAGGCCTCATTGTTACACCGGCATCAAAGAACGGGCTTACATTAGCATTGCCATCCGGGAACCATGGGAGGACACCTCCGTCTTCTTTGGCGGTCGGATAATCGGAAATCTCTTTGGTGACCGCTTCAAATTGTGCCGGGTTGGCCCGCAGAATTACCAGCAGACTGTCGGCTGTCTTTTTAGCCTGCTTCTGTGTGCGGGTAGCGGTTTCACTTACGCCCAAACCTGCCCAGGTGATGAGCAGCTGGGATCCCTGCATGGAGTCGGGCCGTTCGGCAATAGCCATCAGCTTGGCCATATACCAGGCTGCTCCATCCTGGAAGGGAGGGATGACAGTCTCCACAGGTGAGTTGAACAGAAGAGAGTCCAGTTGTTCAGGCAAAACTCCCTTATTCATAAATCCGGTATCATATTTCTGGTCTGAATTGGCATTTACAAAGGTCATTGGATCCTTGATAGCCTCAAATTCAGCATACAACTTGGAAACATCTTCAGCGATTTCCTGTCTGTCCTTAGCCGAAGGCTTGACTTCAAACAACACATAATCGAGCTCTGCCAGAGGTTCTTCATTTTGAAAATAGATTTTGTTTTTATCGTAAAACCTGGTATAATCTTCTTCCGTAAGTACGATTGAACTGTCGGGGATAGTGTGAAAGCCTGGTGATATATACCTGACATTAAGCCTCTTATTCTGTAGCTCATACTGTTTGCGCAGGATCTGTTTTGGCGTATAATTGGATCTGCCGATCAGGTTGTTGAATTTGGTATCCATCCTGTCCTCTTTGATAGCTTTTTCAAATTGCAGCCATTGTGTTCTGGCTTTCGGCTCCATCTGGTCGAGGTTTTTCAGGTAATTCAGCACAACAGCAGGGTTGTATTCACCGGTATTGGGATCTTTGAAATACTGGAGAATATACCGGTGCGGATTGCGTCCCTGGATCTGTTCGAATAACTCTTCCGGCGACACAACCATACCAAGTTCGTCCAGTTCTTCCTGGATCACCAGCTTCTTGATCATCGTATTCCAGGTGTTTTGCCTTACCTGGTACGACATCTCTTCTGAAATCTTGTCGGTACCCGATGTCTCACGCTGAAACTCCAGGTTCTCCTCCACCTTGCTGTTGAAATCCTGGTAAGAGATTTCGTCTCCATTTACAGATCCAATATCTGTTGTAGGCCGGGATGCACCTTTGCCGAAGTCCCCGATTACAAAAGCTGCTATAGCAACACCCACAATGATCACCGCCAGCGCTGAATGTTTCCTGATTGTTCCGATTATCGCCATTCTACAAGTTTCTTAAATGTATTCGTACTAAAAAATAGGGGGCAAAATTAGTGATATTTTCTGAAACGGCAAAAGTTGGTAGAGTGCAGTTGGCAGTTGGCAGTTGGCAGTGGGCAGTGGGCAGTGGGAAGTCGGCGTTAAGCTTCAAGAAATCAACTTGTTGAAATAATTATTTTGAAGACTGAAGACTGGCCCCCCCTCATACTCTGATACTCCCATACCCTTGATACCTCCCTACTTCCCCACTTCCCTACCTCCCTACCTAAATGGAGTCGTCTTCCATCTTCATCTCTCCTCTTGGCTTCAGAATCCTGTAACTGGTAAAGGTCTCATTTGATTCCAGCCCTGTTCCGTACAGTACTTTGCCCGGTGTTGTTATCTTAACGGGAGCTTCGGTATGGATGGTATGTTTCATCTCATTCCAGATCAGCACATCGGTATTCAATTGTTCGTTTTTGAACTCATTCCGCACCACCACATTTCCTTTAGCCTCCATGATTCCGGAAGACTCCATCCGCTTTCCGTAATCAGCTGTAATTGTTGATTCCATCCGCTGGGCCGAATCAAACATCTCGGCCCGGAATCCCTCCGGAAACTCAAGCCAGACGACCTCCCCTTCATACCTTTTTACTGACGGACCGGTTACGCGGGCCTGGAGATGTCCCGAATCGCTGAAGATCACCTCGATGTCGGTCGCTGTCATCAGGGCTTGCTGTGTGGAGTCGACAGTTGTTTGAGTGGTCCTGATCTCCTGCCGGCATCCCTGCAACGAGATCCAAAGCAACAGGATCGTGGTGCCTGCAATTGATAAGCGGGTAACAATTGTTTTCAAGGCTAGTAATACTTCCGTTTGATGAACCATCTTTCGTAGATAGTGAATCCAAGAACGAAGCGCACGTATGTTTCCCTGATCAGGTTCGCCTCTGTGGTTCCCCTGAAGCCCACCTGGGCAGAAACATTCAAGGCGGTTTTTACTCCTCTCAGTGGCAATCCGAATCCAACTGTAACCGCAAACTCATTGAGTTGTTTTTCACGGAGTTTGAGATATGTATTGTTGAACATGAATCCAATGCGGTATCGCATCCGTTTGAGGTAGTTGGTGTAACTGTTGATATCGGGGATGAATTCGGCACCGGCACTTATCTGGTGACTGTTCACCAGGGAGTCGGTGAGGTCAAACGCCGTGAATTTTTTCCAGTTGGCCCACCTGTAGTCGAGGCTGACCATCCATTTATCAGGTTTCTCGAGCCCGATCCCGCCACCTGCCATCATTGGTATTACAATCTTCCCTTTGTATCCTTCAGCTATATCCAGGGTATCTTTAGGGTATTCGATACCATCTCCTCCGATAAAAAAAGTTTGTACGACGCCGTCGACTTCAGCACTCATCTTCGACTCCAGGGAAAATACGGCTCCGGCATTCAAATGCAGGCCGTTCTTCAGTCTTCCGTGATACTGCAAACCCCAGTTAAAGTAGATGTCGTTCATGGTGATGTTGTTTTTCACCTTGACATTCGCGTAATAGGTGGAATCGGGGAAGATCACTACGGATTCCCGTTCCATGTTCCCGAAAAGGTATGAGAAATTGAAGCCGATGGAGAAACTTTTCCATAGTTTGAATCCATTACCCCAATAAAAACGGTTGATCCCACCAGACCCTCTGTATATCCGGGCAACTCCGCCAACACCCTCATAGTTCTCTAGATTCACTACGTTGTATCCCACATCGCTGAATGGAACCAGCCCAAAACTGGTACGCCACCACTTTGTGACCGGCATTCCAAACAGAACATAGCCGAGCGACGCATAATTTCGTGTTGCTGTTTGCAAATTGGAGGTGAGCTGAACGACATCAGCATTGAATCCCCCTTCAAAAACGAACGAAAGAGAGTCGAAAGCCGTATAGGAGGCAGGGTTTCCGTAGTTGATATGGAAGGGACTGCGGATCGCAAAAGAGGTTTGTCCCATGGAGAGGTTCCAGGCATTGTTGTTGTCGGCCAGATCGCCGATGCCAAAACGGGAGTAGGGAGAGGCGATACGGATCTGAGCGACAGAGGCAAAGGTTGTCAGAATACCGAGGAGGAGAAAGAGAAACCTGGATTTATTTAGCATGCTGCAGATTGTATTCGAGAATGTAGTTCAGTCCGACCATCACGATATTTGGGAGTGCAAAGATGCGAATTTTGAGGAGTTTATCCAAATATTCCATATCTCCGCCACTCAGTATCACCTGAAGATCCGGATAGGCTTTCCTGTAATTCCCAATCATCCCGGTCACCTCTGCTACCGTTCCGTGAACTGCTCCTGAAATCATCGATTCACATGTATCGCTACCGGTGATGTTACCCGGATCCGGAAGGTCTAATAACGGGAGTTTTCGGGTAAAAGTATGCATTGCTTTCAACCGCATCTGCAATCCGGGGGAGATAGCTCCTCCCAGGTATTCACTATGGGCAGTAACCAGGTCGTAAGTGATGCAGGTGCCCGCGTTGATCACCAGGGCAGGAACATCCTTAAAAAGCCGGGAGGCAGCGACTGCACAGGCGATACGGTCTCGTCCCAGGGTTTTGGGACTACCGTATTTGCTGATTATCGGGAGTGGTGTCCGGTGCGTCAGTTCAATAAAGAGGCGCAGGTGGTTCTGCAAAAAATTCTTTATGCCGGCAGGATAATGGACTACGGAACTGGCAATACCATCTTGTACCAGGGGAAACTCAGCCAGCAGCTCTTTCAGCTTCCTGAGGTTCAGCCGGTCATACCGCTCAAGCAGGACCAGTTCTTCGCCATCAAAGATTGCCGCTTTGTGGAATGTATTACCGAAATCAAGAATAATTGCCATCATTGCCATCATTGCCATCATTGCCATCATTGCCATCATTGCCATCATTGTCAAACCATGTGCAATCTTGCGCAATAATGGCAATAAAGATAGTTGGAATTTTGAAAATTTACCTTAAATTTGCAGTCTATTTTTGGCGTCGTAGCTCAGATGGTAGAGCAGAGGACTGAAAATCCTTGTGTCACTGGTTCAATTCCAGTCGATGCCACACGGAAGAAAAGTAGGGAAGTAGTGAGGTAGGGGAGTAGGGAAGTAAAAAAAATCTAAATGGCGAAATGGTGAAAACCGGTTCGCCATTTTGCATTTTCCGCGTGCCCTAAAGCTACTCAGCGGAGGCGTTACGATTTTACTATTTTACATTTGGAAGATTGTAAGAAGATGCTGTATTCTCAAATATTGAATGTTCATGTACATATTTTTTATGTACTTTTGAAAAGCAAACCGTATTAAATATGATATCTCAGCTGGAAATGGATCATGTAGTGTCAAAGATTGTTGAGTTATATCAACCTGAAATGGTCATTCTCTTTGGCTCATACGCCAATGGTAATGCACATGAAGGAAGTGACCTGGATCTTCTGCTGGTTAAGCAAACGGATGAAAATCCCATAAACCGGGCAGCTGGCATACGTAAGGCATTAAGGGATCTTTTCATACCTATGGATATCCTCGTTTACACGCCAGCAGAAATTGCAAAAGACAAGGAACAAAAATTTACTTTTATTCATGATGTGTTAAAATCGGGAAAGGTTCTTTATGCCATCAAATGAACTTGTTCAGTCCTGGTTGTTGAAAGCCGCCCACGATCTGGAAACATCCAAAATAGTGGCTTTACACATGCCCGATTTTGATGATGTAATTGCGTTTCATTGTCAACAGGCCATTGAGAAGTCCTTAAAGGGGTATCTTGTGTTCCTTGATGTCGAATTTAAGCCGGTACATGATCTCGGCTATTTATTGAATCTCACAGTTACAAAAGATGGTTCATTTGACATGTATTTTGAAGAAGTTGACAGAGTTTCACGATATGCCGTCCAGATTAGATACCCTGACAGCATTATCAGCTTAACGAGTTCCCAGATTCAGGAGGCTATCACTATGGCTGATTTGATCTTTACTCTTGTCAAGGAAAAGATATTCTGAGCAAGAAGGATCACACTTTTTCATCCAGTATATTCAGTTGAAAATTCCTAATTTTCATTTCCAGACAAGTACTAATTCCACCCTGGATTAATTTTTAAACTCACTCTCATTCTTTCTTCTAAACTTTCCATCCGGAAATTAAATTCATTCAGAAGAGGCAATGAATAGATCACAAGTTTCCAATAGGATCAAACTTCCCCCTAAAATAAAATTGTGGAAGTATTGTGGAACAAAATGAGTAGTTTTCGTACTTAGTCCAGTCGATGCCACCCGGAAGAAAAGTAGGGAGGTAGGAAGGTAGGGAAGTAGGGAAGTAAAGAAAATCTGCGAACTCTTGTAAATTATTTAACAACCGTTTTACAACCTTATTTCAAACCTTCCTGGATTTTCCCCTTTAATTTCGAACCTCGAAATACATTCTAACCATTTAATTTTTAAGGAGGAAATCCCATGAACAGAAAAATTATGCTTTTTGCATGCCTCGCAATCTTTGCTTTAAAGATCCAGGCACAAACAGTAACCGACTATGATGGCAATGTGTACCATACTGTCGCAATCGGTAGCCAGGTTTGGTTAAAAGAAAACCTGAAAACGACACATTACAACAATGGGGTCCCTATTCCTCATGTTCCCGGTGGTATCTCATGGAGTAGTTTGACCACCGGGGCAAGGTGTTATTACGACAACGATTCTATTGTCTTTGATTCGGTATATGGCGTGTTATACAATTGGTACGCTGCAAAAGACATCAATGAAATTTGCCCAACTGGATGGAACGTTCCTACAGATGCCGAATGGACAGCGGCTGAAACTTTCCTTGGAGGCTCTTTTATTGCCGGCGGTAAAATGAAAGAGGCCGGGACTGCACATTGGTTACCACCCAATACAGGTGCCACCAACAGTAGTGATTTTACAGGGCTTCCCGGTGGCATGCTTGGCCTCAGTTACACCTTTGAAAGCCTTTTCGAAAATGGACTGTGGTGGACATCCACAACAACCGGTTCGTATGCCTGGAGCCGTTATTTTTGGTACCTGTTTGCAGGGGTCGACCGAAATCCCACGCCAAAGACAATTGCCTTAAGCATCCGGTGCATCAAAGATGTCAACGTCGGGTCCGGCGATTTGAATAAACGGAAAATTAAACTGTACCCAAATCCTTCATCCGGAAGAATTACACTTGATTGCGCTGACGATCAAACCTTAAGCTTTCGGGTGTATGATCTTCTCGGAAAACTTGTTTTACATCAGGAATTGAACCAGAGGAGGACCCACATGGATATCAGTTCTTTAAAGGATGGAATATATTTTGTAAGAATCAGTGGAGATTCCTGGACAGTTCAACAGAAACTGATAAAACAATAATCCCATTTTAGTCCACTTGATTCTTTCCTTTTCTTTTTGTGATGGTGTCGGTAAAAAGTATATTTGCAATGATATAAGTTCAAAATTCATTGGGAGAGACTTTCTCCAAGGTATATGACAAGCATGAAAGTTTCAAAGAGGTACCTCTTTATCCCGATCATATTATTGGTATTCGTTCTCCTGTTTTATTTTATCTATGAAGATATTAAAGACAGAACGATCAACGAATTCAATACGGAACAATTAATATTGGCAGAAACTGCTTCCCAGGGAATCACCTCTTTTTTCAATGATTTTCAATCTGATCTCACTTTTTTATCACAGTTTAAGGAGATCATAGATTTTACTGATAGCAGTAAAGCGTTGATGTCAAGCTTTTATAATAGTCATAAAGATCATATTGAAGCTGTCACAAGAGTTGATGCTCATGGGATCATTTTATATACATATCCTCAGAATGAATCCGTCGTTGGAGAAGATATTTCCAATCAAAAACATGTTCATCAAATTATTTCTTCTCATAAACCTGTAATTAGCGATGTGTTTACCTCTGTGCAGGGTTATCTTGCAATTGCTTTGCATGTTCCGGTATTTAAAGGAACGGAATACATAGGCAGTCTTGCCATGTTAATCTCTATTGATAAACTCGGGAAACAATATCTTGGAAAGATCAAGATAAGAGGAACCGGCAATGTATGGTTACATAGCGAAAACGGTATCGAGCTATTCTGCCCTGTAAGCGGACATACTGGAATATCTTTTCTGGATAACACACTACATGATTCTTCATCCTATGAATTATTAGCAAATACGGGAAAGGAAAATACCGGAACAGCAAGAAGTATTCATCAGGGATTAACCGATAATGAAAAAAACAGGTTTATTGAGCAGTATGTTACATTTTGTCGTGTTCCGCTTGGGAATACATACTGGACAATTATTATTTCTTATCAGAAAGAAGATATTTATATCTCCCTCACCCGCCTTCGTAACCGTTTAATTCTGGTATTTTCTATTTTATTTATAATCATCTTATACTATTTCTATTCACTAACGAAAGTGAGAATCCTTTTAAAGGAAGAGACGATAAGGAAAAAGGCTGAAAAAACACTTCTGGAGAGCGAAGAAAAATTCCGAAGGATCTTTGAAGATCACACCGCTGTGAAATTGCTGATCGACCCTGAGTCAGGTGATATCATTGACGCCAACAAATCTGCAGCTGTCTATTATGGCTGGGGTCGTGAAGAATTGAAACGGATGAAAATTTCGCAGATCAATACTCTTTCCCCTGATGAACTAAACAAGAGTATAAAGAAAGTAATTGCCCGGGATGTAAATCAATTCGAATTCAGACACCGGAGGAAGGATGGTTCGATACGAGACATTGAAGTATTCAGCAGCAAGATTGTGATCGGGGGAAAAGATATACTGTATTCAATCGTTCACGACATTACTGAACGAAAACAAGCAAAACAGGAATTAGTAATAGCCAAAGACAAAGCTGAAGAGAGCGATCGTCTCAAATCGGCCTTCTTAGCCAACATGAGCCATGAAATCCGCACACCCATGAATGGTATCCTTGGTTTTGCCGGGCTATTGAAAGAGCCTGGTCTGAACAGCGAGGATCAGCAGAAGTATATTCAGATCATCGAGAAAAGCGGAGCACGAATGCTAAATATCATCAACGATATTGTCGATATCTCAAAAATAGAATCCGGACAAATGGAACTTTCAATCTCGGAAACAAATACCAATAAACAAATCGAATTCATTTATAATTTTTTCAAACCGGAAGTTGAAAAGAGAGGGATACAGTTCTCATTTATAAATTCATTGCCTGACAACGAAGCTATTATTAAAACAGATCGTGAAAAAATCTACGCTATCCTCTCCAATCTTGTTAAAAATGCCATTAAATTCACCAAAAAAGGGTTCATTGAAATAGGGTATAACAAAATTGATGATTACCTGGAGTTTTTCGTAAAAGATAGTGGTGAAGGCATTCCTGATGAGAAACAACAAATCATATTTGAACGGTTCAGACAAAGCAGCGAATCGATTACGCGAAATTATGAAGGAGCAGGATTGGGTTTATCCATCGCGAAAGGGTATATTGAGATGTTGGGCGGAAAAATTTGGGTAGAGAGTGAATTTGGAATTGGTTCAGTGTTTCATTTTACTATTCCATATACTTCTGAAAATAGACCTAAACCAATCATGAATGATGGTTCTGCAGAAATCGCAACAGATAATCAGTTTCATCCCGAAATTTCGGGACTAAAAATATTAGTAGTTGAAGATGATGAATCATCGGAAATGTTTCTTTTTACAGTACTCAATAAGTATTGCAAAGAAATAATCAATGCGAGAAATGGGTTTGAATCCATTGAAATTTGTCGCAACAACCCCGACATAGACTTGGTTCTGATGGATATAAGAATGCCGGAGATGGATGGGTACGAAGCCACACGTCAAATCCGGGAATTTAACAAAGAGTGTGTTATTATCGCTCAAACAGCCTTTGCACTTTCGGGCGACAGGGAAAAGGCAATTGATGCCGGGTGCAATGATTATATTCCAAAACCTATTGATATTAAGTTGTTGAAGGCGTTAATCCGCAAGCATTTCAAGAACTAGGCGGAGAATGTTCGTTCAGTTTCTCTCTGCACTGGTAACAGAGTGAGGTGCTTTTCTGGTCAATATCTTCGACATAGGTACTGGACCGCATCGCACAGGTGGGGACATGGCAGTGGATCAACCCAAACGTATGTCCCAGTTCATGGATGACCTCTTTCCGGAACCGCTCCAGCATCATCTCATCACTCTTTTTCATTCCATAACGCTCATTGCTGAACCGGTATAGCGATGCGATTCCTGAGCGTCCATCCAGGTATGCCTGTCCAAAAATATAGGTTAAAATCGGAATGAAGAGATCCACTGCGAAAAGTCCGATGGTTTTAGCCGAATCGGCAGCAAACTTCGAATCAACCTCCTTTAACAATCTGTTCCCATTGTATTGACGGCGAGCAAAATCATGAAACTCACTCAAATCAAGATGACCCTCTTTGATCTTGACAGGCAGAAGAAACTCCCGAGTTACATCTTCAGCGATCAGTTCCAGAAAATCCTTCTCGAAGTACCCAAAAGAGATTAATGTGATTTGTTGCAGATTCATTTTGGCTGGCCAGGTATATTAATCTGCAGGTTTCAATCCGTATTTCTTGATTTTCTTATACAGGGTCACCCTGTCTACCTTCAGGGCTTTGGCGGATCGGGAGATATTCCAGCTATACTTGGTGAGGATTAGAAGAATATGGATCTTTTCATTGTCATCAAGACTTTCTACTGTGCTGTCGATCATGGTTTTTCCAAGAGGAAGGTCTTTCAGACGAATCTCTTTGCCATTTCCTATTACAATCGCACGCTCAATCATATTTTCAAGTTCCCTGACATTCCCGGGGAAATCAAATTCTTCCAGCCGTCTCAGCGCTGCCTGATCCACAGGAATTGGAGGCCTGTTCATGGAGGTACAGTATTTCTTAACGAAATAATCCACAAGCGCGGGGATATCCTCTATCCTCTCACGCAGGGAGGGGATATGAAGGGTCACAACATTTAGCCTGTAATAGAGGTCCTCCCTGAAAGTTCCTTTTTCAACCATACTTTTTAAATCCCGGTTCGTAGCGCAGAGAACCCTGAAATCGGATCTGATCTCCTTGTTCCCGCCAACCCTTATAAAACTTTTCGACTCCAGGACCCGCAGCAATTCCACCTGCATTTTAGCAGAAATAGTGGCAATTTCATCCAGAAATATAGTCCCGCCGTCAGCCATCTCGAACCTGCCTTTACGATTATACATCGCCCCGGTAAAGGCTCCTTTTTCGTGCCCGAAGAGTTCGCTCTCCAGCAAACTTTCTGTTAATGCTCCGCAATGTACGCTCACAAGGGGAAAGAATTTACGTGGAGAATTGGAGTGGATTGCCTTGGCAATCAGCTCTTTTCCGGTACCGCTCTCACCGGTAATAATCACCGAAGAATCCGACTGGGCAACGTGTTCAACCTGCTTCAGGACTTTTAACATTGGTTTGCTGCTGCCAATCAGATCCTCAACATTTTCCAATGAAATCACTTTGACCTTCAGGGTTTCATTCTCTTCTGCCAGCTGGATAAGTTTTGTGGCATTCCTGATCAGGTGCGACAGATCATCAGGATCAAAGGGTTTTGTCACATAATCAAAAGCACCGTCTTTTAATGCCTGAACTGCAGTATCTACTGTTGCAAATGCGGTCATGATAATCACAATTGAATCCTGCTTCAGTGATTTTATTCTCCGAAGCATCTCCAGTCCGTCCATACCGGGCATTTTAATATCAGCCAGGATGATATCGAAATTATCGGATTCCAGTATTGACAGCGCTTTTTTAGCACTTTCGGCACATTCAACACGATAACCGTCTTCAATGAACCAGTTGAGCAATGAATCTCTTACCGATTCTTCATCGTCAACGATTAATAATGAGACTTTTTTTGCCATTGGATAATCTCCTTTTATTCTTGATTCTTTCTAACCGGTAAAATTATGGATATGGTTGTTCCCTTTCCAGGTTCTGATTTTACTTCCACTTTCCCTTTATGACTCTGTACAATCCCGTGAACAATGGCCAGCCCCAGGCCAATTCCCCGGGCATTTTGTTTTGTTGAGAAGAAGGGTTCGAAAATATGCGGGATATCTTCCGGGGAGATACCCGAACCGTTATCTGAAATTTCAAGGTTGATATACCCCTCATCCTGATTTTTTGTGGTGATGACGATCTCCCCGTTTTCCGGTGCTGCTTCATACGCATTTACCAGTATTGCGATACAAGCCTGCTTGATCAGGTTTGGAGCACAATAGATCTCATCGAAACCGGCATCAAATACTTTTACAAATGAGCTGCCGGCGATGGCTATTGGATGCGACATTAAGTCATAGGTTTCATGCAAAATATCGTGCAGGTGGCATAATTCGAAATCATCCTGATCGTTTCTTGAGAAATCCAGCAAGCCTTTCACAATATCTCCGCAACGCTTCGTTTCAACTTCAATCAGTTTCAGGTGTTTCAGAATCGTTGCTTTCTTATCGATATCCCACTCATCATTAAGTAACTGCTTGTAAACCAGTTTTGTATAAATCAGAATGCCCGACAGCGGGTTGTTAATTTCGTGCGCTACCGACATTGATAACTTTCCAAGCGATGCTATTTTCTCGATCTGAATCAACTCATTCTGGGCCTTCCCCAGCTCTTCCGTCTTTTTCTGGACTTTGTACTCCAGCTGCTGGGACCAGTTGTGTAATTCGCTGGTAGCCGATTGCAGCTTGTCAAGCATGTTGTTGAAAGCATATGATACCATCTTCAGGTCGTCAAGCTGGTTGGATTGTACATCCAATCGCGTACTGGTATCACCGCCTGCAACAGCCTCACTGGCTTCAATAATAGCATTTAATGGTTTTTTGATTTTTTTTCTGGTGAAAAAGATGATTAAGGATAACAGGATAAGTGTTGTCAGGGTTGCCAGAATGTATGACTTTGTAAGGCCGGCATCAAGCTTTTCCAACGGGATCTTGATGACAAAATAGCCGAGTACCTGATCACTTTCTTTATGCGCATGACAGGAGCTTTGATAGCAGGATTGTTCGTTTAAGATAGGAGATCTCATCAACAGGTGCCTGCAATTGTCAGATTTTTGATTCATCTTGCATTCATTGTCTATATCCACAATCCGGATGCCTTTCTCTGTCTTGGGAAACAGTACGTTAAGATTTGAGTGGCAATCCTTGCAATTCGGATTATTGTGATCGTCCGAATCGTCTGAAAAGGAGGAATAAACCAGGTTATCCTCTTCATCGTACATATTCACATCCTCGATGCCAGGCATTTTATTGATAATATTCAACATGTTCTGCAGTGCCATCTTATCGTTCTCAAGCATAGACTGATAGAGAGATCCCTCAACGAGAAGGCCGACATTATTGCCGCTCTG
>CALCGJ010000129.1 GCA_937900965.1 uncultured Bacteroidota bacterium | reverse complement strand
TATTTTCTCCTCGATCCCAGGATAGGGAAGTATCTTACGGCCTGTATAAATGATGACTATGTTCATTTTTCTGTCTGAAGTTGTCAGGGATTCGTAGAGCAGTGATTTATTCTTTCGATAGCTCTCCCTGATTCGGCGCCTGACCAGATTCCTGTCAGTAGCTTTCGGAAATGAGGATTTAGGGACAGTAATTATGATTTGTACGGGAAAATTTGATGGAAATGATGTAAAAAGCCAGCGAGCCTTAAGCGAGGGAACTGAAACGCTGAATCCCGTGGTAAATATCTCCTGGATCAGCTTCTGACGGCATAGCCGTTCTTCTTTGAAAAAGGTCTCTTTCATGCAAACTGGCAGTCCTGGAAAGAGTCAATTACCCTTTCTTTCCCTTGCCGGTAAGGTATTGTTCAATTGCCATAGTCATCGATGGGGCAGAGCAGGTAGGGGCTGTGATTGTAGGTTTCAGGCCAGCCTCTTCAGCTGCTTTGGTAGTTGTAGGTCCGAAAACCCCGATAGAACAACTATTTTGCTTGAATTCAGGGAAGTTCTTGAAGAGCGAATGGATCCCGGCCGGACTGAAAAAGACAAGCAGGTCATAGTTACTGATATCCACATCAGAAAGGTCAACAGCCAGAGTTTTGTAGATGATCGCCTTTTTGTAGATCACTTTCAACGAATCCAGGATGTTGGGAATCTCATTTTTGTGGACATCCGAACAGGGCAGGAGGAATTTCTCACCTTTATGTTTTTTAACCAACTCCATCAGAACATCGAAACTCTCCTTGCTGTGAAAGATTTTCCTCTTCCTGAATTGGATATATTTCTGAAGGTAATAAGCAGTTGATTCTGAGACGCAGAAATATTTCATGGTGTCAGGTATCTCTGTACGCATCTCTTTAGCAATCCTGAAGTAGTGGTCAACGGCATTGCGGGAAGTAAAGATAACGGCTGAATAATCGAGAAGATTTGTTCTCTCTTGCCGGAACTCTTTGGCTACAATACCTTCGATCTTAATAAATTTCCTGAACTCAATATTCAGATTGTACTTTTTAGAAAGTTCTCCATAAGGAGATTTTTCAAAATCGGAAGGTTGTGGTTGGCTAATCAGAATCTTCTTGATCTTCAAGGCTTAACTTGTTTTAAGGGTTCAACATCTTTTCCTTTCACCAGGGTCTTAAAAGTAATCCAGGATCAATTTTGCAGCAACCAGCAATGGTAGAATTTCGAGGGTGCAAAGATAGACAAATAAAAAGAAATAGGAAAATCCAGTAAGAGATATTCCAATAAAAAACCCTTTGATAACTCTGAAAAGAGAAAAACATCCAATCAATCCAATAGCGAAATAGATCAGCCAGGAAGATCTCATGTAGACAGCAAAAACCAGAACGGGAACCAGCAGAACTCCCAGGAATGCTATCGTGACCAGGATGTTCAATTTGTATTCATTGTTGATGCTATCTGTTTTAAATATGACACTTAATAAATTCATTATGAGGATCTTAAATGCCCAGAAGCCTGTAACTGCCAATGTCAGGAGTAAGTAAAGCTGAAATTGTGGTATGGAGGAGGTAGTCTGGTGAAAGATCAGCTGAATGGCATAGTAGATAACCATTGCCACCGTTGAAACATAGATCAGAGAGAGAGCAATTGATATTCGCTCATTAAACAAGTTACCCTCCCTTACTATCTGATGGAGATGTCGGGTGGTGAAAGTAGCACTCAAGACCGTTCTGAAACGCTGGGCGTTAGATATCTGTGTCCAGGCGAGAATGAGGAATATCATCAGAAACACCCAGAAAACCCAGTCAGGTTGGTAGGGAATCAGTGGAGTGGGCTGTATGATCAGAATATCCGGGGACATGGCTGGCTACAAAGGTTAACAATCTTGTTTTAAAAAGTGATTCCAGAGTGAATCTTCGGGAGGGTCGGCCAGGATCTTAACAGCTTCCTGACGAACCGGGTGGATGAACTCAATGGCCCGGGCATGCAGATGTATTGATCCATCCGGGTTGGACCTTGGTGACCCATATTTCAGATCGCCTTTTATTGGGCAACCTATCTGTGATAACTGTGCCCTGATTTGATGATGCCTCCCTGTCAGCAGGTTGATTTTCAACAGGTAATAGCGATCACTTGTCATCTTAAGTTCATAGGTCAACTCCGACTTTTTTGCCTCCCCAATAGGTTTGGTATGAGCGTAGCTTTTATTTTGTCTCTCGTTTCTAATCAGGTAATGGATTAAATGATCATGATCCTGGGGTGGCGGTTTAGATGTCACTGCCCAGTATGTTTTTTGGATTGTCCCCGCTTTGAGCATCCCGTTCAAACGTGTGAGTGCCTTTGACGTGCGGGCAAATAGCAGAGCCCCGCTGACAGGCCTGTCGAGCCGGTGTGGTACCCCAAGGTAAACATCTCCAGGTTTGTTGTACTTGTTTTTAATGTATAGTTTTAGTTGCTCACTCAGAGGAGTGTCTCCTGTTTTATCTCCCTGAACAATGTCACCGGGTTGCTTGTTGTAAACCAGCAGATGATTGTCTTCAAAGAGCACAAAAGAGTTAATTATTGCCATTGATTACCAAAGTTGGATTACTGGATTCTCCCTCGTCCCTCGTCCCTCGTCCCTCGTTTAGTACTGTTCCCTCTCATTCGGGAACTCAAGGTTCTTCACATCATGAATATATGAGTTGACAGCTCCTTTTACCTCTTCGGAAAGGTTGTGATACCTGCGCAGGAACCTGGGGGAAAATTCCTGGGTAATCCCAAGCATGTCATGCAGTACCAGTACCTGGCCGTCAACATCCTGCCCGGCTCCAATACCGATAATTGGGATATTAACCTCTTTAGAAACCTGTTTGCCCAGTTTTGCCGGAATCTTCTCCAGGACGATTGCGAAGCATCCTGCATCAGTAAGGATGTGTGCATCAGCAACCAGCTTGTTTGCCTCCTCTTCGGTGGTTGCTCTTACAACGTAAGTGCCGAATTTATGGATAGACTGAGGAGTTAATCCGAGATGTCCCATAACAGGTATCCCGGCAGTCAGGATCCTGTCTATGGACTCCACAACCTCTTTTCCACCCTCCAGTTTAACAGCATCCGCTCCAGCCTCTTTCATGATACGGACGGCAGAAGCCAATGCTTCTTTGGAATTCCCCTGGTAGGTTCCGAAAGGGAGATCCACTACCACCAGAGCTCGTTTGACAGCCCTGACCACCGAGGAGGCATGATAAATCATCTCATTGAGAGTGATAGGCAATGTGGAGGCGTGGCCGGCCATTACATTGGAAGCCGAGTCGCCGACAAGAATTACATCAATCCCCGTGTCCTCCAGGATCCGGGCGAAAGAGAAATCATAGGCGGTGAGCATGGCGATCTTTTCCCCTTTTAACTTCATCTCCTGAAGAACATGGGTTGTGACTTTCTGAACGTTGCGAAATGAAAACGAGCTGGACATATTGATTTGTTTAATTTGCAAAGCTACGACATTATTGAAAAAATTGTACTTTTGCATTCTTAACCAGCTCCTTGATTATGCGATTCCTCAAAATCTTAGTCTTACTCCTGATTCCAGGATTCATTCTTCACTCCTGTAAAAAAGAACTCAATCTAAATGCAGAATGGAAAGATGTGACCATTGTATATGGAGTAATGAATCAACTTGATTCGGTTCACTATATCAAAGTAACCAAAGCTTTTCTGGGTCCCGGCAATGCTCTGCAATATGCTCAGATTTCCGATTCCAGTAATTATCCAATGAAATTGAATGTGACCCTGGAAGCCTGGTCTGGCAGTACTCTGATTGGCAGTTATTTGTTTGATACCACAACCATTGCTGAAAAAGACAGCGGTACTTTCTACTTTCCGAACCAGCTTCTCTATATCAATGATTCGGTCCTGAATCCTGAATACGACTATAAACTGGTTATTGTAAATCCTGAAACACAAAACCTGATCACTGCTCAAACATCGTTGGTACAACCCTTCTATGTAGAAAAACCTTTTGCATTTCAGGCGATCTCCTATGATCCCGGCAAAAACAGTAAGCTGGAATGGACCTCTGCTGCTGGTGGGAAGCGTTATCAGGTTATCGTTCGTTTTTTTTATCAGGAAACTTCGGTGGTTGATCCTTCCCATACCGAAGAGAAGTATCTGGATTGGCTTATTCTCCCGAGTAAACTGTCAAAGCTGGATGTTGGAGGAGAGATGATGGAAGCTTTTTATTCCAATGATGCTTTTTATGCCACGTTGGCCTCCAAACTGGATGTCAATCCTGATGTAGTTCGTGTCGCAAGGCGCCTGCAATACTTTTTTATCGTAGCCGCTAATGAACTCAATACATACATTGAAGTGACCCAGCCATCCAATTCGATCGTTCAGGAAAAACCATCCTACTCGAATATCGAAAATGGCATCGGCCTGTTCTCTTCCAGGTTTTTACAGGTCATAGATTCAATCCAGCTTTCACAACGGACCAAAGACGAGATTGCCAACAATCCCCTTACCAGCGATCTCGGATTCTAGATCCTGGATTCTGGATCCTGGATCCTAGATCTTCTTCCTTCTTCCTTCTTCCCTGAATTCTGTCGTTTTGTCAGATTTTCGTTATGAATTTAAGTGTGGCACAATCATTGACGTGCTGAAGGAAATTCAGAAACCAAATAGTATATTTTATAAACATATTTCATCATGGGAAAAATAATTGGAATTGACTTAGGAACTACGAACTCTTGCGTTGCTGTGATGGAGGGTAACGAGCCTATTGTAATCCCTAACAGTGAAGGCAGAAGAACAACTCCTTCAGTTGTCGCTTTTACTGATACAGGTGAACGTAAGGTAGGTGACCCTGCCAAACGCCAGGCTGTTACCAACCCCACAAACACAATTTTCTCGATTAAACGGTTTATGGGTGAAACATATGACCAGGTAACAAAAGAGATTAAGAGGGTCCCTTATAAAGTGATAAAAGGCGAGAACAATACTCCTCGTGTCAAGATTGACGATAAAGAATATTCGCCGCAGGAGATCTCAGCAATGATCTTGCAGAAAATGAAGAAAACGGCAGAGGATTACCTCGGTATAGAGATCAAAGAGGCTGTTGTTACAGTGCCTGCTTACTTCAGTGATTCACAACGCCAGGCTACCAAAGAGGCCGGAGAAATCGCTGGTTTGGATGTAAAACGCATCATCAATGAACCTACCGCAGCCGCTTTGGCATACGGACTTGAGAAAAAGCATAAAGACATTAAAGTTGCAGTGTATGACCTGGGAGGTGGTACATTCGATATCTCTATCCTGGAACTGGGTGATGGCGTGTTTGAGGTAAAATCAACCAACGGAAATACCCACCTTGGAGGAGACGACTTTGATCATGAAATCATCAACTGGCTGGCCGATGAGTTCCAGAAAGACGAAGGTCTTGACCTGCGGAAAGACCCGATGGCTTTGCAACGGCTTAAAGAGGCAGCTGAAAAAGCTAAGATTGAATTGTCCAGTTCAACAGAGACCGAAATTAATCTTCCATACATCATGCCTGTTGATGGAGTGCCAAAACACCTGGTAAAAAAACTGTCAAGGGCTAAATTGGAACAACTAATCGACCCGCTGATGCAGGCTACCGTTGAGCCTTGCAGGAAAGCCCTGGCAGATGCCGGATTGAAAGCTTCTGATATCAATGAGGTAATCCTTGTTGGAGGTTCAACACGGATCCCAGCTATCCAGAAGATCGTAAAGGATTTCTTTGGTAAAGAACCTTCAAAAGGTGTTAATCCCGATGAGGTTGTTGCTATCGGAGCAGCTATCCAGGGTGGCGTTCTCACAGGAGAGGTCAAAGATGTCCTGCTCCTTGATGTTACTCCATTGTCGTTGGGTATCGAAACACTTGGAGGTGTTATGACCCGGTTGATTGAATCAAACACTACAATACCAACCCGGAAATCGGAGGTATTTTCTACAGCAGCTGATAGCCAGACATCTGTTGAGATTCATGTATTGCAAGGTGAACGGCCTATGGCGAACCAGAATAAGAGCATCGGACGATTCCATCTCGATGGAATTCCCCCGGCTCCAAGAGGTGTTCCGCAAGTCGAAGTGATCTTTGACATTGATGCCAACGGGATCCTCAACGTAACTGCCAAAGACAAAGCAACCAGTAAGTCACAGAATATTCGGATCGAAGCTTCATCCGGTCTGTCCGAAGAGGAGATAAGGCGAATGAAAGAGGAGGCACAGGTCAACGCCGATTCCGATAAGAAGATGAAAGAGGAGATGGATAAGCTGAATACAGCTGATACCCTGATCTTCCAGACAGAAAAACAACTGAAAGAGTTTGGAGATAAAGTACCTGCAGATAAAAAAGGAGAGATCGAAAAAGCCCTTGAGGAGCTGAAAACCGCTCATAAGAGCCAGGATTTTGCCGGTATCGATAGTGCAATGGCTAACCTGAACGCCATGTGGCAGGCAGCAAGCCAGGAGATGTATCAAAACACGTCACAGGCAGAACCGCAACCAGGCCAGCAGGAAGACTCTCAGACTGACCCTGGCAAGTCAAAAGGTCCGGGTGACGATGAGGTAACCGATGTCGACTTTGAAGAGGTCGATGATAAAAAGTAAGCAATCGGTTCTATAACCTAAATCTTAGGGGTTGTCTCAACACATCGGGACAGCCCCTTTTTTATTAACAACTTATCAAAACATTTGGCTGTAAACGATAAAACCATTACTTTCATCACTTGCATGCACGAAATAATAATTTGTTAAAAATCCTTAGTCTTATGAATGTAAAAAAAGTACTTTTTTTCATGTTGATTGCAGTAGGTTTTTCATCCGCCCTAACCGCTCAGAACATCTGGATCAATGAATTCCATTATGATAATAGCGGTGGAGATGTTGGAGAGTTTGTGGAGGTTGTACTGCAGGATGCAGGCAATTATACCCTTTCGGATTTTACCGTGACATTATACAATGGAAACGGTGGAGCAAGCTACAATACAAAAACACTGGATCTCTTTACAGCCGGATCAACAATCAGTGGTTTTACATTCTTTTACTATACCTACCCATCCAACGGACTCCAGAACGGAGCCCCGGATGGATTGGCACTCGATTACCAGGGAACCCTTATTGGTGGACAGTTCTTGAGCTATGAAGGCTCATTTACTGCCTCAAACGGAGTTGCAAACGGTGTAACATCTACGGATATCGGAGTGGCAGAAACCTCTTCAACCCCGATCGGCGAATCGCTCCAGTTGGGTGGAACAGGAGCAGCCTATGCGGCTTTCACGTGGGAAGCTCCTCAACCGGAGACCCCCGGGAACCTCAATGCAAATCAAGTCATGACAGGAGTCGTTGACCCCGAGCCAACAGACTATCCGGCTAACTTCATGGCTACTCCTGATATTTTCGCTGTCGATCTGAGTTGGGTTGATGCTATTGGGGCACAACTACCTTCGGCCTACCTTATCCTGGCAAGCGATGCCGATAACATTGCTCTTCCGGTTGACGGAACACCAGTTGCTGATGATCCGGACCTGACGGATGGTACTGCAGCGCTCAACATCACTCAGGGAAATGAGGCAGCCAATTTCAGCGGACTGCCCAGCAACGTGATGTACTATTTCAAGATATTCCCTTATACCAATGCTGGTGCTACCATCGATTATAAAACGGATGGAACCCCTCCTTCTGCCAGTGCCACCACACCTGATGTAGTGATCATCAACGAAGAGGACTTTAACAGCGGTACACTTGGCTCCTGGACTCCAATCAGTGTGACGGGAAGCCAGGTATGGGGGATTGAGCAGAATTATGGCTTTGGAGGGACTCCATGTGCAAAGATGAGCGGATATGCGGGAGGAAATAATGTCAATGAAGACTGGCTGATCTCTCCATCCATGAATTTCAACCATTATACAGATGAACACTTCCGGTTCATGACTGCCAAAAACTATACAGGTCCTGATCTTGAAGTGTATATCTCAAATGATTATGCCGGTACCGGCGATCCGAATCTGGCCACATGGACGATGCTGACTGCAACACTATGCCCCGGAGGATGGGCCTGGACTCCATCCGGTTCACTGGATATCTCCGGGACATCAGGATCCGGTGTTTTTCTAGCGTTTAAATTTACCAGCACCAGCACAGCGTCGGCAACCTGGGAGGTAGATGAGATACTGGTGACCGGTGTCCCTGACTTCTACGGCCCAACGGTAATCACCGATCCTGCCGTTACAAACATAACGAACATCACAGCAACCGGTGGAGGAAATGTGACTGATGATGGCGGTTCACCTGTTATTGCAAGAGGACTCTGTTACGGAACAACATTCGATCCAACCCTGGCAGACATGGTTACTGTCGAACCTGGAACCACCGGGGCTTATACAAGTGTCATGACCGGCCTCTTACCCCAAACAACATACTACGTTAGGGCATATGCCACAAATGCACTTGAGACCTCATATGGCGACAATGCTTTATTTACAACATTGTGTGATCCGGGCCCCCCGATATGCGATTTCTCGGCCAGTCAAACAACAATCATGGTTGGTGAAACCATCGATTTTTTTGATGCAACAGAGTTCTGTCCCGATACCTGGAACTGGAGCTTCGTGGGGGGGAATCCGATGACATCTAACGATCCTAACCCGGTTAATATCATGTGGGAGTACCCGGGTGTCTACAATGTTTGCCTTACCGTCACGAATGCATACGGAACTGATGTGCTCTGCAAGATGGGATACATTACTGTGAATGCGCCGGTTGAGGCGGATATCGTAATCACAGAGATTATGTACAACCCACCTGAGAGCGGAACAGATACGCTCGAATTTATCGAATTGTATAACAACGATGTGGCAGAGGTTAACCTGGAAAACTTCTACTTCTCAAAAGGAGTGACATTTACATTCCCCTCTTATACACTTGCACCCGGGGCATATGTCATCGTGGCAGAAAGTGCCCAGGCGATGCTAAATGCCTTTGGTATTACCACCCTGGAATGGACAGATGGAGCGTTGAACAATGGGGGTGAAGAGATCGTCCTCAATGAACCGACAGGAAACGTTATCGATTCGGTCACCTATGACGATATGATCCCCTGGGATTCCCTGGCCGACGGATATGGCCCCTCGCTGGAGCTGTGCGACCCCGGTTCTAACAACTCGTTAGGCGAGAACTGGCGTCATGCTATTGAGTTTGCAGCTATAAACGGGGCAGGAGATACCATCTGGGCTACACCTCTGGAGGGATGTTCTTATCCTCCGGTTCCTGATTTCTTTGCTGATGATACGACTCTTGTAACTGGAGGAGTGGTCAACTTCACGGATGCATCAACAGGAACAATTGACAGTTACGAATGGACCTTTGAAGGGGGAGACCCGTCAAGCTATAACGGTGCCACTCCACCTCCCATCACCTACAATGATATGGGGGAATTCAACGTGTCGTTGAAGGTTTCCAATATTGCAGGTCATACCACTCTTATCCGTTACGATTACATCGAAGTAGGGGTAAATGCAATGAATGATCAGAATAGCAACGTTAACTTCGCGGTATACCCCAACCCGGTTACTGATGGTTCGGTTACTGTGAAGCTTCCCGTTCAGTCAAATTATGAAATTAGTTTGATTACGGAACTGGGAAAAGTGATTCTGTCAACCCATACATCCGTTCCCAAACATAAACTCTCTACAGCAGGCTTCACGAAAGGTATTTATTTTGTCCGTGTGATAGACCTGGTCAATGGAAAATCCGGAATTAAAAAGGTAGTTGTTCAATAACAAATAATAAAAAATATCATGAAAAAATCATTCATTTTCATCATTCTTTTTCTTCCGGCAATCCTGTTATTTGCCCAGGGAACAGAGAATTTCGCCAATTTCCCTGAATCCGGCAACTCATATCAGGACGGAACATTTACAGGTCAGGATGGATCTATTTGGACCTATTGGCAATGCCGTGGAGATATTTTAATCAATCCTCCGACTCCCTGCCTGGGGAAAGACAGAACACCTGAAGCCGAGGTTATTTCAGGACTCCTGCATAACGGTTGCGGCACACTAAGTTTTGATTACATGCAGGGATTTTCCACCAATGTCAACATGGATGTATATGTCAACGGACTCCTGGTAGCCACAGTAACAAGCAGTGCGCAGCAGGGAGTTATCCTGAACTCAGGACCAATCGTTGTTGACTCTCCCGGAGATTTTACCCTGGATTTCAAGCAACAAAACACCTCATCGGGTCAGGTAGCTATCGACAATGTTACATGGACAGCCTTTGGGGGCGCACCGCTTCCTGAGCCGTCCAACTACCCGACTGAGTTTGCCGCTCAACCGTTCCCATTCTCAATTACATTAACATGGACTGATGCTGTGGGAACCCAGTTACCTACTGCATACCTCATCAAAGCAAGTGATCAGAATAACATCTCGCTCCCTGTCGATGGGACTCCGGTAGCCAATGATCCGGACCTGGGTGATGGTACAGCTGCCGTGAATGTGCTTCAGGGTATGGGGACCTACACATTTTACGATCTTCCAAGCAATCAGCCTTACTATTTTAAGATATTTCCGTATACCAACACAGGCGCAAACATTGACTACAAGAGCGACGGAACACCTCCTTCTGTAATGAGCACTACACCCAATATTGTGATCATAAATTATGAGAATTTTAACGATGGTACAATGGGAACATGGAGTACCCAGAACGTTATCGGTCAGCAGCAATTCTGGGTGATTGATTCGATTCATGGCATTGCAGATTCTCCCTGTGCAAAAATGAGTGGATTCAGCGGTGCGGCTGTGGTAAATGAGGATTGGCTTATCTCACCGGCTATGAATTTTGATACCTATATCAATGAGCAACTTACCTTTCAGAGTGCCTGCAACTACGATGGTCCTGATATTGAAGTAAAGATTTCGAATGAGTATGACGGAGTCGGAGATCCAAATGATTATGAGTGGGTAGATCTTTCAGCAACAATTTCGGCTGGAGGATGGTCCTGGACACCTTCCGGAGCTGTTAATGTCTCCGGAATTACGGGAAATAGTGTCTATGTTGGATTTATGTATACCTCCACCTCTACCGCAGCCAAAACCTGGGAGATGGATGAGATCCTTATAACCGGTGAAATACTTATTGGTGTAGCCGATCCGGTGAAAAAGAAGGTCTCGTTCAGCCTCTTTCCGAATCCGGCCAGGGAACAGGTAACATTGACTTTCTCTGAACCTGGTGAAAAGGATGTGATCTTTCTTTCGCTACTTGGTTCCGAAGTGAAACATGAGAGAATCACAGGAACTTCCGGTACAATCTCCTGTACTGACCTGCCACCCGGTGTCTATTTTATCAGGGTAACCGGAGCACAAGGAGAAAAAGGTGTAAAAAAGCTTATCAAAGAATAGCAAAACCTTGACTGAATGAACCACAATGGTTTTATCGCTGTATTTCTGTTCTGGTTCACATGGATGACCTCCGGGCAGAGCCAGGAGCCATTCACAGTAACCGACAAGCCATTACGCATCGAAATTACAGCTCATTCAGATAAGGAGACATACAGGATCATCCCATGCGGTTCGGCAGGGATGATCCTTTTTTATAAAAGCGTAGAGGTGACCCCCGATAACTCTACCCGGTGGTACTTTACATTCTACGATCGTAACCTGCAGAAATCCTGGGTAAAAAGCGCCCCAATCCTCTCATCACTGGATTACAGGGATGTAGCAACAGGAGAAGACACACTCTACTTTTATTTTGAGACAAACAAGAAAAACAAGAACAAAGAGGTTGAATTTCAGATCCTTAGTGTTCTTCTTCAAACAGGTTCTTTTATTCTCAACAACGGTAAAACTCCTGAATCGGGGACAATGGTTTCGTTTGAGGTGATCAGGCGGCAAGCTTACATCGGAATAAACAATGAAAATAATGAACCTGCAATTCTGATTATGGATCTTCCAACAGGAAAGCCCTCTTTAGTCCCTTTGATGCCAGGAGAGCCTTCTTCCCTGGTGCGTTGCTCAATAGATCCTGCTGATTTAATGATTAACGCGCTTATATACAAGCAATTGTCGAAGAATAACAACGTTCTTTTCTTGTGCAGATACCTTTCAGATGGGAAAAAGGTATTTGAGTCACAGGTTAGCAACAAGAATTCAGGTCGCGACTTTATTCATACTTCAGAGATAGACATATCCAATACTGAAACCCTGATTGCAGGTACATACACTGTCGCTTCTGCTGGTAAAAAATCAAAGGAGATTGAATCAACAGGTGTTTTTGTATCACCATTTATTTCATCAATCCAGGAATCGATGAATTTTTATAATTTCCTGGATTTTAAGAACATCAGCCAACTGTTGAGTGAGAATGATATCCTCAGTCTGCGTAAAAAGAGCATGAAAAAAAGCCGGTCCGATCAGGAATATTCGCTTGACTTCTCCCTTTTGCTTCACGATATTCTACCATGGAATAATCAGTTTATTGTGGCAGCTGAAGCCTATAATCCACAATATCATACGGAATCTTTTACCGATTATGATTTTTATGGCCGGCCATATACCAATTCATACTCTGTGTTTGACGGATACCGATTTACCGGCATCATCCTGGCATCATTTGACAAAGAAGGGAAGTTGATCTGGGACAACGCTATGAAACTCAGGAACGTGCTTTCACTCAAACTGGAACCAAAAGTGACACTTTATCCATCGGGAAATGAACTAATCCTTACCTACTTCAGTGAAGGAAAAGTTGCGTGCAGGATTATTGACAAGGACAAGACTATCGAAAAGACCTCCTTTTCTGAGTTGGAGTTAATGACTGCAAACGATAAACTGCTTGCAGAGTCAGGAAGTATTATGGTACACTGGTTTGACGAATATTTCCTGTGTTGGGGATACCAGGAGATCAGGGATATATCAATAGGGGGAAACGATAAGCGGATGGTCTTTTTCTGTAACAAAGTCAGGTTCGACCGTTAACCTGCCAATCCCGACAAATCCGAAAAATTATTCCAGAATCAACTGTTTGTCATCACATGAGAGGAGTATAAAGGTGGTGTCCAGGTGAAATTTGTTGCTGGTAATCTTGAAATTATAGGGACTGTCACCTGTTAGCACCAGACATTGCATGTAATCTTTGTCAAGGTCAAATACAAGATTCGTTTGAACAACCTGGATAGTTGCAGTAGAATCAAGTTTGTTAGTGATACAGATCTGGCCTTTGTTTTCACATGGATCCGGCGTTGTCTTCTTATTGCATCCTGAGAAAACCAGAAGGATTACAACCAGAATGCCGGGAACGATCAGGAGTGATTTTTTCATAGGGGGTGGAATTATTCGTTGCAAAAGTAACAGGATTCTTTTGAAAAAGAAATAGGTAACAGCTATTTGTAATGACAAAAAAAAACAATAAAGTTGCGTAGTGGCTTATCTTTCAATGAAATTTGTCTTATTTTTGTTCCAATTATTTTTTGTTATGGATTTCACACAATGGGAAAAGCAACCTTTGTATGAAACCTTTGTTATATATTGGAAGTATAATGATAACACCTAGATTGTAACACACGTTTCTAATCGCAACAATATGTTCCGAAGATTTTTACACAGTGTATTGGCTCTTTTTCTGGTGGCAAGTATTTCTGCCGGTTCATTCGCTCAGTGTCCTGATAATTCGCCCGTTATCACTGGCCCCGGAGTAGTCAGTAACAACCAAACGTTAGTGGTTTATTCCACTCCTGATATTCCCGGACATACCTATGCATGGACAGTTACGGGAGGAACCATAGGATCTGGTGCAGGGTCCAGTCAGATCACGGTGAACTGGGGAGCTATTGGAACCGGAATTATTACATTAACGGAGACCAATCCTGCTGCAGCCTGCTCAACCGCAGTCAATAAATCAGTGTCGATACGGCCACTGCTTATCTCGTATTTCTACTATACAAACACCTCTTGTTACGGAGATGAGGTCTCATTCTGGGATGCATCGATCGCCGATCCTGCTAATCCGATTGTAGCCTATGCATGGGACTTCGGTGATGGGGGTACTGCTGCTATCGCCAGTCCGTCGCATCAGTATTTGCCTCCCTACGACGTAACCTACGATGTGAGGTTGATTGTTACCAATGTAACGGGAGACAGGGATACAATTTACGACGCCGTATATGTGAATCCC
>CALCGJ010000128.1 GCA_937900965.1 uncultured Bacteroidota bacterium | reverse complement strand
TTAAAATGGAACAACTCAATTTAGTCGAAACCTTCTCCGAATTCAAGGAATTCAAGAACATTGACAGGGAGACGATGATGATCATCCTTGAGGATGTCTTCAAGCATATGCTGACGAAACAGTTTGGTTCAGCCGACAATTTCGATATCATCGTCAACATCGACAAGGGTGACCTGGAGATCTGGAGGAACCGGACCATTGTGGAGGACGAAGAGGTGGAGGATGAAAACATCCAGGTACCGCTCTCCCAAGCAATTAAAATTGAACCTGACTTCGAGGTTGGAGAGGAACTTTCGGAAGAGATTAAACTGTTGAGTTTCGGCCGCAGGGAGATTCTCTCGATCCGTCAAAATCTCATCTCAAAAATCCAGGAGTACGAGAAGAATAACATCTTTCTGAAATACAAAGAGAAGATCGGTGAGATCATCACCGGAGAGGTATACCAGGTCTGGAAAAAAGAGATCCTTGTGCTTGATGATGAAGGGATTGAACTAATGCTCCCCAAGTCGGAACAAATCCCTTCCGATTTCTACAGGAAAGGAGACACAATCCGCACTGTAGTTTCGAAAGTGGAGATGAAAAACAACACCCCTTATATTATCCTCTCGAGGACTTCAGAGGCATTTCTGGAAAGGCTCTTTGAGGCAGAAGTCCCTGAGGTTTATGACGGATTGATCAGCATTCGGAAGATAGTCAGGGTTCCCGGCGAACGTGCCAAGATCGCTGTAGAATCTTACGACGACAGGATTGACCCGGTTGGAGCCTGCGTAGGGATGAAAGGATCACGAATCCATGGGATCGTCAGGGAGCTGAAAAACGAGAACATCGACGTGATCAACTTCACCAATAACCCATCCCTCTTTATCCAGCGTGCCCTGAGTCCGGCCAAAGTGAGCTCTATAACTATCGATGAGGAGAACAAGAAAGCGGATGTTTTCATGAAACCAGACCAGGTTTCTCTTGCCATTGGGAAAGGGGGCTACAACATCAAACTGGCCGGGAAGTTAAGCGGATATGAGATTGATGTTTACAGGGATACGGATTTCGACAACGAAGATGTTGATCTTCAGGAATTCTCGGATGAAATTGATCAGTGGATCATCGACGAAATGAAGACGATCGGATGCGACACAGCTAAGAGTGTACTCGACCTTGAGGTAGCAGAATTGGTTAAACGAACCGATCTTGAAGAGGAGACCATCAAGGAAGTAATTCGCATATTAACCGCTGAGTTTGAATAAAAAGTCCTAATTTTACGCCCAATTTGAGCGGCAGGGAGTGAGCAGACATATATGAGTGAAGGTAATCCATCAGTAAGGTTAAGCAAGGCAGCCCGGGAATTCAACATCGGGATTGCCACGGTTCTGGAGTTCCTGAATAAAAAAGGATTTAAGTTGGATCGGGACCCCAATGCCAAGTTGTCACAGGAGATGTACACCCTGTTGATGAATGAGTTCGCCTCCGAAAAACATGTAAAAGAAGAAGCGAAGAAGATCGGATTGAACTTTGGTGGTAACGAAACCGTTACCATTAAAGACAAACGAGATATCGCTGACGATCAGGAGAAGGAGATGGAGGACCTGATCATCAAGAATGTATCGCTTGGGTTGGATAATAAACTCTCTGAAATCCATAAGAAAGAGGAGCCAGTTAAGGAGAAGGAGACACCTGTAGCTCCGAAACCAAAAGTCAAAGAGGAAGCTGTAGTCGCAGAAGAGAAGGCAGAAGAGAAAGAGGTAAAGAAAGAAGAGAAGAAGGTCTCTGAGGAAATAGAGTTAACAAAGAAGAAGAAGGCAGAGGAGAAAACGAAAGAACCCGCTAAAGAGCCGGAAGAGAGTGCCGGCACTGCAGATATAACCCCGGAGGAGAAGCCGGTTTCTGCGTTGAAGATCCTTGGCAAGATGGACCTTCCTGAAAAAGAGAAGAAAGGGACTACAAAAGGCAAAGGGAAGAAGGAAAAGGTGAAGGTTGAAAAAGAGGTCACTCCGGAACCGGTCGAAGCCGAAGTAACAGAGCCGGCCGCTGAAGCTGCCCCTGTCACACCTGAAGTGCCGGAAGTGGTTGTTGAAGAGCTGCTCCCATCTCCTCCTCCAAAAGAAGAGAAACCCGATAACTTTTTTGCTACTACAAGGATTAAGCTGGAAGGCCCTACCATCCTTGGATCAATGATTCTTCCAGAGCCAAAAAAGGTTGAAAAGAAACAACCCGTTGCCTCTTCCTCGGATGATTCAACGAAGTCCAAGAAGAAGAAGCGTAAACGGATAAAACGTCAACCCGGAGAACCTGGTGCCAATCTGCAGGCTGAAGGTGGCAAGGCACGTCCAAAAGGAACGAAAACATCAAGGGATTTCAATAAACCTGAGATTTCGTCAGAGGATATTGAACGTCAGATCAAAGAGACTTTGAGTCGTCTCAGTCCGACAGGTAAATCAAAAGCTTCGAAATACCGTCGTCAGAAGCGGGAAGCTGCCAGCCAGCACATGCATGAAGAGCAAGAGCGGATCGCAGAAGGAAAACGCATCATTCAGGTAACCGAGTTTGTGACAGCCAACGAACTGGCTACCATGATAAACGTACCGGTTACTGAAGTCATCTCCACCTGTATGACCCTTGGCATGTTCGTCTCGATTAACCAGCGGCTCGATGCAGAAACATTAAGCCTGGTGGCAGAGGAGTTTGACTACAAGGTAGAGTTCGTAAGTGTTGAGGTGCAGGAGGCTATTGACCTGGCCGATGACACTGATGATGGAGAAGGCCTTGTCTTCCGGCCACCGATTGCTACAGTGATGGGCCACGTTGATCATGGTAAGACCAAACTGCTCGACTACATCCGCAGTGCCAATGTTGTGGCCGGTGAGGCAGGTGGGATCACCCAGCATATCGGTGCTTACGAGGTATTGCTTGAGAACGGAAAAGCGATCACATTCCTTGATACTCCCGGCCATGAAGCCTTTACAGCTATGCGTGCCCGCGGAGCGAAAGTAACTGATGTTGCCATCATTGTAATTGCTGCCGATGAAACCGTAATGCCGCAAACCCGGGAAGCTATTAACCATGCACAGGCTGCAGGCGTTCCAATAGTCTTTGCCATTAACAAAATGGATAAGGCCAATGCCAATGCTGAAAAAATCAGGGAAGAGCTCTCGAAGATGAACATCCTGGTTGAAGAGTGGGGTGGGAAATACCAGACTCAGGAGATTTCAGCCAAAGAGGGGACAAATGTAAGCCTCCTGTTGGAGAAAGTCCTCCTGGAATCCGAGTTGCTTGATTTGAAAGCCAATCCGGATAAAATGGCTACCGGTACCGTAATTGAATCCTCCCTTGACAAAGGAAGAGGATATGTTGCGAAACTGCTGGTGCAGAATGGCACGCTGCAGGTAGGAGATATTGTACTTGCCGGATCAACCTTCGGGAAGGTGAAAGCTATGTACAACGAGCGAAACCAGCCAATAAAAACAGCAGGCCCCTCTACCCCTATCCTTATGCTTGGACTGAATGGTGCGCCACAAGCCGGTGACGGGTTCAATGTGATTACCGACGAACGGGAGGCCAAATCAATCAGTAACAAACGACTGCAATTACAACGGGAACAAGGTATCCGTACACAAAAGCACATCACCCTCGACGAAATCGGCCGGCGGATTGCCATCGGCGATTTCAAGGAACTCAATGTCATCGTTAAGGCCGATGTTGATGGGTCTGTTGAGGCCCTTGCCGATTCCCTGATCAAGCTCTCTACTGAAAACATTATTGTGAATGTAATCCATAAATCGGTTGGACAAATTACCGAATCTGATGTCCTTCTCGCTTCCGCTTCTAACGCCATCATCGTCGGTTTCCAGGTACGTCCTTCACTTTCTGCCCGGAAACTGGCAGAACAGGAACAGATCGACATCAGGCTTTACTCAATTATCTACCAGGCTATTGAAGAGATTAAAGCCGCCATCGAAGGGATGCTTGCACCCGAACTCGAGGAGAAGATCCTCTGCAATGTGGAGGTGCGTGATGTATTCAAGATTACTAAGGTGGGAACCATTGCCGGGTGTTTTGTTCTCGACGGAAAAATCACCCGCAATACCAAGGTGCGTATCATCCGTAATGGAATTGTTGTCTATTCAGGTAACCTCGCTTCGCTCAAACGATTCAAGGACGACGTGAGAGAGGTAAACGGCGGCTATGAATGCGGGCTCAACATTGAAAACTTCAATGACATCAAAGTTGGCGACATCATTGAAGGATACGAGATAATCGAAATCAAGCGGAAACTTTAATCTCTCCCTTTCTGAATACAGTTTGGGTCCTGTCGGGACCCAGGGAAATGATCTCAATCGGTAATCCGGTTGCTTGTTCTATATAATTGGTATAGGCAACAAGATTCCCGGGAAGGGCTTCAAGAATCATACGACCATCTGAAGAAGAATTCCATCCTGGCAGAGTATCGTAAACCGGATGGATCTTCTCATCACCCAGGTCAAATGGGAGTTTGTCACTAAGGATGCCCTCCCGTTCATAACTTGTGCAAACCCGGATGCTCTCCATTGAGTCCATTACATCAGCTTTCATCATGATCAATTTGTTGACCCCGTTCAACATGATGGCATAGTTTAAGGCAGGCAGGTCAAGCCAACCGCACCTGCGTGGCCGCCCTGTAGTACTGCCGAACTCATGTCCGGCTTTACGCAGATGATCGCCCTGCTCATTGTGTAACTCCGTTGGGAATGGTCCTCCTCCAACACGAGTACAATATGCTTTGAATATACCGTACACAGTCCCTATCTGACCGGGAGCGATGCCAAGCCCGGCACAGGCACCGGCAGTAATGGTATTGGACGATGTAACATAGGGGAAAGAACCGAAATCAATATCGAGAAGAGTCCCTTGTGCTCCCTCCGCCAAAACAGATTTTCCATCAGAAATGCACCTATTCAGGTAGTATTCACTATCAACGAAGCGAAATTGTTTCAGGCGTTTCACGGATTCCAGCCAGGCCTCTTCATATTCATCAAACGGCAAGCCGTCAATGAGGTAATTTATATAATCAAACTTATACTGTCGCACAATTTCCAGGTGCCGCTCTTTCAGGTATGCATAACAACTGTTGAAACTGCTGTCGTTCAGATTTCCAACCCTCAATCCAACCCGGCTGTATTTATCGGTATAGGCAGGTCCGATTCCCTTCAGGGTGGAGCCGATCTTATCTGCGCCTTTCGAAGCCTCATAGGCAGCATCCAGCAACCTGTGAGAGGGAAGAATCAGGTGGGCCCGGCGGGAAACAAGCAGATTCTCAATGGGATTGAGATTGGAAGCAAGCAATGAATCAACCTCCTGGAATAAAATGAATGGGTCAATAATGACCCCATTGCCTATAACATTCTGTTTCTCCGGGTGAAAAATTCCTGAGGGGATGGTGTGCAAAACGAACTTCTTTCCATCAAACTCAATGGTATGCCCGGCATTCGGACCACCCTGAAAACGTGCAATGACATCATAGCGTGGTGTGAATACATCTACGATCTTCCCTTTACCCTCATCTCCCCACTGCAGTCCTAAAATAACATCAACCTTCATCTATCGGGGAGTTTATTTAGGCTCTTGTGAGCTTCCATAAAAAGTAAGTGAATAATGCGTGATCTTTACGTTAAAAAGATCTTTAACGTGTGCTTTGATCTCTTCGATCCGGGGATCGTAAAATTCAAGCACCTCCCCGGATTCATTAAAAATGAAATGATCATGCTGTATCATCAGATTTGTCTTCTCAAACTGAGCGTAATTCGTGCCAAACTGATGCTTGGTAACCAAGCCGCAATCAAGAAGTAACTCAATCGTATTATACAAAGTAGCACGGCTGACCCTATATTTATGATTTTTCATCCGGATATATAACGTCTCTATATCAAAATGACCATCCGTCGCAAATATCTCTCTTAAAATTGTGAAGCGTTCCGGAGTTTTCCGGTGACCATGCTGTTCAAGGTAATCTGTGAAAAGCTTGCGAATGTTGTCAAACGAATCTTCAACTATTTTCTTCATCATCTTTGGAAATTTCTATAAAAGTACAAAAATAAGTTTATTTAGACGTGATTCAAATAATTTTTTTAATCAACACGGGTTACTTTCCTAACCCCATCTACTTCTCTGAGGTTCATTAACAACCTGTTAAGGGTTTGTACATCCTCAACAAACAATTTAAACTCACCTTCGGTATAGCCATCTTCGGCATTCAGCGAGAATGATTTTATGTTGAGATTCAGTTCTGCCGAGATCACACCGGAGATATCATGCAGGATTCCTATCCTGTCAATTCCTGCAACTTTGATTCCGGCAATAAAGGAAATGGACTCCCTGTTTGCCCATTGTATTTTAACCATTTTATTCCCGAAGCTCGACATCAATTCGATAGCTCTCGGACATTTGGTTCGGTGGATCTGGATAGGGAGGTGGTCCGATGCAACAAGACCAATCACCTCATCTCCGGGAATGGGGTTACAGCAGAGAGCCACTTCAAATCCCACGTTTCCCTTATCTCCTTCATGGCCCCCTGCAATAGTGGAAGCCTGTACTGCTATCTCTTTTTTCTTCGCTGGTGAAACAACCTCTTTTGGTTTGGTTTTGACACCAGGTTTGGTCAGGAAGGTCAGCCAGCCACTTTTCATGTTGGCCGATGCAAATGCTTTTACATCTTTAATACCTATCTTATCCTGAGATGCTGCATAATACAGGTCGGTGAGGGATGTGAAATTATTTACTGACTGGAAAAGCTTCATGTTCTCTGCCGTAGGTTCAATACTTGACTTCTCAAACCATCCAACGAGGTTTTCCTCCCCAAGAGCCCGGAATTTCCGTTTATGCTCCTTTATACTCTGTTTAATATTACTTCTCGCCCGGGTCGTAACCACGTAGTCAAGCCACTCTTCCCGCGGCGATTGTCTCGAAGAAGTTATAATCTCGATTTGTTGTCCGTTTTTTAACTCTGTATTGATCGGGACAAGCTTTTTATCCACCTTTGCTCCAATACAGGTATTTCCTATTTCGGAGTGGATTGCATAGGCAAAATCCAGCACTGAACTGCCGGCCGGGAGAGTTCGTAGCTCTCCCTGAGGAGTAAATATTGAAATCTCATCCAGGAAGAAGTAACCTTTAATGTCATCGATGAAGGAGAGGGCATCGTTCTCTGGTGAATCCAGCATCTCCTTGATCCGGTCGAGCCATCTGTCTAACTGGCTGCTGACTTTGATAGAATCCTTATATTTCCAATGCGCTGCATACCCTTTCTCTGCAATCTCATCCATCCGTTTCGAGCGAATCTGGATTTCAACCCACTGGCCGGTATAACTCATTACCGTAGTGTGCAGGGCTTCGTATCCATTCGCCTTGGGGATCGAGATCCAGTCACGCAGTCGCTCCATGTTTGGACGGTAGATATCTGTTACAATGGAGTATGCTGTCCAGCAATCTGCCTTTTCCGATTCAAGGGAAGAATCAAGGATGATTCGTATCGCAAACACATCGAAAACCTCTTCAAACGTAACCTCCTTATGCTTCATCTTCTCCCAGATAGAAGCAATGGATTTCTCACGGCCTGAGATGCTGAATTTGAAACCCTGATCATTCATCGATTGCCGGATCGGGTTGATGAACTTATTGATGAAACGGATTCTCTCCTGCTCTGATTCCTTCAGTTTATTTGAGATCGCATCAAAGATTTCGGGCTCGGTATACTTCATGGCCAGGTCTTCCATTTCGGTTTTGATGGCATGAAGTCCAAGCCGATGTGCCAGAGGTGCATAGAGGTATATAGTCTCAGATGCCACCTTAAGCTGCTTCTCCTCCAGCAATGCATCCAGGGTACGCAGATTGTGGAGCCGATCGGCCAATTTGATCAGGATTACCCGCACATCGTGGGAAAGGGTGAGTAAAATTTTGCGGAAATTCTCCGCCTGGATAGATGCGGTCTTCTGGTCAAAAATTTCGTTGATTTTCGTCAGGCCGTCGATAATCGATGTCACCTCATCACCGAAGAGGCCACTGATGTCTTCCAATGTAAATTCCGTATCCTCCACAACATCATGCAGAAGGGCACAGATGACAGATGTCATCCCGAGTCCAATCTCCTGAGCACAAATGATAGCTACTTCCAGAGGATGGTAAATATACGGTTCCCCACTCTGGCGACGCATATCTTTGTGCGCTTCCAAAGCCATATTGAAAGCTTTCCTGACAACCTTCCTGTCCTCCTCCTTTTTAGGAAGCCAAACCTTCATCAGGTAACGGTAACGCGACAATATCTCTTTCTTCTCAGTTTCTGAATCAAAGTGGTACATGAAGGGCTTTCTGATTCTGTAAGTATTGCAAAAATAGTTAAATTTAGAATGAATTGAAACAAGTCTCAGGCGAAAGCGCAAGGAAAATTACTACTTTTGAAAGGATATTCTAAAGGGTCTGCTGTTTATGTCCAACCGTACCTGCTACCGGCTGTTGATTCTATTCTTATCGCTCATCGCGTTTCCCGTATCGCTTATCGCAACCCACCAGCGTGCTGCTGAAATCACTTACCGGCATCTTTCAGGACTCACATATGAGATCACCCTCATCTCTTACACCTATACACCCAGTCCGGCAAATGCTTACCGCGACTTTCTGACCATCTACTGGGGTGATGGGACGGTTAGTGAAATATCAAGGAAAGAGATCGTGTACCTGCCCAATGACATCTCCTATAACAGATACCAGGGGGAGCACACGTTCCCAGGACCCTCCACCTACACAATATCCTGCGAAGATCCTAACCGGAATGGAGGAATCCTGAATATTCCCAATTCTATCAATGTCCCTCTTTTTATCTATTCCGAACTGGTGATCAGCCCTTTCATTGAAGGATATAACAGCTCTCCTGTACTTCTCTTACCTCCAATTGACAATGCCTGTGTCAATCAAACTTTTCTTCATAACCCGGGAGCTTACGATGTGGATGGCGACAGCCTCTCCTACCGGCTGGTTACTTGTTTAGGAGCAATGGGACTCCCAATCCCTGGCTATACGCTCCCTCCGGCTACAGACTCTCTCAGCCTGAATCCGGTCACAGGTGATCTTTTCTGGGTCACACCTCCCCAGCAGGGAGAATACAACATCGCCATCCTGATCGAAGAGTGGCGCGAAGGAATAAAAATCGGAAGCGTATTGCGGGACATGCAGATCATTGTAATCGCTTGCAACAATCGCCCCCCGGTGATTGAGTCTATGCTGGATACCTGCGTGGAAGCCGGACAAACACTTACCTTCCCCGTTTCAGCCTATGATCCCGATTCCAACCGGGTAACTCTTACAGCCACCGGAGGCCCGTTTTTATTGCCCCCAAACAGTGCCACGATGACGCCTAACCCAGCTACAGACTCGGCTCACGTAACAGCAACATTTAACTGGCAAACCGTATGTGATCATGTGAAGAACAATTCTTACCAGGTCTTCTTCAAAGCTCAGGACGACAGCAAGCCGGTCAGCCTTACCGACATTAAATCCATGAAGATCCGGGTGGTGGGCCCGGCACCTGAGAACCTCACAGCCACACCACTGGGTACAACTATAACCCTCAACTGGGACAGCTACTCCTGTCCCAATGCATCGGGGTATTATATATACCGGAAGGCCGATTCGTCAGGATTTATACCCGGGTATTGCGAAACGGGTGTTCCCCCATATCTCGGATATAGCCGGGTAGCTACTCTGACAGACCTGGATCAAACCAGTTATCTTGATAATAATAACGGCCAGGGACTCAACCAGGGGATAAAATATTGCTACCTGGTAACAGCCTGGTACCCCGATCTGGCAGAAGGATATGCATCCAATGAAGCCTGTGCCACGCTGAAAAAAGATGTGCCGGTTATCACCAATGTGAGTATACGTATAACCGATAACAACAACGGATCTGTATACCTGGCCTGGTCAAAACCAACTGAGCTTGATACAATCCAGGCACCTGGCCCCTACTCGTACGTAATTACCCGGGCCAGATCCGACCAACCCGGTCAGTTTACACCAATCCATACCTACATCGATCTAAACGATACAACCTTTATCGACACCCTTCTCAATACTGAGATTTACTCATTTATCTACCGGATTGACCTGTATAACGAAACACCCGGCATGCAGTTTCTTATCGGCTCTTCACAACAAGCAAAATCAATGTTCCTGGAAATTATCCCAACCGATAAAAAACTCATCCTGGCCTGGAATGTTGAGGTCCCCTGGACCAATCTCACCTATGCAATTTACAGATACAATCCCCTGCAGTCCCTCTTCGATTCGATCGGGTTTTCCCTGGAACCCATCTATACGGATAACGGACTTGCAAACGGAATCAGCTACTGTTACTTTATTGAGAGCCGTGGGAAGTATTCGGGGGGAGGATTTGTTGAGCCAATCATCAACTTCTCCCAGATTACCTGCGGAACACCTGTTGATGACATCCCTCCCTGTGCTCCTGTTCTTTCGATTCATACAGACTGTGAAAACGCGGTTAACATACTCTCCTGGACCAATCCGAACGACACATGTACATACGACATCATTAAATATTATATCTGGTATACACCGGATAAAAACCAGAACCTTGTGATCATCGACTCCCTTTTTAACATCCACGATACAATTTACGAACATCAGCCTTCCCAATCCATTGTAGGGTGTTACGGAATCTCTGCCATCGACTCAGTTGGTAACCACAGCGATCTCAGCAATATCGTCTGCATCAACTACAGCAACTGCCCTGTTTACCGTCTGCCCTGGGTATTCACTCCCAACGGCGACATCCGGAACGATCTCTTTGAACCCTTTCCTTATACCTCCGTTGAGAGTATCGACCTGGTAATCTTCAACCGCTGGGGAAAAGAGGTCTTCCGCACACATGAACCTGACATCGACTGGGATGGAAAAGACCAGGCAACCAACCAGCCCTGCAGCGACGGAGTCTACTTTTATGTCTGCGATGTTTTTGAGATTACCCTTACCGGCATTGAAAAAAGGACACTAAGGGGATCGGTGACGATATTACGGTAAAGACGCCGCAGAGCCTACGGTAGAGACGTGGCATGCCACTTGCACATGATATTTTATAGTGAAGCGGTATACCGCATCCTTACATATCGTATCTTTGCGCCGTGAAAAACATCCGCAATTTTTGCATCATTGCCCATATCGATCATGGGAAAAGTACCCTGGCCGACCGGTTACTGGAGTCAACCCAAACCATGACGGAACGGGATTATCAGAATCAGGTGCTTGACAATATGGATCTGGAGAGGGAGCGTGGTATCACTATCAAGAGCCATGCCATCCAGATGAAGTATCATTTCGAGGGTGAAGATTATATCCTGAACCTGATTGACACGCCAGGGCATGTGGATTTTTCCTACGAAGTTTCAAGGGCAATTGCTGCCTGTGAAGGTGCTCTTCTGGTGGTTGATGCCACCCAGGGCATCCAGGCTCAGACTATCTCCAACCTATACATGGCTGTTGATTATGACCTTCAAATCATCCCTGTTCTCAATAAGATCGACATGGATAATGCGATGATTGATGAGGTGAAGGACCAGATTGTAGAGACGCTTGGATGCGACCGGGATGAGATCATTGAAGCAAGTGCGAAGTATGGTCATGGAATAGAGGGTATCCTCGAAGATATTATTCACAAAATACCCCCTCCGAAAGGTGATCCGAAAGCTCCGCTTCAGGCATTGATTTTTGACTCTGTGTTCAACTCCTACCGAGGGATCATTGCATATTTCAGGATTTTCAACGGGACCCTCAGGAAAGGGGATAAAGTGAAGTTCGTAAATGCAGGCAGTCAATATGAAGCCGATGAGGTAGGGATTCTGGGAATGAAGCCCGAGCCCAGGATAGAGTTGTTTGCAGGAGATGTCGGCTACATCATTTCCGGAATCAAAACCAGCAAAGAGGTGCAGGTAGGGGATACGATTACCCATGTGGCGAGACCCTGCAGCGAGGCCATTGATGGGTTTGAGATGGTAAAGCCGATGGTTTTTGCCGGGATCTATCCGGTGGATGCCGACGACTACGAATTGCTCCGCGACTCCCTGGAGAAGCTTCGGCTCAATGATGCTTCCCTCTCCTTTGAACCCGAATCATCCATGGCCCTGGGCTTTGGCTTCAGGTGTGGCTTCCTGGGATTACTTCACATGGAGATCGTGCAGGAACGACTAGACCGGGAATTCGACATGGATGTGATCACAACAGTACCCAATGTCTCCTATAAAGTCTTCACTAACAAAGGTGAGGTCATCGAGGTGCATAACCCGTCAGGCCTTCCTGACTCCACTCTCGTTGACTACATCGAAGAACCATACATATCTGCCAATATTCTCACCAGGTCCGAGTATGTAGGTGCTATAATGCGACTCTGCATCGACAAGCGAGGTACCTTGAAAAACCAGGTCTATCTGACCACTGACCGCACAGAACTTACTGTCGAACTTCCTCTTGGTGAAATCGTCTTTGATTTTTACGACAGGTTGAAAAGTATCTCCAAAGGTTACGCTTCGTTTGATTACTATCAATCGGGGTTCAAAGAGGCTCAGCTTGTCAAACTCGACATCCTCCTGAATAGTGAACCGGTAGATGCCCTGTCAACATTGCTTCACCGGGATCATGCATATGATTTTGGCCGAAGATTCTGTATCAAACTGAAAGAGTTCATCCCCCGGCAACAATTCGACGTTGCTATCCAGGCTGCCATTGGCGCCAAGATCATCGCCCGCGAAACTGTAAAAGCACTCCGTAAAGATGTGACAGCCAAGTGCTATGGTGGCGACATCACCCGAAAACGCAAACTTCTCGAAAAGCAGAAGAAAGGCAAGAAACGGATGCGGCAGATTGGCAATGTAGAAGTTCCGCAGAAGGCATTTCTCGCCGTACTCAAGCTGGACAGCTAGATCCCAGATGCCGGATACCGGATCATAACTATCCATGGCAATCAATGTGCAATTTATGGCAATCAATGTGCAATATTATCCGGTTTTAGTGTAACTTTTCAAGCCCTCTCTCGTCTTATTACCCTCAAACCAAAATCACTGAACACATGAAAAGATTTAACCTGATTCTGACGTTTGCTATCGCAGCCGCCATGATCTTTATTTTACCCGGGAAATCCAAAGGACAGGATGAAGATCACAATACGAATAAAAATAAGGATAAACACAATAGAGAACATTACGATTTCAATTTCAGTGGTGTCAATGTCAAAAATATCGGCGATGACACCATTGTCATTTATATCAATAAGAGGGATCATAAATCATACTCTGATGTCTCTGCCTGGAGTAACTGGAGCACCTGCCCTTTTGGCGGGAAAATAGGCAAATTCAACGGCCACTGGGCTGGTATCGATTTTGGATGGAACGGTTATGTTACAAAAAACTTCGACATGGATTTTCCTCCCAACGAGCAGTACCTCAACCTGAAATCAGCCAGATCAATGATGGTCAATATCAACCCTATTGAACTGAATGTGAATATCGCGCGAAATAAATTCGGTTTCATGTCAGGATTGGGATTCTCCATGCACAACTACTATTTCAACAACTCCTATACTTTGATCGGAGATTCTGCTGCCCTTGTTGCCTTCAAAACCGTCAACGACAAAGGCACTAATGTTGGTATGAAGGTCAACAAGTTGTTTGTCTCTTATATGACCCTGCCGTTGTTGTTCGAATTCCAGACCAACCCTGGTCACAGGATCAGTAGTTTTCATGTCACAGTTGGTGTAATCGGTGGTCTGAGACTCCAGACCTTTCAGAAGCAACGTCTCTATCAGTATAAAGAGAATTTCTTCCTGGTCGATGACAACGGTAACAAGGTTGCCACATTCTATACTGATAAAGCTCTCATTCGGAATCCCGGTCAGTATCACCTGAATCCTTTCAAACTGGATGCCTCTCTTAGGATCGGCTGGTCATTTCTGAACCTTTTCGCTACATACTCCGTAACCCCAATGTTCCAGAAGAACCAGGGGCCTGCGGTATATCCATGGAGTGTAGGTATTACATTGCTGGGGTGGTGATATAACCATTGTAGTAGGGGCGACCTGGCAGGTCGCCCCTACGGCAGGTCGCCCCTAC
>CALCGJ010000127.1 GCA_937900965.1 uncultured Bacteroidota bacterium | reverse complement strand
GGGGATTTAGGGGCAAGCCTAGCCGTTCTTGGAAATCTGCTGCAGCAATGGAAGGTTGTCAATCCGGATATGACGTTCGTGAAGATCCACGATGCCGTCTTCATTAAATTTGGTGAGTACACGCGTAGCGCTCTCTCGTGAAATACCGATGAGGTCAGCAAGCTCCTGGCGGGTGAACGGGATATCAAACTCGTTCGATTCATAAATGATCTTCGAGAAATAGAGAATGGCATCAGCCACACGGCCATAGGTCTTTTTCTGCGACTGCTTCATGAACCGGTTAAAGTTGTTGAGGTTGTCGCGCGACACGGAGACCAGGATCTCAAAACCAAATGATCCGTTCTTTTTGATCAGCTGGTGAAAAGTAGAGATGTCGATGTAACACACTGTTATATCTTCAAGGGCAGCGTAGGAGTAATGATTGACCTTATCCCCGAATAGGGAGGAGAGACCCAGGTAGGAAAACTTTCTCACAATCTGCAGGATCTGCTCCTTCTCCTGGTTTCCTTTTATGTACTCCTTTACGAGTCCTGATTTCAGGTAGATGATGTATGAGGTTGGGGAGCCTTCATGGATGATGATATCCCCTTTCCTGAAGACAGATTCGTGGCGGCTGTTGTTGATCAGGTCAAGCTCTTCCACTCCAAGTACGGCTGCTGCACAATGTCTTATGTTGCAATCACGGCAGGATAGAATCTGATGTTCTGAATCAGGAAGCATGGGCAAATGGCATAACAGAGTATGATTTCTATGGGCAAAGATGCGAAAAAAATCCATGGCAGGATGTGATATCCGTCACAAAAAAGAATAGAACATAACTTATGAAAGAATGACCGGGCACTCATAAACATACTGCATATAGCACATGTCAGTCAATTGATAATCACACATCTGGATGCTTTTTGATCCATCCTCATGTGTAATTTTGTATCAGCTATTCATTCAACATTGTACTGCTATGAAGATTGCTGTTCCAACCCACGACGGATTGAAGATCGCCACTGATCTTGGTCATGCCGATGCCTTCCTTGTTTTTACTATAAAGGGTGAAGAGATCGTTAACGAAGAACTTCGGAAGAACCGGCTAAATACCTATTTTAATAAAGAGAAGGGTCCTCTGGCCCTGATTGAAGATTGCTCTGCGGTATTGGTAAACAATGTTGATGTCCTTTTTTGTGAACTTATCCGGGAGAATCACATGCAGTGCATCGCCACCGGGGAGACCCTGATCACCAACGTTATTCTACATTATCTCAAACAGGGATACAGAGAGGAGTCCAATACCTGTTGTTGTCCCTAATTGTAGGAGAATTTCATGAAGACCGAAGAACATTTTCAGCCATTTCGGAACCAGATTATTGGTCAGGAGACAGAATTCAGTTCCCCATATGGCACCCGGAAACTCGTTTATGCCGATTGGATAGGGAGCGGACGGTTATACAAGCCTATTGAAGAGAGGATGGTATGGGATATCGGACCTTTTGTTGGCAATACACATACCGGGTCCAACGAAACCGGGATGCTGATGACCCGGGCATACAAGTATGCACATGAACGAATCAAGCAACTTGTAAATGCAGGATCACATGACGTGATCCTGACAACTGGTACCGGTATGACCGGCGCGATTGTGAAGTTTCAACGTATCCTTGGGTTGAAGGTATACGGTCCGGCAAAGAAATTTGAATACCCTGTCGATGAGGACCGCCCTGTGGTCTTTCTTACTCATATGGAACACCACTCCAACCAAACCTCCTGGTATGAAACCCTGGCTGATGTTGTGGTGATCGATCCGGGAGATGATCTGCTGGTCGACCTGAACCGCCTTGAGGAGGCCCTGATCAAATATAGCGACCGGAAGCTCAAAATCGGTTCGTTTACCGCATGTTCCAATGTAACGGGAATCCATACTCCCATCCACCAGATGACAAAACTTATGCATCGGTACGGAGGAGTTGCTTTCATCGATTATGCCGCTTCGGCTCCATACGATGAGATCAACATGCATCCCGAAGATCCTGAGGAGCAGCTGGACGCAATCTTTTTCTCTCCCCATAAATTCCTCGGAGGACCTGGGTCATCCGGTGTGCTGATCTTCAACTCCAGCCTCTATCATAATGCTGTACCCGATCAACCCGGAGGTGGAACTGTCGACTGGACCAATCCCTGGGGTGAATACAAATATCTCGATGATATAGAACTGCGGGAAGACGGTGGGACTCCTGGCTTTTTACAGGCAATCAAAACAGCCTTGAGCATGGAGTTGAAGGAGCAGATGGGCGTATCCCGGATACACCTCCGCGAACATGAGTTGGTAAGGCTTGCTTTTACAGAACTTGATAATGTTCCCAACCTCCATATTCTGGCAGATCAGATACGCAACCGTTTAGGAGTCATCTCCTTCTTCATGCCGGGAATTCACTATAACCTGATCGTCAGGTTGATGAGCGACCGTTTTGGCATCCAGGTCAGGGGTGGTTGCGCCTGTGCCGGCACCTATGGACACTACTTATTGAATGTAAGCCATGAGAAATCAAACGAGATCACTAACCTGATCAACAATGGCGACCTGTCGCAAAAGCCGGGATGGGTTCGGCTCTCACTGCATCCAACGATGCTGGACGAAGAGGTACGGTACATCGCCGACGCGCTTAAGCAGATCAATTCCAACCATACTGCCTGGAGTAACAACTATACCTATAACAGGCACACGAATGAATTCGAGCACCGGACGGAATTCACGGGCTCATTAGATGTAAAAACCTGGTTCACACTAAAATATTAAATACAAGCTGCTTATGCCTATAATGGAAATTGATGGACAAGCCTTTGAGGTGGATGGGGATGGATTCCTATCCAACCCTCAGCTATGGAACACTGAAGTGGCACAACTGTTTGCCAGATACGATGGAATCGAATCGATGAATGACCAGCACTGGGCTATCATACGGATTATACGAAGTAACTTTGAAGAGAAAGGGATGGCCCCGATGATCCGGACTATTTGCAAGGAGACAGGAGTAAAACTTCGGGAAATTTACGAACTGTTTCCTCTCGGTCCTGCCAGGGGTGCATGCCGGGTAGCAGGTCTCCCGAAACCGGATGGTTGTGTCTGATGCCTTCGAGAACATGGTCTGGTTCGAATGGATAGCGTTGTGTTCTCTGGTAGTCTCCCTTAGCGCTGCCCTTTTACAATGTATCTGGTTGATCAGGCTGGGAAAGCCTGAAGATATGGCCCCCCCGGCGGGAAAGGTCAGCCCAGCAGTTCTCTATGCCATGACGGGCGCAATGAACCCGGCTAAAAAGGAGAGTGCTTACCTCCATCTTCCAACCTATGTGGCGGGAATCCTGTATCACATGGGAACCTTTCTCTCAATCTCACTTTTTCTGCTCATGTGGCTCTATATACCCATTTCAGGGGTGATGGTGATCATCATGAGCAGTATTCTTTCTGTAACAGCAGCATGCGGAGTCGGGATCCTGGTGAAACGAGCGATGAAAAAGGAACTCCGGGAACTCTCCAGTCCCGACGATTATATCTCCAACAGTCTGGTGACCCTCTTTCAGGTCGGGACACTTCTGACACTTTCAATTCCAAAGATACTCCCTGCCTATTTTATTCTGACCTCTATTCTATTCCTATATCTACCACTCAGCAAATTAAAACATGTGATCTATTTTTTCGCTGCCAGATATCACCTTGGATTTTTCTATGGCTGGCGCGGGGTATGGCCACCGGGTAAGAGAGTATGAGAGTGTGAGAGTAGGGAAGTAGGGAAGTAGGGAAGTGGGGAAGTAGGGAAGTAGGGAGGTAGGGAGGTATGAGGGTATCAGGGT
>CALCGJ010000126.1 GCA_937900965.1 uncultured Bacteroidota bacterium | reverse complement strand
TTGCGAGCCGAAGCTGCGATCCCGAGTACTCGGGAGAAGCAGATGCGAAGCAAACTTGGATTTAGGGGTCGTATCCGGCATCCAGTCATCCAGTTATCCAGCCATCCAGGATCCAGGATCTAGGATCCAGGATCCAGCATCCAGGTTCGATCTTGTGGCGATCATCCGTGGAGGGGGAGATGAAATCGGGCTGACCTGTTTCGATAATTATGAACTGGCCAGGGATATTTGTACCTTCCCGCTACCTGTAATAACCGGGATTGGTCACTCCACAAACGAAACAGTAGTTGAGATGGTGGCTGCCCTGAACCGGATTACACCAACAGAAGTAGCGTATGACCTGCTTGCCCGTCTGGATGTTGCCTATGAAGCCCTGATAGAGGCGGAGGATGAACTAAAGAGGTTTGTGACCTGGCTCCTGACCGAAAAAAAGGAGCAGCTATCCAGGTATTCTGAGAACCTCCAGTCCATTGTACGAACCTTTATAAGGAGGCAACGTAGCGACCTTGAACACCATGGGAAGACCCTTCGGATCCTTGTAAGCCATTTATTTTCTTCACAGAAGACTATGTTGGAAGTATTGGAAAGACAAGTCAGCCATTTGGACCCGAAAAAGATATTACAACGAGGTTACAGTATGACGTATGACCAGGAGGGCAGGATACTTAAAGATGCATCAGCAGTGAATGCCGGAGATAAGATCCATACCGAACTTGCAAAAGGAAAGATAAAAAGCACAGTTGACAAATGAAAAAATCAGAGACATACGATTCCGCCATGGCCGAACTTTCTGCAATCATCCGCGACCTGGAAGATGAAGCCATTTCAGTTGATATATTAGCTGGAAAAGTTAAACGGGCCAATGAGTTGATCAGGTTCTGCAAGGAGAGGTTGTTGAAGACCGAGGGGGAGGTGCAAGGTTTGCTTGATGCTGGATTGCACCCCCAAACCCCCTGAAGGGGGCTTACTCCCCTCTCCTTGAGGAGAGGGGTTGGGGTGAGGTGGACAACTTGAACATTGAATCTTACTTAAATGTACCGTCTAACCCTGGACGAATAACCCTCCCATTCTTTTCCGAAGCGATCAGAGAGAAATTTCTCTTCACCTAAAATGATCCGGTTGTGCATGAACATGCCATAGAGAGCCAGGACGATATTTATCGGGTTAGGAAAAAAGAGGCAGGAGGCGATACAGATCAGAAACACGCCAAGGTAGATCGGATTTCTGCTGATGCGGTAGACCCCTTTGGTCTGAAGTGTGGTTGGGGTTTCGGGAAGTCCGACGCGCAAGGATGAGCCCAGGTTTACAAATGCAATCAGCATGATCAGCGTACCAACAAAATTCAATGATGCAGCAATCCAGGCAAGGTTTTCCGATACCGGATTCCAGTCCCATTCGGGAAGGATAGCTTTCATCAGCAACAAGGCCCACGAGGTGAACAGGCTGATCTTGCCGGAGAGAAAAAGGTTGTTTTCTATGGTTGGTTTTCCCCAGAAACGGATGCCTTTATCACGGTATCGGGCGCCATTGATCATCATGGCAATGCCAAGAATGGTAAAGGTTAAAATTATAACCAGGTTTGGAAGAGGCATGGTGATATTTTTGTTGTAAAGGTAGGCATTCGCTGTTGATTTTATGTATTTTTGCTGAGTAATCGCGGTAGTAGCTCAGTTGGTAGAGCATCAGCTTCCCAAGCTGAGGGTCGTGGGTTCGAGTCCCATTTACCGCTCACAATAGAAAAAGCAGGGGCAACCAATCCGGTTGCCCCTACTTGCAATTAACAGATTCGGGAGAAATATATAGGGGGTATTAGAGTGCAGTTGAAAAGTCTGCTTCCTGAGGAACTTCAAGCGATAAGTCTAACGTATCAGGACTAATTGCCGAAAATTCATCTGCGAAATCTGCTTCCATCGGAATTTCAGGAACCAGAGCATCCTCTTCCATCAGGATTGTTACATCTTTTTGATCTTCGTAGGATGCTTCCATTGGAATAATGGGGGAGAGGAAAGGACATTCGATACAAGCTTCTTCAGTATTTGTGTGGCCCAAATTAGGGTCTACGGTATTTTCAGCGAAAATTGAACTTATCTGGAAACTGATTATTGTTGTGATAAGAATGATTGTTTTCATGGTGTTGGTTTTTTGTGTTTCTGGCCAATATGACGGAAAACAAGTTCTTACGTTACAATGAAATGCGTTTCTTTTATTTTTTTTCGATGAATACCGGAAAACAGCCGGTGAATGCAGGAAACTTACCGCTACCTTTGCAAGCGCCAAATCTCCCTGCATGTCCACTATACTAACTGTAGATCACCTCTCCCGTAGTTACGGAGACAACATCCTTTTCGAGGATATCTCCTTTGTGATCAGCCAGTACCGGAAGGTGGCCCTGATTGCGAGGAACGGAGCGGGGAAGACCAGCCTGCTAAGCATCATCGCAGGGCTCGAACCATCAGATGGAGGAATTGTCACCCTATTCAATAAAGCCTCTTTAGGATACCTGAAACAGGAACCCGATCTCACCCATTCACATACTGTTTTTAATGAGGTTTATACTACGTCGAATGAGGTGCTTAAAGCTATTTACAGATACGAGCAAGCGGTTCGGGGGCATCATCAGGAGGAGATTGAGAAGGCCATAGAACGAATGGATGCACTCAACGGATGGGAATATGAGACCCGTATCAAGCAGATTTTATCCAGGCTCAAAATCCCTGACCTTGATAAACGTATTGATGAACTTTCCGGCGGCCAGCAGAAAAGGATCTCTTTGGCCAAGGTGCTCATCACTGAGCCCGACTTCATGATCCTGGATGAGCCTACTAACCATCTCGACGTTGAAATGATTGAATGGCTGGAGGAGTATCTTTCACAACGTAGAATAACGTTCCTGATGGTGACCCACGACCGTTATTTCCTTGACAGGGTGTGCGATGAGATCCTGGAACTGGATCATACCGGCATCCATAGGTATAAGGGAAGTTATTCCTATTTTATCGAAAAGCAGACCGAACGCCTGGATAACCTGACCAAAGAGACTGAGAAAGCCCAGAATCTGCTTCGGAAAGAGTCGGAGTGGATGCGCAGGATGCCGAAAGCGCGCACCACCAAGTCGAAAGCGCGAATTGACAGCTTCTATGAACTGAAAGAGACGGCTGACAGGAAAGTGCCCGATCAACGGATGAAGATCCACATCGCCGGCAAACGGATGGGGAAGAAGATCCTGGAGGTAAGCGATCTCTCCTTTTCGTGGGGTGATCTAACTATTCTGAAGAAATTCACCTTCATTTTCAAGCGATTTGAAAAGATCGGCATCATCGGCGACAATGGCAGTGGGAAATCAACATTCCTTGATCTGATCACCGGAAAGTTGAAGCCTGGCTGGGGGTCGGTTAAGAAAGGGGAAACCATTCAATTTGGCTATTATACCCAGGATGGCATTGCATTCAATCCCGATACCAAAGTGATTGATGTGGTTCGGGAGATCGCTGATGTGGTGAAGCTGGGGAATGGTGATACCATTTCTGCTGCTGCTTTCCTGAACTATTTCATGTTCCCTTATCCAAGTCACCACCAACCTGTTTACAAACTCAGTGGTGGAGAGAAAAGGAGACTATACCTGGTCACTGTGCTGATGCACAGCCCAAATTTCCTGATCCTCGATGAGCCCACAAACGATCTTGATATCCTCACACTGAACGTGCTTGAAGAATATCTCGAATCTTTTAACGGTTGCGTTTTGATTGTCACCCACGACCGCTATTTTCTGGATAAGATCGTTGATCACCTTTTTGTCTTTGAAGGCAACGGAATAGTGAAGGATTTCCCTGGAAATTATACGCAGTACCGCGACTATACCGAGCGTCTCAAAAGGCAAGCAAAAGCTGCTTCGAAGCCAGCGCTCCAGATGAAAACAGCAAACAAAAATGCCGATCCGGGTAAACTCACATTTAAGGAGAAACAGGAACTTGAGATGCTGGAAAACGATCTGGGGCGTCTTGAAACAGAGAAAGGTGAGATCGAATCTGCCATGAATTCAGGTAAGTTGACAGCCACTGAACTCCAGGTGAAATCCAGTCGTTTTGCTTCTATTCTCCTTGATGTAGAGGCAAAAGAACTGAGGTGGCTGGAGCTTAGTGAGAAACGTGTAACGTGAGACGTGGGACGTAGGACGAAGTGAGAAACTAAAGTGAAGTAAGGTGGTATACTAATTCATGTGCAATCCATGGCAATCTATGGCAATTTCTTATGCTTCTTCTTGAAATACATTGCATCGATATAGTACAACACTCTGATTGAAAAACTGTTGGAGGAGGGTGAACTCAGGGTGTTCCCGAAATTTCGGAAGAAACTGTAGTCGATCTGGTCATCTTGTGTAGTAATTGCGTTCTTCCAGACAAATGAGAGTTGGCTTCCGGGAGCAAAATCCCAGATAAAACTAAAGTCGATGTTGAAACTGTTGTAATCCACATCCTGGCTTCCGGAATAATCAGAAGGATCGAGGAAGCCATCAGGACGAAGTTTAAAGTAGGAGAGGTAGTGTGCCCACACCCAGTAATGCCGCAACCGGAGATTAAGACTTATGTTACTTCGGATCATATAGTTCCCTTCCAGTACATTGGTCATAGTTTGCACATCCCGGCGACCAAAAATGACAACCTGGCTTCTGGACCCATCAAGGGAATCAAGCACATACCCGGCATCATTATTCAGGTGATCAATATAAAAAGTATAGACAAAAAACAACCTGTCATTTGGACGAAAGCGAGGTCTCAGTTCCAGCTCATAATAGGAAGTTAGATAACGGGATGAGTAAGCAAGGGATACCCGGGTATCCAGGGCTAGTTTTTTCCGGTAGTCGGAAGAGGTAAAACCTCCAAAAACAACATACCCGGCAGAGTTATACTTCCATCCATCCACCCTTGGTTCATAGTAATCGTATGCATCGGGGTTGATCTCAAAATTTACGCCCAATGTCAGGTACTTCCTGGTATTGGTCCGGCTGGATCCACTGATAGTGAAAGAGGTATAGTTTAACCCTGTGTACTGTGTGTTATATTCAAATGAGATTTCGTTAGACCAGTCAAGGACCTTCCAGAAGGGTTCATAAATGTTGTATTCAAGACTTATTTCATTTTCAAACCGGTTGTTCCGCGAATTATACCCCATGTCGTTTGGATCATACGTATCATTCTGGACCTCCATCCGATACCCATACTGAAAGTTCCCACTGATCTTGGCAGCTTCCCACTCAAATGCATACCCAAACTCTGGTGTATCATGGGCATAATACTTCTGACTGATAAAAGCATTGCCATAAACTGCATGGGTGTAAGGTTTGTTGGCAAACTTGAAATCAATACCCGAAACATTTGCGCTGTATCCGTTATCCGCCCTGTATAGATTGGTGTTAAGTACCGAAAAATAGGAGTTGTTTTTCAAGGCCTGATCAAGCACAAGCATATTGTAATTGGTGAATCCCTGGGTGAGTACCCGTCGTTTATTCCCTGTGACTGTATCCTGTATTGTGGCCCAGGTATTCGCTGATATCCCGTTGAACACACCTATTCCCAGCCCTTTATTGGTTCGTCCTGAAACCTTTGTGGCATTGATCAAACGTGTTTGTGTAGGATTCTCTTTAACCACTTCATTGCTGTCGAGGTTATCGTATGCTTTATCATAATCTTCAGGCTCATTGCCAACACGGCGGGTGTAGAAGATTCCTCCTTTATCAAACAGTTCTACCCCTTCTGTAAAAAATTGCCTCTTTTCCGAATAGTGAATCTCAAAAGGGGAGAAATTATAGATCTTGTCATCCGATTGAACCTGCCCGAAATCGGGAATCAGTGTCATATCCAGGGTGAAGCTCTGGTTGATCCCGTATTTCAGATCAGCCCCGTAATTATATGAGAATTGCCACTCTTTGTAATCGGGTTTTTTTTCAGCATATCCTGAAACATATGGTGTCAGAGATAGTCGAAGAGGTGGTTTAATGCCACTGATTCCAAGTAGGAGCCCCGACTGGTTAACGATCCCCCTTACCTTAGCATCGATAAAGTTCCAGGAAGACAACTCACGCGTTCGCCTGATGTCACGCTGGCAGTTCATACCCCAGGTTTGTATATCTTTCTTTGAAAACCTTATGGCAGAGTAGGGGATCTTCATCTCTACCACCCATCCCTGAGAGTTGATTCGTGCTTTGCTTTGCCAGACAGCATCCCAACTTTCATCAATATGAAAGTCAGATTCGGATGAGACTTTGTAATCGGTCTGCACATCCGATGCGTAGACACGAAACGCAAAGGCGTTCAATCCATCGTCAAACGGACTCACCATGAAAGTAAAGAAGTCGGCATTGAGGTTATCGGAGTCCCTCAATCCAAGTTGTTTCAAGATACTGTCAGGGGAAGGGTCGTACATCAACGCTCCAATATAAAGTCCCGAATTGTCATAAAGAAACCTGACCTGTGTTGGCAAAGAGGCTGGCGAGCCATTGTAGGGGCGTTGCTGGATAAACTCATCAGCGGCAGGCGCTGTAATCCAGGATTCCTCATCCAGGATGCCGTCAATTTTTATCGTCTCCCCCGTTTGAATGGCTGAAATGCTCTTTTTTGCACTCTGGCTTATCCCTTGAATAATTAGTATAAAAATAAAAAGCAACAGGAAAATCAGTCTCATTTATTTTTCAGTTGGCAGTTTTCAGTTGGCAGTTGGCAGTTGGCAGTCTACAATCCATCTCTATTCACGTTATTCACGTTATTCACGATGTAAACCCAACTTCCAACAACATCCCGTATAGCCTGAAGTTTTCATCATCAAAGCAGACAAAAATAATCTTTTCCGGTGGATTGTTATGCAAAAGATACTTGTTCACCTCCCCATTAGAAATATTTTTTAAAGTGCTCAAGAAAAGGTCGGTGTACCAGCCCGTTTGTAGCGATAATCTCTTTACCAAAAAGGAAGTTGTCCTTGTCACTGAAGTCACAAACCCGGCCACCGGCATTCCTGACAAGAAGACTTCCAGCAGCCACATCCCATGGACTGAGGCCATATTCATAGAATCCATCCAATCTGCCGCATGCCACATAAGCCAGATCAGCAGCAGCTGAACCAAGCCTTCTGATCCCTCTGGTATGCTGCATAAGAAATCTAAAGAAATCCAGGTATTCATCCAACCTGCTATAGTCGTAGTAAGGGAATCCTGTGGCAAACAGGCTGTCGGCTAACCTGGCTGTTTTGGAGACCCGGATTACTTGTCCATTCAGTAATGATGGAGCTTCATCCCATGTATAATACATTTCTCTCTGACCAATTTCATAAACCACCCCAAGTATTATCCTGTCATCTTTTCGAAGGCCGATACTGATGCAATAAACCGGGATCCCATGGATATAGTTGGTTGTTCCATCCAGCGGATCAATGATCCATGTCAGATCGCCGGTCATCAACCCAGGACTCTCTTCTGCAATGAATCCACTTCCGGGGATGAGCTTTGATAACCCCTCAACGAGCTGTTGTTCTGCCTGTTCGTCGACATAGGTAACCAAATTGGCATGACTCTTTTCACGGATGTCAACCTGGGTAAACCGACTGGCTTCCTGCGAAAGAAATTCCCCTGTCTTTTCACAAAGCTGACAGACAGAGAGGGTTAGTTTTTCTAGATCCATCATTAGTTTCAGGTTTCAGGTTTCAGGTTTTCCATTGTCCATGCCTGAATAGCATTGACCGTTTAAGTTTTACCACATCAGGCACAGTAGCACACATTAGTTCTATTGTGATCTATTGTGACTATTGTGGTTTATCTCGCATTTCGTATTGCGTATTTCCTAATTTCTTATTTTCCTAATTTCCTTCCTCTCCAACCACCTGAAATACAAGAATCCAATCAGTCCTAGTATCATCAATGCTACTGCAATGATCTGTGCCTGGGTAACTTGTATTCCGACTATCTCGTACGGTTTGTTAATTCTTACTTCTTCAATCAGGAACCGTTCCACGCCGTTCAGGATGAGATAGATGGAGAAAAGAAAACCGGGTGTTTTCAGGATTTTCCGGATCGACATCAGGATGCCGAAAATGATCAATCCCATCAATGTTTCATAAAGCGGGGTAGGGTAGACCGGATACGGCAATATATAGCAGTGATCGCCACCACAACCCGGCATAAGAATTCCATCGTCGATCACGTTATGAGGATACTGAAAACTCCATACCCATTCTGGAAGAAAACTCAGCCACCCGGGCATGGGATTCAGGTTCGCCACACCCCAGCAACCGTCACCGGCGAGTTGACAGCCAATGCGACCGATCGCATAAGCCAGGATCAGTGCAGGTGCTATCGAATCTGCAATGTATGGAAAGCGGATCTTGTTTTGCCTGGCATACCAGACAACCGCAACAGCAGCAATGATAAGTCCTCCGTAAAATGATAAACCGGCAAATGAGAAAAGGGTTCCCAGAGGATCCCTGATAAGATCGTCAATATGTTCGATGGTATCAAAGATTTTTGACCCGATGATGCCGAAGATGGCTGCTACCAACAGGATAGTTCCGGTTAGTTGGTAGGGATGAACCGTCACCTCTTCCCATTCAGGTGGATCAAGACGTTCCTTTCGCTTTTTATAGAATTGGTATCCGGCAAATCCAACAGCCAGGACCAATCCGGCAACAATGCTTCCGCTCCAGGAGAGGATATACGATTGTGGATCCTGACTGAAAGTGGCATAGTTCAAAATCAATCCAATCCCTTTCCATCCGAGGAGGAACCCAAAAACGGCAGTAAAAAACAGCTCCTGAAAAGTAGCCGGGGCACCTTTAAGTATTTTCTTTTGCTGGCTGGGAATCTGACCTATGTTCTCTTTTCTCTTCAATTCAGAATAAAGAACAATAGCTCCACCAATAAAAGCAAGGGCTAACATGAATCCGTAACTCTGGATTGGTATCACCAGGTCGGTTCCAAAAAGATAATTTATCAGATCACTGATTCTGGGAAACATAGTTCAAATTACGATTTACGATTAACGAATTACGATTGAATTTTAGATTAACGAATTACGATTAAATTTCATTATTTCACTAACTCACCAGTTCACCAGTTCACCAGTTCACTATTTCACTATTTCACCATTTCACCATTTCACCATCTCACCATTTCACCATTTCACAATATAACACAAATCGCTAGCAAACTCTTCCAGCCTCACAGTTCTGATCTCATTTACCAACCCTGGATCGTAGGGTGTTTTTACTTTAATATAGTTTGCCGTGAAACCATGCATCATTCCATCTTTGTTATCCGATTCAAATAACACACTTTCTTGTCTTCCCTTATTGGACTCATAAAAGGAGATTTTCTTCCTGTCGGAAAGTTGATGCAATAGTTCACTGCGATGTTTCCTCCCTTCTTTTGGAACATGCTCCGCAGAGGATGAAGCCAGGGTGTTTTCCCTTCTGCTGTATGAGAAAACATGCATATAAGAGATGGGTATTTGTTCGAGGAATCTAAATGTTTCCTGGAAATCCTCTTCACTCTCTCCCGGGAATCCGACAATCACGTCTGCCGCAATACATGCATAAGGCATCTCTGTCCGGATCTTTTCTGCCCGGTTGGCATATAGTTCAGTACCGTATTTGCGTTTCATCGCCCTGAGGGTTTTATTACAACCCGATTGAAGTGGAATGTGGAAATGCGGCAGGAATTTTTGTGATGAGGCTACCAGTTCGATTACCTCATCATGAAGCAGATCCGGTTCAATAGATGAGATGCGGATTCTGGGTATTGCACTCTCTTTTTCCATCGCGGCTATTAACTGGAAGAAAGTTTCACTGTTGTGCTTCCCAAAATCCCCGATGTTTACTCCTGTCAGTACGATCTCTTTTACGCCCGAGTCAACAATCTCCTTTGCTTCGTTCAGGATGTGAGCAATGGTATCGCTACGGCTGTTGCCCCTTGCCAGAGGAATAGCACAGTATGAGCAGTGGTAATCACATCCGTCCTGGATTTTGAGAAAAGATCTGGTGCGATCTCCGAAGGAATAAGATGGAATGAATTCGTTGCCGGATGCCTGATGCGCCCCCAAACCCCCTGAAGGGGGCTTACTCCCCTCCCCTTCAGGGGAGGGGTTGGGGGAGGGGTGCTTCCT
>CALCGJ010000125.1 GCA_937900965.1 uncultured Bacteroidota bacterium | reverse complement strand
GATGTTATCTGTTCCCAAATATATCAAATCCGTGGAGAATGTTTGTTGATTCCAGAAGTTCCAGGATCTCCCTCCTATTAGTTATTACCGAATTTATTCGTAAATTTGTTGAAAACCAATAAATAAAGTTATGTCAGAATTTGAAATTAATTGGAAGAAATCACTTCCTACTATCCTGATTGTAGTTGGAGTGATCCTAGTAATTGTCTTCTGGTCCAGGATGACGGTTAATATAGACGCCGGGCATGGAGGAGTATTGTTCAAAACTTTTGCGGGTGGAATCGATACAACCACAACATACGGTGAAGGGTTTCACATAATTTCTCCCTGGAATAAAATGGTTGTTTATGAAACCCGGCAGCAGGAGATCGCTGAGGACATGCAGGTGCTTTCATCCAACGGTCTGGAGATCAAAGTGGATGTTTCGGCATGGTATGAGCCACTCTGGAGTGAAATTGGGATGCTTCATGTGAAGATCGGTGCTGATTATTTGAAACGTATAGTTATTCCAGCGATGCGCTCTTCGGCACGAAAGGTGATCGGCAGATACACACCTGAACAGATCTATTCAACCAAGAGGGATGCAATCCAGGATGAAATTTTCATGGAGACGAAACAAATCCTGGATGAAAAATATGTCCAGCTTAACCGGATACTGATCCGTTCGATCATTCTTCCCCCAACCATTAAAACTGCTATCGAAAGTAAGCTGAAACAAGAGCAGGAAGCTCTGGAGTATGTGTTCAAGCTGGAAAAAGCTACTCAGGAGGCTGAACGTCAGCGCATTGATGCCGAAGGGAAAGCAAAGGCTAACCGGATACTCAGCGCAAGTCTGACAGATAAGATCCTGCGAGAAAAGGGGATCAACGCTACCCTGAAACTGGCTGAATCTACTAACACGAAAGTCGTTGTTGTTGGTGGTGGTAAGGACGGATTACCGTTGATCCTTGGAGATAAATAGTCGTAATGGTCGGAGAGAGTACGTACTGCTCTATTTTCCATTGATCGTCCTGTTTTTGAAGCACTCCCGATAAAAACAGCTGAGTCGTTCATTGAGCAGATATAAGCATCCAGGTTGGCACCAACCATGCTATTTATTATTTCGCTATTTCGCTATTTCGTTATTTTTGTCCCATGAATATTGAAATCATCAACATTGGCGACGAGATATTGATTGGCCAGGTAATCAATACCAATGCTGCCTGGATGGCGGAGGAGCTTAACAAAAACGGCTTCAAGGCATACCAATTCACGGTGATCTCTGATGAACGGGATCATATTCTGCAGGGACTGGAAGATGCACTGAGCAGGGCGGATGTGGTGTTGATCAGCGGAGGCCTTGGTCCTACAAAAGACGACATCACCAAAGAGACCATCTGCGAGTTTTTTAATACGAAACTGGTATTCAATGAAGAGGCTTTCCAGAATATAGAAGCCCTCTTTTCCCGGAGAGGGTATCAGGTAACAGAAGTCAACCGAAAACAGGCTGAACTTCCTGAAAACTGCATCACTCTCCCAAACAGGTTGGGGACTGCCAGAGGGATGCTATTTGATTCAGGTTCAAGGGTCAAGGTTCAAGGTTCAAG
>CALCGJ010000124.1 GCA_937900965.1 uncultured Bacteroidota bacterium | reverse complement strand
GCCATATTTCGATAACTTCATGCTTTTTTGTTTTGGGAATCAACAATGCTCTCCCCGTATCAGGTAATCCGGTGATCAGATGATCTTTTTTATTGAAAAGAGCGGCTTTTTATTCTGGATGGAGTAGATCCTGCTGATGTACTCACCGATTATTCCCAGGCTTAACAGTATGATCCCGGTAGAAAAGAGGATGGCCGTGATGAGAGATGTGTAACCCGGTACCGGAACATCGAGAAATATTTTCCTGTAGAGATAGTACATCCCAAAGATAAAAAACACGAATGCAATGGAAAAGCCTCCGTAAACCATCAGTTTCAACGGGATAGTCGAATAGAAGATCAAGCTGTTTCCTGTCAGTTTGACCAGTTTTCCGAGTGAATAATTGGATGTTTTATATTTGCGGGGAAGATGCATGACCTCAACAAAAGAGACTTCATCCGTATACCAATTCAGGATCTCGTCAATAAAAACGAAATACGTACTGTAGGAGAGGATCTTATCAACCAGATCGCGACTGATCAGCCGGAAAGATGAACCCTCGCCACGTGTTCCATGAAAGAAACGGGAAGTCTTTTTTACAGTCAGGCTTCCGGCATTCCTAATGTTGGAGTGCTTTTTATGTTTGAAATACCCGTAGATGAGATCATGTTTTGTAAGCTCCCAGGCATCCGTGAGTTTGATTATCTCAGCGGGGGGAACCTGCAGATCATCGTCGATGGTTATGATTTGTGAACCCCTGGCATGACTTAATCCGCAGAAAGTAGCATTGTGCTGACCGAAATTCTTCGCAAGCCTGATGGCTGTGATTCGTTCAGGGTAGATCGTTTTCAACTCTTCCAGAACCTGCCAGCTCCTGTCGTCCGAGCCATCATCTACAAAAATTGCCTCGAACGTCTGACCCATCTTTGTAAATACTTCAAGAATTTCCTGGAATAGTTCCTGGAGCGATTGATCGCTGTTGAAAACAGGAACTACGATGGAGTATTTGGGAGTATCGGTCATTGATAGCTTTTTTTTACCACATTAGGCACAATAGGACACATTAGCTCTATTGTGATCTATGTGCCTATTGTGGTTCATCTGTTTTCACTCTCCTCCTAAAATTAAAGTTGTACCCGAAACCCACGTCGAAGCATCACTGAGAAAGTAGAGGATAGCTCCGGCAACATCTTCCGGTTTCCCAACTCCCAGTGGATAACGCTTTAAATACCTTTCCAGTGCCTCCTCCTGCATTGCCTCCTCCGACGGGCTTTCGATCATCGGGGTGTCGACAAGGCCGGCCATCAGGCAGTTGGCGCGAATCCCCTTCCCTACTTGTTCCAGCGCCAGCGTTTTTGCGTATGCCTCCAGCGCTGCCTTGGAACCACTATAGAGAGCTCCTCCGAAGTAGGGGTTTTTCGTGGCAATTGTAGACATGAACAGGATGGAAGCTCCTTCAACGATCTTTTTCTTTCTTAAGAGTTTGCCGGTAAGGTTGACCGGCACAATGTAATTGATAGAGAACATCCGGTCGATATGTTCCTGCAGGATAAACTTAACAGGCAACGGGCCCACGATTCCGGCACAATGGACGATGCCATTCAGGGGAGGGAGTTCCCCGATCAATGCCTCCATCTCTCTCTCCACGGTCAGGTCGGCGGTTTTCATCCCGTGCCCTGCTCCTTCCAGCCGGTCAAATGTCTCCCGCAACCGTTCTTCATCCCTTCCGGTGATAAATACTGTCCCGCCCGCCTGGCTGATGAAGATAGAAGCTTCTTTCCCGATGCCCGAGGAGGCTCCGGTGATGAGAATTGTTTTGTCGGAAAGGGAGAATATCTTCAATTATCTCAAATTTTTCACCACAA
>CALCGJ010000123.1 GCA_937900965.1 uncultured Bacteroidota bacterium | reverse complement strand
GCTGATATGATTAACGATATCTATGGTGGCCGGTTTGACTCCGACATGCTGAAAATTATCGGGCAAATGGATATTCCTTATATTCTGATGCATATGAAAGGTACACCGGATACCATGCAGCAAAACCCGGAATACCATGATGTGGTAGCCGAGATAGCCTATTTTTTTCTGCAACAGACTGAAAAGCTCAGGGAGTTTGGAGCCCGCCAAATATTGCTTGATCCGGGACTCGGATTTGGAAAGGCAACAGCGCATAACTTCGAAATACTTAATCGTTTGCAGGAATTTGAGGCCATTGGATTTCCCTTCGTTACCGGAGTTTCAAGAAAGTCATTCATTCAGAGAACACTGGGAGTAGACGCTATGGATGCCCTTAACGGTTCCACCGTGCTCCATACCCTCGCGGTACTGAAGGGGGTAAAGATTCTCCGGGTACATGATGTAAGAGAGGCCGTTCAGGTTGTAAAACTGGTGGAGTCAGTAACAGGGTAGAATTGTTTAATTTTGTGTCGAAAAAGTGAGTAACGTGGATAGCGTGAATAACGTGAGTAACGTGAGTAACGTGAATAGCGTGAGTAAGTAGTATTGAATAAACTTTGGGATTTGGAGCCTGGAGCTTGAAATTTGAATCTTAACTAGTTGTCGTGGTAGTACTTGAGAGTCTGTTTTCCCTTCGCATTGTGGATGTTATCGACATCCTGCTATTTGCTATTCTTCTTTATGAGATTTACAACATTGTAAAGGGAACGGCCGCCATCAAGATCTTCATCGGAATCATTGCCCTGTTTATCATCTGGAAGATTGTGAGGGCTTTGCAGATGCCTTTACTCAGCGAGATCCTGGGACAGTTCATCAGTGTAGGAGTTATTGCTCTCGTTGTTGTTTTCCAGCCCGAGATTCGTCAGTTCCTTCTGATGGTTGGGAACACAAGAATTATCCGGGGACATCGACGGAGGATCCTTTTTTGGAAATATAATCTGAATACGAGTGTAAATCTTGACTTTGACAAGATCGTGAAGGCATGCAAACGGATGGCAGATATAAAAACCGGAGCATTACTTGTGATTGCACGGGAGAATGAACTGACACCCTATGTGGAGACCGGGCAAACGGTAAATGCCAGGATTTCCGACCTGCTTATCGAAACCATTTTTTTCAGGAACAGTCCTCTTCATGATGGAGCGATGATCATTGTTGATGATATGATCAAAGCAGCCAGATGCATCCTCCCTGTATCCAATAAACCGGATATACCTGACTCTTGCGGACTACGTCACCGTGCTGCTGTGGGGCTGACTGAGAAAACCGATGCGATAGCCATCATCGTATCCGAAGAGACAGGTGAAATTTCCTACAGCGTTGAGGGTAACCTGTTTTTAAAGATCAATCCTGTTCAACTGAAAGAGATACTGGAGAATCTGCTTAAGGCAGTTTAGGGTCGTTGGCCTGCATTGCTTCGAATTCCAGGATCATCTCTTCCGGAGTTTTTCCCAGGTTGTTTATTGACGCCTGAGCATCATCCACGAAGTCGTGCTCAGGATAGGTATCAATGAAACGCTGGTAAGTATCCTTTGCCTTGTCAATATCTCCCATCACATTCTCCTGGACATAACCTGTAAAGAAGAGGCACAAAGGTGCTTTTTCATAATCGGGATAAGATTCCCGGATCTTGTCAAAGAGAGCAATAGATCCGGGGCCATCCTGCATTGTCATCGTCATGGAGGCAGCTTTGAAAAGGTATCCCGGCGAAAGTGAATCGTTCGGATAGTTTGTTGCAAAATCCCGGTACAGATCAATTAGTGAATCTGCTCCTGCAGTTGTGAAACCGTTTTCGGCGGAGAACATGCGTTCCTCCATCGAGGTAATCTGCTGTTCGACCTTGGTTTTCGACGGGCTACATGCCGTTGTCAGTCCGGCCAGGCCAATTAGAATAATGTATATTGATTTTTTCATTGTTGAAATGGTGAAATGGTGAAAT
>CALCGJ010000122.1 GCA_937900965.1 uncultured Bacteroidota bacterium | reverse complement strand
TACAGGAATAGCCTCCACCACAGCATCCAATATCTCCCCTGTTCCGCTTCCGCTTACGGCTGAGATGCTGTAAGGTTCACCCAGACCCAACTTATAAAACTCAGCCACATCATGAAGCTGCTTGTGGGTATCTACTTTATTGACTACCAGGAAAACGGGTTTTTTAGAACGTCGCAACAACACAGCTACATCTTCATCCATACCGGTAAGGCCCTCCCTGGCATCAACCATGAAGATGATGCAATCGGCCTCCTCAATCGCCATATTTACCTGCTTCTTGATCTCCTTCTCAAAGACATCACCAGATTGATCAACATATCCACCAGTATCAATCACAGAAAACTCCACTCCGTTCCAGTCCGATTTCCCATAATGCCGGTCACGGGTCACCCCGCTGGTGAGGTCGACAATAGCATCACGCCTCCCGACCAGGCGGTTGAAAAGGGTGGATTTACCAACATTGGGACGACCAACGATTGCAACAATTGCCATAGGGGAGTTTAAGGTTAATGTAATTTATGAGGGACGAATTATATTTGCAAAAGTACTAAAAAAGAGCATCTCACACAGGGTAATGCTGGAGTCTCCTGTGCTGTCTGATTGTTATTCCTCTTTATCCGTCATATACCCGAACCTCTTCAGCAGGCGTTCATTTTCACGCCAGTTCTTCTCAACCTTGATGGTTAATCCCAGGAAGATGTGCTTGTCAAGGAATGCCTCAATCTCTTTGCGGGCCTCCATACCCAGTTTTTTGATCGCTTTTCCCTGTTTGCCGAGGATAATCGCTTTCTGAGATTCGCGCGAAACGTAGATCGTTGCTTCAATCCGGCTCAAATGGTCCTCCTCTTTGAAAGAATCTATAATCACCTCACAAGAGTAGGGGATCTCTTCACCAAAAAGCAGAAAGATCTTCTCCCGGATCATCTCAGAAACAAAAAAACGTTCAGACCGGTCCGACAGTTCATCTTTCGGATAATATTCCGGAGCCTCAGGCAACTGGTCAATGATAAGATCCAGCAACCGCCCCAGGTTGAATGTATGCAATGCTGATACAGGAATGATCTCTGCGGAAGGAAACTGCATCTTCCATCTCTCTAAAGATTGCTTAACGATCTTTTCCGTTGAGAGATCCACTTTATTGATTACGACAATCAATGGGATATCGCTTTCGCTTAGTCTCCCCAGAATCTGTTCGTTGCTAAACGGTGTATCGATCTCAGTAACGAGCAGGATCACATCGGCATCAGAGAGGGATGCCATCACGGCCGACATCATCGAACGGTGCAGGAGGTAGTGTGGTTTGACAATCCCGGGTGTGTCGGAATAAACGATTTGAAAGTCCTCCCCGCTCAGGATTCCCATGATACGATGCCGGGTTGTCTGAGCTTTTGGAGTGATGATGGAAAGGCGTTCTCCTACCAGGGCATTCATCAGGGTTGATTTCCCAACATTGGGATACCCGATTATAGATACAAATCCTGCTTTATGTGCCATATTTTATTAAGAAATTTGCAGGGATTTGGAATGTTTACTATCTTTGCATCCCTATTTGAGGACAAAAGTACTTAAAAATATATTGCGGGGTGGAGCAGAGGTAGCTCGTTGGGCTCATAACCCAAAGGTCATAGGTTCGAATCCTGTCCCCGCTACAACGAATCCCTGGTGCGAAAGCGTCAGGGATTTTTCATTTTTAGGCGAAGCTGCAAACTTGTTTGCAAAGCTGAGGAGAAAAAAGAAAAAGACCGTGTGAACGAAGTGAACCCAGGGATTTGTTGTTAAGCCCCCCCTAAACAGGATCACGCCAGTAATCCTGTCCCTGGTACAAAGCAAATTGAAATGGTGAAATGGTGAAAACTGTTCCGCCATTTTGCATTTTACCATCTTGCCATATTCACAAATTCTTTCTACCTTTGTTTTGAAAGAAATATTGATATGAAATCCAAAAAACTTAAACATATAGATTTTACGGCAATTATTGAAAAAAGCGAGGATGGCTGGTTTGTCGGACAACTGGAAGAGTTTCCCGATGTTATTTCACAAGGTAA
>CALCGJ010000121.1 GCA_937900965.1 uncultured Bacteroidota bacterium | reverse complement strand
AGGGGATTTAGGGGTTCAGTTTCACCATTTCACCATTTAAGTCATGGCAGCAATACACGAGTTGGGCAAAAGAGGAGAAGAACTCGCCGCCCAATATTTAAAAGAGAAGGGATACAAAATCCTGGAAACAAACTGGCGATTTGGCCGCAACGAGCTGGATCTGATTGCCGAAGATGGCGATACGCTGGTTGTGGCAGAGGTGAAAACCCGCCATTCCAATGTCTTTGGAGATCCGGAGATGGCTGTTACGCGGGAGAAACAAAGGACTATCATCCGGTCAGCAAATTCATATGTCAGATGGAAACGCAGAAATATTGAAGTCCGGTTTGATGTTGTTTCAATCCTCATACAAGGAGAGGAGGTTAGCATCAACCATATTCCGGATGCTTTTTATCCGATGGTAAGATGATGTCAGATAATTATGTATTATATTTGCAAAAGATAAATAAAAATCATACATAATGGCAACTTTCACAAGTTCTTTGCCGGATAGCCTGCTTGGAAAATTGCATGATATGGCAACCAAGCTGCATGTTCCGAAGAACAAAATTATTGAAAAGGCTTTAGAGATCTATTTAGATCAAATGACAAGAGCCGAGTATATCAAGTCATACAAACAGGCCGGAGAGGATTTGGATATCGTAACCATGGCCGAAGAGGGAATGGAAGACTACTTGAATCAGTTGAATAGATGAGGCAATGCGAAATCTGGTATGCTGATCTCAATCCAGTCAGGGGAAGCGAGCAAAAGGGACATCGCCCCGTTGTGATCATTAGCGGAAATCTGCTGAACAGCTACCTTCAGGTTGTCATTGCCTGCCCGTTAACAACCAAAATTAAAGGGTATAAAGGGAATGTAATCGTGGCGCCCGATTCCTTAAACGGCATCTCCGAAAAGTCGGAAATCATGATATTTCATGTGCGGTCTATATCGAAAGATCGACTGATAAAGAGGATCGGATCTATTTCGGAGAACCAGTTAATGGAGATCAAACAGGGATTGGATGATATCTTAAGGTATTAATTTTATTCACGATATTCACGATATTCACGAACAAATAAACCATAAACATGAAGCTAAAACACTACCTATTCATTCTCCTATTCGTGGCTGGATCTTTTCAGTCGGCGTTTCCCTGCACCATCATCGTGGCGGGAAAAAAAGCCACTACCGACGGATCTGTGATTGTCTCACACTCTGATGGCGGTCCTGATTGTCGTTTTCGGGTAATCCCCAGGATGAAGTTCCCAAAAGGCACCATGACCCCCGTCTACTGGGGCATTCAGGATCCACAGCAACCGCTTGATTCATATGGAGATACGTTGGGGTATATTCCCCAGGTGGAAGAGACCTACCAGTATATCCATTCGGCCTACAGCCACATCAATGAGTTCCAGCTTGCAATCGGTGAGAGTACAATGAGTCAGAAAGAGGAGTTGCGAACCGATCGCGATACCGGCAAGCAGATCATGACAGTAGAGCAGGCGATGATCTTTGCACTGCAGCGGTGTAAAACAGCCCGCGAAGCGCTGAACCTTATCACGCAGCTGATGGATACATATGGGTTTCTCCCCTCATGCGGACCCGAATCCGAGTGCCTGGCGATTGCCGACAAAAATGAGGTGTGGATACTTGAACTCTTTTCTGTGGGACCCGACTGGAACCCTGACAGCGGAAAATCTGGCGCACTGTGGGCCGCCCAACGCCTTCCTGACGATCATGTTACGATGATCCCCAACTGGAGTATCATCCGGGAGATCGACATTTCTGATACCAACGATTTCCGGGCTTCGTCTAACTACCAGCAAATCGCTATCGATAATGGTTGGTGGAATCCTGAGAGCGGTAAAGAGTTTATCTGGCAGGAGATCTATGCTCCGGTTCCCCGCGAATGGGCAACCAGCCGCTTCTGGCTCTTCCATGCCATCTATGCACCTGATCTTCCCGGTTTGCCCGACCGGTGGACCACTGATCCCTTTAAAGGAGATGACCAATACACACAGTTTGTGGAGCCCCTATCTCTCTATCCATTTTCCATTGAGCCAAACAGGAAAATTTCCGTAAAGGATGTAATGGATTTTCAGCGGTCAACTTTCACCGGAACGATCTACGATAAAGAGATGGCTCCCGGCTGGTATATCCCTTCCGACAGTGCCACGTTTGAACGGAGTGTACTTACCACACCCTTCCCAACGATAGAGGCCCGTAAACTTCTAAAGATAAACAGGCGCCGGAATGTGGCGCGTGCACGGGGCGAATACGGGATGATTGCACAGCTTCGCTCCTGGCTTCCCGATGAAGTTGGTGGCATCTATTACGTTTATGTGGATAATATTTTCACATGCGCCTATGTCCCTATCTATGCAGGGGTAACTGATGTAGCGGAGTGTTACAAGATCTGGGATAAGGAGAAATTCGATGACAACTCTATCAGATGGTGTGTCGACTTTGTGGATAACCTGATGTATTTACGGTGGCAGGATGCTGTTAAAGATCTGCATGCTGTAAGAGATCCATTTGAGCAAACATTTTTTGATGATCAGGCAACGGTTGATGCACAAGCTATCAAGTTATTGAAGAAGAGTCCCGATAAAGCCAAAGAGTATCTGACCAACCTGACCATCGACCGCATGAACCAGGTTCACAAGATGTATAAGGATTTGCGAATCACACTGATCGAAAAGTATACGAACAATAAACAGGGGATCTGATTTCTTTCATTTCCTCCCAAAATCCGCCGGAATCTCCCCCCAGTACTCTGTCTCCCATTTGAGGACTTTGTTTGGCCATGAGTTGTTTCGTAGCCAGTTCACTGCACGGTCAAGAAGCTCAAAAAGTTGTTCGTTTTTTGCTGTTCGCTCAAGTTTTGTATTAGCTGTTTTTTTCCGCATCCAGGCAATAGCTGTCAGGGAGTCGGAATAGATTGGCCAGTCGGAATTGCGCTGGCCGAGATAGGCCAGGGCATGAACAACAGCCAGGAACTCACCAATATTCACCGTTCCTTCAGGAAAGGGACCCTGTCTGAACAGCTGAGCTCCCGATTTGGTGTCAACTCCCCTGTATTCCAGGATGCCCGGATTTCCGCTGCACGCAGCATCAACACAGATGCTATCTGAGATTGGAGTGCCAATGAGTGGGTTATCACAAACAATCTTTTTAGGAGCTGCAAGATCCCTGGACAGATATTTTTCGTGGTTGTCGTGAAAGGCAGCTTCCGCAAGCTCCTTTGTTGGAAAGCCTTTGTATTTTGCTCCTGTGTATTTCTCTACCTGCTTTTTGCAATCGTTCCAACCGGAGTAAATACCGGGCTGTTTCCCTACCCAAACGACATAGAATTTATTCTTCGGCATTAGTTTCAATTACTTTTCAAAAATACGATTATTCTTTCGTTACATTTGTAATCATGAATCCAATAAAGCGCCTGGCAGGTCAAACCGCAATCTACGGTCTTCCCTTCATTGTTTCAAGAATTCTGTTTTACCTTCTTGTGCCTCTGTATACCCGCCTTTTTTTACCAGGTGAATATGGAACTGTAAGTGTCTTCTATTCATACACCGCACTTCTTCTGGTGATCCTCATTTATGGCATGGAAACTGCCTTTTTCCGCTATTCCCAGGAGGAGACCGATAAAAACAGGGTCTTCAGCACATCGTTTATCTCGCTTGTCATATCAACCTTTCTTTTTTTACTCCTTTCTATCGGATTCTCAGGAACCGTGGCATCGTGGATTCAATACCCCGACAAACAGATCTACGTTATCTGGTTTGCTCTTATCATCGGGTTCGACATACTTACCACCATCCCTTTTGCCAAGCTTAGAGCCCTCAACCGGCCGGTCAGGTTTGCTTACCTCAAAGTGATCAATGTTTCAACAGCTGTCTTCTTCAACCTGTTTTTTCTGCTTCTGTGTCCCTACATCTTACAACATACAACATCTGATTTCCTGGAAGATGCTGTGAGACTTATCTACAATCCCGAATGGGGAATTGAGTACATTTTCATCGCCAACCTGATAGCTTCCGCACTGACTTTCCTTTTGCTGATCCCCGAGATGACCGGGTTCAAGCTGGTCTTTGACCGAATACTCTGGAGACGGATGTTCATCTACGCGTTTCCACTGTTGTTTGCCGGAATGGCGGGGATCATCAACGAGACCTTCGATAGGATCCTGCTCAGGTATATGCTTCCTTCCGATATTGCTGTAGCAGAAGTGGGAATTTATAGTGCATGTTACAAAATTGCCATCCTAATGACCATTTTTATCACTGCCTATCGCTATGCAGCCGATCCGTTTTTCTTCTCGTATTATAAAAAGCTTGACGCCAAAGTAATCTACGCACGTGTGATGAACTATTTTGTCATCGCGGTATCCATAATCTTCCTGACCACCATGCTGTATCTGGACGATTTTATAATGCCAATTCTGATTGGAGAAGAATATTGGGAGGGCAAAGCCGTGATCCCGATTCTGATGCTGGCCCATCTCTTCCTGGGAATCTATTTCAATCTCTCTATCTGGTATAAACTTACCGGTCAGACAAACTATGGCGCCTGGCTGGGGATCCTGGGGGCTGTCATTACTGTGGGATTGAATGTTCTGTGGATACCCAGGTCGCCTGACCACTATCTTTCCGGCTACATGGGCTCCGCATGGGCAACCTTTATCGGATACGGAGTAATGCTGGTACTCTCATACCTGCTGGGTCAGAAATACTACCGGGTTCCCTATCAATTGAGTAAGATCTTCACATATCTCGGGATCGCCGTCGGATTTTATTATCTGAGTGTCTTTATCAACCTGGATTCTGCGTTCTTCAGGGTCGCATTTCATTCCTTGCTATTGATACTATATCTGTTGATTATTGCGTTTATTGAAAGAAAAGATATGGTGTCGCTGTGGGTTTCCATCCGTCGAAAAACTGAATAAAGTCATCCTCCTTTTTATTAACTTTGCACCTTTCAACTGATTATGAAAGTTAAGATCGTTAACAGATCTCATCATCCATTACCAGCTTACGAAACAGACTCCTCTGCAGGTATGGATCTCCGCGCTTCCCTGAGCGAAGATATCGTTATGAAATCTCTCGGAAGGGCACTTGTTCCGACAGGTCTTTTTATTGAATTGCCGGTTGGATACGAAGCTCAGGTCCGCCCCCGAAGTGGACTCGCCGTTAAGAAGGGGATCACTGTATTGAATACACCTGGTACCATTGATGCCGATTACCGTGGAGAAATAAAGGTGATCCTGATCAATCTCTCATCAGAGGAGTATATTGTGAAAGACGGAGAACGGATTGCCCAGATGATTATCTCTGCTCATGCCAAAGCTGACTGGATAGAAGTTGATGAATTGATGGAAACGGGTCGTGGGGCCGGAGGATTCGGCCACACCGGCACGAAGTAAAATCAATGCAGCAATGGAGTAATGGGAGAATGCAGGAATGGGGAAATTAGGAATGCAAGAATGAAAGGATGATGAAACAGAGTGAGATAAAATTTATTTGCCTTATGGTGTTTCTCCTTGGGGCAATGGTGGGCTCACCTTTATTGGCCCAGCAGGGAGAAGATGCAGTTGATCAGTATCCGAAAGAGAAGCCCGTCAGCAATCCTTCAGCTCTGATCGATGCCAAGAAACTACTGATCGCGGGAAATGTGCAGGATGCAGAAGCATCACTGAGGAAATACATTGAAAAGTATCCTTCAGATCCCGTTGCATATTTTGAACTTGCGAGGATCATTGCAGGAAAAAAGGACTATCCTGAAGCAAAACTATTTGCTGAGAAGGCCTGGGAATTGGATAACACGAACATTTGGTATCAGCTGTTCCTTGCGGAAACGTGCAAGCTATCGCAGGATTATGAACAGGCAGTAGCTATCTACGAAGATATTGTGGCAACAAACCCCGATAACCTGGACCACTATTATCAACTGGCTGCCCTCTACCTGGGTCTTGGGAAATATCAGCAGTCAATCAAAATCTATAACAGGATTGAGAAACGTGTTGGCGTATCAGAAGAGATTACCCTTCAGAAACATAAAATTTATCTGCATCTTAAGGAATATCATAATGCAGAAGCTGAGCTTCAGGAGTTGGTGAAAGCATATCCCGGCGACAGCCGTTATTACAGCATCCTGGCGGAATATTATATGTCGAGGAAAAAGAATGAAAAAGCCCTCGAACTGTACAACAGGATTCTGGAGATTGATCCCAATAACGCATATATTCACATGACCCTGGCCGATTATTACCGGAAAACCGATGATCGGCAGAAGGTGTTTGAGGAGTTGAAACTTGGATTCGGGAATCCAAACCTGGATGTAGATACCAAGATCAACATTCTCTTATCTTTCTATACGATCAATGAGATTGTAACTGATTTGAAAGAGCAGGCATTTGAGCTGTCTGAGCTTTTGATACAAACTCATCCCGATGATCCGAAAGTATTTTCAATCCAGGGAGATCTTCTGGCCCAGGATCAACAGTTTGAAGCTGCCAGGAATGCATTCCTTAAGGTGATTGCTCTCGACAGCAGTAAGTACATAGTATGGGAGGAGTTGTTACGAATGGATTTGTTGATGACTGATTATGAGCATCTTCGAAAATATGGAAAGCGTGGACTGGAACTCTACCCCGAACAACCCGTAATCTATTTGTTCTCAGCTCTTGCCGAACTTCAGCTCAAGAACTATTCAGAAGCAGAGAAACTACTTAACATGGGTGTTAAACTGGTGGGCAACAACAACGAAATTCTGGCTCAGTATTACATGTACCTGGGTGATGTATATCATGCCCTTGACCGACCATCTGATTCTGATAAAGCCTATGAAAAATCGTTGCAGATCAAGGATAATAACCCCTATGTCCTGAATAATTACAGCTACTACCTTTCCATTCGTGGCAAAGATCTGGACAAAGCTGAACAGATGACGAAACGGGCTCTGAGTATGGATCCCGAAAATTCCTCCTTTCAGGACACCTACGGCTGGATCCTGTTCAAACTTGGCCAGCATGAGCAAGCTCTCGAATGGATTGAGAAGTCCCTCAAAGACCAGCAGAACCAATCCGGCGAAGTGCTTGAACATTATGGTGATGTGCTCTATAACCTCGACAGGAAAGAGGAGGCAATCAATTATTGGAAGATGGCTTTGGAGAAAGGGGAAGGATCGAAACTGCTACAGGAGAAGATAACCCAGAAAAGATGGATCGAAAAATGAAATCCCGGAAGGCATTTTTCATTAACATAATGATGGTTGGTCTTGCCTGCACACTATTCATTTCTTCCTGTAAAACACCCCGTAGTATCATTAAACAACCAATCAAGCAGGAGGGTGCGGAGTACCTGTTTGGCAAGCTGAAGGAGCGCGAGTTGCAATTTACATGGTTCAATGCCCGCTATTCAGCTGATTATCAGAATGGAAATCAGAAACACGCTTTTTCAGGCCAGATCCGTATTCAAAAAGATACCCTCATCTGGCTCTCTCTTTCCGTGATGGGACTTGAAGGAATGCGGCTCATGATTACCCAGGATTCGATCAAATACATCAATCGGTTGAATAATACATTTCTGATAGGAGACTGGTACGACCTGAACATGTTTCTGAATACAAGTATTGAATACGACATCCTCCAATCCTTTCTGATCGGGAACGATATCTCTTTTTACGAAGAGGGAAAATTCAAAGCAACCATCGACAAGGATGAATACAAGTTAGTTGCTTCCGCGCGCCAAAAAATGAAAAAATACATCAAGAATCAGGAGGATGAGCTGAAGGTCTTTATCCAGAATATCTGGCTCAACCCGGAAACCTTCAAAATCACACGCGCGGATGTCAAGGAGATCCGGAAAGATAACATCAAACTCGATGCTACCTACTCCTCCTTCGAGACAATCGGAAGTCAGCTTTTCCCCCGGGAGATGACCTACCAGATCTCGGCAGAGAACAGAATCCATGTTTCCGTCGTTTTTTCAAGGATCAACATTGATGAGCCATTGAAGTTCCCGTTTAAGATTCCATCATCTTTTACCCGGGTAAGGCCATGAATCACTGGCTGGTCACATATCCTGCCCGAGGGATAATAGTGGGATTCCTGGTATTTCTTTTTTTTAGTTTTATCCCTGGAACATACGGACAAGAAACCAAAGAAAAGCTGAACCAGAACCGACAAAAACTGGAAAGTGAGATCGAATATACTTCCAAACTTCTCGATCAAACCACAAAGAATAAAGAGACTTCATTACGGGATTTACAACTCATCAGCAGTCAGATAAAAAAACGGGAAGCGTTAATTAATACTATAAGCAAGGAAATTGGAGAGGTAGATCGAAAAATCCGGGAGGATCAGAACCGGATAAACGAACGCACACACGAACTGAAATCTCTGAAAGAGGAATATGCACGAATAATCTACTATACATACAAAATCACAAAGACCCAGAACAGGTTACTCTTTATTTTTTCAGCTAAGGATTTCAACCAGGCATATCAGAGGCTAAAGTATTACCAGCAGTATACCACGTATCGTCGGAAGCAGGCTGAGCGAATCCGTGAAGCACAGGTATCCCTGAGTAAACAGGTGCATGCATTTGAACTGACCCGGGCTGAAAAGCTGAAGTTGGCTAACTCGGAAGCAGCAGAAAAATCTAACCTGGACAAAGAGAAGAAGCAAAAAGACAGAACAGTTCAGGATCTGTCAAAAAAAGAGAAACAGCTTCTAAAAACCTTGCGAATTAAACAAAAAGCAGTACAGAAGCTACAAAAAGAGATAGAGCGTATTCTGGCAGAAGAGGCGCGTTCCAGGGCAGCGGATAAAACCAGGGATGCCGGTGTCAAAGCTGCGGAGATGCGGTTGTCGTCCAATTTTGCTGCCAATAAAGGCCGGCTCCCATGGCCAACCGATCAGGGCGTGGTCACCTCCAGGTTTGGAGAGCATCAACATCCGGTTCTGAAATATGTAAAGGTCAATAATAACGGAATTGATATTATGGTCAGTCAGAATGCCCCCGTTAAGGCTGTTTTCAATGGAGTTGTCAGCAAAGTTCTCTCTATACCCAACCTGAACCAGGTTGTGATGGTGCGTCATGGCGATTATCTTACTGTCTATTCCAATCTTGATGGAGTGACGGTAACGAACGGTCAGGCTGTGGCAACCGGACAGGTCATTGGACGGGCACACTACGACACGAATGAGGGAAAATCGGAGCTGAACTTCCAGGTTTGGCATGCCAAAATTATCATGAATCCGCAAGAGTGGCTAAAGTAGATAACGAACTGATTGCCGTAAAATACACATCTGTTGGCATTGCAGCAACCCTGATGTCCATAGTCCCGGTGCTGATCATCGCCCCTTCTGTTGTCTTTTTAAAGGAGAAGGTAACATTCAAAGAGATAGTGGGAGCGGTTATCGCAGTTGGCGGGGTTGCACTGTTTTTTCTCTAATTCAAGTCATTCGTAATTCCTGATCATTCTTGTCATTAAAGAATGATGAACTTCTCCGTCACTTTTCCGTGCTTTCGTTCGATTTCCAGAAAATAGATCCCTGACGACAAATGCCGGAGATCCTGATGCCGGACCCAGGATCCGTTGATGGTGATATCCTTTTCTTCCATCATGATCTGACCTCCGGATGATCGGATTCGCCAGGTGAGGAGTTCCCTGCCGGGAGTATGGATACGGATGTCAAACTCACCATTGGATGGATTTGGTGAAACGGAATGGCTGAAATGGATTGTTGGATCGTCAATCGCTGTGCAATCCTTGAAGGTGATGTCGAGGGAGTCGGTATCTGAACAGCCATCAGAGTTGGTTGCAATTACCCTGAACCTGGTGGTTCCGATCCCACCCGCTACAGCGGTATCAACAATTATGGAAGTAGTAGTATAGTTACCCGGAGTCCAAAGGTAAGTTACACCTGGTATCTCTTCAACTGAAAGCGTTCCGGATTGCCAGGAGCACAGTGTATCTTTTGGATCCATAAGAATGGAGACTTCAGGGATCTCATCAATGGCCAGGATCATGCTGTTTACGGCACTGCTGAATTCAACAAAGCCGCGAAGCAACAGCTTTACTTCCCCGACAAGGATATCGTTGGCCCCTGGGAAATAGAGCGGATTGAGAATGGTATCATTGCTGAAGTTCCCGTCGCCTTTGGAGGTCCATTTCAAGCTGTCGTACCCCGAAGCTGATCCGGTGAGCTGGTAGGCTGATTCATCACAGACAGAGCCATCAGGACCGGCATCAACAAGTGGCAGGATCGGTGGGGGGAACTCAATAAAATCGAGCCACACTTTATCCAGCCCAACAGCCAGGTAAATATCTTTGGCATATATCCATTTGAATGTATGGGGACCGGCTGCAACAGGGAACGAAACACGACCCCAACCGACATCTCCTGACCAGCTTCCCTGCAGGATATTGTCAATGGAAAAGTGGAGAAAATCGTAATCAGGTTCGGAAGAGACCCTCCGGTAGAAAGAGATACTGTCGTCGACTCCGGCAGTATAAATGACCTGAAGGATAGTTGATGTATAATCATCAATTACCCATGTAGTTGCGCAATAGACCCCTTCATACGCGTTTGTTGGAATGATTGTCCAGGGTTTATTTCCGAAATGCTGCCATGGAAATTTGGTAAACGAGTTTGTCTCCCAATCTTCCACGATGATACCGATTGTTTCAAGATAGGATGTTTCGGCGTGATAAAGACCTGAAATAGCCTGATATTCCAGGGTTAGTCCTATACCGGTTGGGGCTTCATCATCGATAGAAAGTGAGAATACAGCTGTTTTTGGGTCAAGAAAGATGATGCTGCCGAGGTAAGAGCTGTCATTATGAATAGTAACGAAGGAGGATGCGCAGGAGAGGAGTCCATAACTGTTGAGACAGGGGAAGTCTCCCCGGTTGGCAGTGGTAATCTTAACATCGACGGTCTCTCCCGGATCAAGTTTCCCGTTGTTGTTACCACCTGTGGCATCATCAATGATCAATGTGATATTATGCAGCGAAGGAGCATGAGCTTCGATCGAGAAATGGCTTTGCCAGGTTGTATCGGAACCGCTGGTGGTTACATAGAATCTCACTTTCAGCCCGTCAGGAATTGTATCGGAAACCTTGAATGCATAACCATCCGGGATGACCTTGATCTCTTCAGGTTGCATAGTGCCGTATGATTCTGTTGAGTCGGTGATTATGATATAAGGGGATGTGACTGATAGAACAGCAGTAAGATCTTCGGCAGGTTGGTCTCCTATATTTTTCAATCCAAGGCTCATATGGAGAGAATCCCCGTAATTCATCAGTTGTGTCAGATCTCCGGGAATGGAGTCCAGTTCATAGGAATAATAAGAGACGTACGGCTGGTTAGGAGGAGGCCCAAGATCGAAAGCAGAGACATAGGACAGGGCGTTTCCCGAACGGTTGTCGGTCCAGATAGGATAAACCTTCATGTTCTGTGCTTTAATCCCGATGTAATCCCCGAAGTAGTCAAAAGCCATACCGGGTATTGGCAAGGGCGTAAAAGAGACATCAGATACCCTGAAATCAGTCCATGAGTTACCGGCATCATAGGAGTAAGAGACCCAGGTTTCAAGCATGGTTGAGTCAACATTCCGGTCATCGTAATAAATAACACAGATGTTTCCGTTCGATGGATCACATGTGATCCAGGGGAGGAAATGTTGTTTGCCTAACCCTGCGGGATCCTGGTTAACGCGGAGGGGAGTTGACCAGGTATCGCCCAGGTTGGAGGAGCTGCTCATATAGATGTCAATATCGGTACCGGTGTTGATACCGGGTACCCCGATGTTTGCCCATACAATATAGAGATTGCCGTGGTTGGGACCCCCACTCAGGTCGACGGTCATTACAGGAAAAGAGGCCACTCGCATATCCTTGCTGGTACCACTGGTGCGAATGCCTTTGATATCCGTGAGGATACGGTTTCCCGGAACCCAGGTTTCACCTCCATCCAGAGATTTGGCAAACCCAATTGCAGTTTCATCAGATGGCCAGCTGTCGTAAATGATCCAGGCTGCATAAACCTCTCCATTGGGTCCTGTCTGAATATTCACCCCCTGGTTGTGGGCGCCGGCATTGACGTGATGACTGAGCCCTGTTGGAATGGACCATGTTATACCCTGATCGGTGGAACGCACGATCTCTATTTCGTTTTCGTTGGGAGACCCATCAACATAACAGGACCAAGCTGCGTAGAGATTTCCTTCATAGGGGCTGTCTTCCGAATTGTCGATCCAGAGATGGTTTTTATCCAGGAGGTCGCCAAACCCTCCAACTACCTGGGCAACTGGTACGTCAGTCCAGCTTTGTCCCTGGTTGGTAGAATAGGCAACCGATTGCCCTCGGCCATTGTTGATCTTCCCAATATACCACCAGCCATTTCGGCCAATGGCTGTTGCGGGGTCTCCGTTGTTAACCTGACCAACACCATAAATCGAGCCTCCCCATGTTGATGCGGCATCGAAGGACCAGAATCTGTCGGCGCCATAGAGGTTCTGAGCATAAGATCCATTCCAGTCACTGGAGTTGCTGGAGTTCAAGAGGATGGTTTCATCTTCCGGATCGATGAATATGGAATTCTCACTTTGTGTGGTTTCTCCACTGGCCGTGACAGCGACATCCGGGGAATCCTGAACGAACATGCCATCCGCCCGGATCAGAGAAGAACGTTTAATTGCTGGTGGTATAGGGCGCCAGGGATTCACCTCCACATATCCCAAACGAGCCATCCTCTCCCAGTACCCCATATTGTCAATACGGGTATTCACTTTCCCTTTTCCGGCAGGAGTGATTTTCGGAAAATGAGGAAGATTTTGAGAAAAAGCTGCCAGAGGCAAACAGATAATGATGAGAAAAAAGAGCTTCAAGTTATTTTTGTTCATGGTTACTTCATAATCTAGACTTAATATTAATAAGACAAAGATACAGATTAATCGTTGCATCAGGTTAGGTTGGATTCATATAAATAATGTAGGGGCAATTCATGAATTGCCCCTACATTATATGGACGAGGCATGCCCCGCCTCTACAAGAGATGATATCATACAACCAATTACCTGTCGATCACTACCCGGATAATCGAGGTCCCTTTACTGCCTTCCACCTTCAGGTGATAGATGCTTTTTGGCAGGGAGGAGAGGTCAAGTGTTTTGGTAAGTTTGGTGAAGAGATTAACATTCTCTTCTGAATAAACCATAGTTCCGAGAACGTTGAAGATCTTGATATTCACAACACTCTGTTCTGATGTGTTCAGTGAAAGGTTGAATTTACCACTATTTGGATTCGGGTAAACGGCGATGTTGTATGCATTGAATTCGTCGATACCCAGTGAACTCTTCACAGTAACAACTTTGGCAGGTGAGAACAGTCCTTCGCATTCATCGGTGACACCGGCGTAAATGATGTTGGCATCGCCCCTGAAGTCAGCATCCCAGTTAACGGTCAGTTGTAGACCTTCCGGATCAAGGGCTCCTGCAGTTTCCGGATCGATGAGCCAGATATAACCAATTGCTCCCGTCATCTCAGATGCAGTGAAATCAGAACTTGTCACAATATTGAGGTCAACTGTATCGGGTCCTGTTGGTGCTTCAGCAGGAGCAGCTAGAATAGTCTCTACATTCAGAGATAGGGCATCGGAGACAGAACCATTCCCACAGTCGTTACTACCTCTAACACGAAGGATAGCTGATCCTGAGAAGCTATCGGCGACATCCAGAATAATTTCTGTCCCGCTTCCGATAATGGTTCCGGCTTGGGTAGGATCTATGATCCACTCATAAGCGGTAGCCAGCGGTGTGCCATCGGTAACAAAGATGTTTCCAGCGGAGGCCTGGCAGATCGTTGCATCACCCTGCGGAGTTCCTGCCTTATCGGGTTTTGCATCAATGACGATATCTTTGTAAAAAGTTTCGGTACAAACCCCGTTGTTGGTCACACTTAGAGATACTACGTAGGCTCCCGGGTCAATATAGATATGGGACGGGTTTTGTAATGAAGAGGTATTGTAGATCCCTGAATTCGGATCGCCGAAATTCCACAACCAATCGGTAATGGTTCCACCATTGGGATTTGAGAGATCGGTAAAATCAATTGATATTTCTTCACAGGGCAGACTCTCCTCAAAGTTGGCTGTGGGTGTGTTGAATCTGTGGATAAAGTCTGATTTGGTCTCTAAAGCAGTATTCCCATCCTTGGTAACGGAAAGACTAACTGAATAAACACCAGCAACTTCATAAAGGATGCCGGTCGGATTCTGTTCAGTAGAGGTCCCCGGGGTCCCACCTTCGAACGTCCACTCCCAGGCAGTTGGGTCGCCGGTGGAAAGATCGGTGAAATCAACAGTATTCCCGGTACAAACTTGTGTTTGACTGGATGAGAAATTAGCAAACAGTAAATCAGTCACAACCGGAACCAATTCTTGATAGCGGAAACAATTTGTCATTGTCACCACTACTTTCAACATAGCCCCAGGAGGTAGAACGGGAATTGTCATCACAACTGGTGTTGAACCGGCACCATAGGCAGTCGCCAGAAGAACACCCTCGTTACTTAGGGCGATGAAACTGTCTTCCGTGGCAGTTACTGTAAATATTGTATTACCATATGCAATCACTGAATCATGGGAGACATCCAGGTTGGCTGGCACGGTATCGTACAGGCATGAGAATGCATCCCCGTGATGATGGAACAGGTTATAAGTGACGGCTTTATTGCCTGTGTTATACGGCCAGTTTGACTGTTTCAGGAAATATTTACCACCGGCATTTCCAAAAGCCGGCATGAGGCCGCGTAGTGCAACTTCAGAAGTCTCATCCGGCATGAAATCGGGCCACATGTTGTCCATCATCCCCCAAACATAGGTGTCGTTAACAAAGGAATAGGAGGTCTCAGATGCACCTGTAACACTTAAAGCGCCTGAGTTGTATCCGTTCTTGGTATGACGGTGGAACTTCTCTGTGAAACATTCACCGCTCATGTTGTATTTCCCGGTGAGGCAGTTGATGGAAAAAATATGGACAAGTTTTGTATTTGTGAGAAGGTTGATATTCGCATTGCTATAATAGGGCTCGCCCCAAACCGTTGTGTTTCCATGGTCGCGGTGTTGCAGCAAAAACGAACCGGCTTCGATGGCCGCGGTAACATCAGCTGCCGACCCACCTGCAAAGCCGCCCAGTTCCAGGGGTGTGGCAGGAATGTATCCCAGACCATTCGGACCAAAATAATTTACAACTGTATTTGTATTAGGAGCAGAAGACCAGATCGCTCCGGGGAGTGGGGTTTGATAGATTTCATTAATACGGGTAGGCTGACGCCCTTTTACATGCTTGAAATATCCTCCGACAACTTCCGAGCAGATCTGAAACCAGCGTTCAGTTTGCCAGCCAAGGGCAGTGATCGGATGGTTGTAGAAAGAAGTATCTGTTTCCGGGGTTCTCTCATAGTCGAAGAATTTCGTGATAAAAGTAGTCAACTGCGTATTGTTGTTCGCAGTCATCCGCGCAAAGATAACATCAGGCATTTGGTCGTTGTCAACATCTGCATAAAGGTTATCAGAGGCACAATAGTTATTCCAGATGGGTGAAATGATATTTTTGGTTCCATCTGTTCCGTAATCGCCTAAAAGCAGACAGGCTGCCGGAGGTATAGTCCAGTTGTTATATGCATTGTTAATGAAACCTTCAATGGCGGTGGTTGTATTGCCGCCAACTTCGTCCACCGTGTATACCCTGGTCAGGATCCCCTGTTCATTTCTGAATTTGGCAATTGAGTCAGCCCATCTCACAAAATCATCTCCGGTAGGTGTAATGATGATATACTCACACTCTTCATCTTCGGTGACATTCTGAAGATTTTGATTCATCCTTGCCGCGTAATCAACTTCAGTTAACACAGAGTAGTTGAGCATGGCATCTGACATCAGTCCGTCCCAGTAAGGACTACGAAGTCTGTTGTTGCCGTATTCACCTGAGCCACCATCACAATCGATGGCAATTTGGAGATCCCGGTAAACGATCAGCTCTTTGGTAACAGGATTGTATTGGAAAGGGGTTATTCCTAATATAACAACGTCAGTGCCACGGATATGTTCCACTTCAGAAATGGTAACAGGAGATGCAGGATAGAGAGCATTGATATTGTAAATAGCCATATCCTTGGAGTAGACCATTGGATTGGTATCATGGTCAGTGGGGATTACAGGTGCAGGGAGGACCTCAACATTTTGGATCACTTCGGTCCGTTGACTGATTATCCTGATACTGGGTGTTGATCCCTGCGGAATGGCAATATAACGCCCATTTCCCGGCAGGTTTGGTGCACCTGCTTCGTTAAACATAAAGTTCCCGGGAAGCATGATGTTTTGCATCATATCGCCGTTGATAACCTGATCTTCGAGTGCAAACATTGGAACAGAATAGACCACTTCAACAGTGGAGGATTCTGATGCAACCAGGTTAAACCCGGCATTGCCCCATGAATCAGAGTAGTTGTACTGCTGTGCCTGTATGCCGAGCATAACAGCAAGCATCAGTGAGATGAGAATAGTAAATTTTTTCATGATTTTGGTTAAGTTGGTTTCTTATTGGTTTTTGGTAGATTACAAAAGTAACAAAAAAAATCGGGATGTTTATTTGTTAACAATGTGTTTCAGTTTGCGCTTCTGGTACACCAAAGGTAGGGTTATCAGTCCAGATTTCCATGGCCGGATCTCCGAAAACAATCCCAGTTATTGAGACGTGCTACATACGTCACATTGGCATGACCAACGTGACGAATAAAGGATTTTCCCATGTTTACCTCATTCAGCATTGTTTGAACATCTCAATTGAAGTGGCTGCCTGACCCGGAGGAATAACAAGGGATACTACCGGGGAAGCGTCTGGTTGCCTTGAGTTTGTCTGTTTTTTAATAAAAACAGAGGCTGTCTTTGTATTCTGACAGCCTCTGGAGGTTTTTCTGGTTTCCTGGTTTACAAAACAACCAGCTTCCTTACCTGTTTCCGCTCACCATCGCGGACGATGAGGAAGTATACGCCGCAGGCAAGATTCAGATCGAGGTTCCGAAGGATCTGTTCATGAACAGAAATGCCTTTTTCTGCATATACCACTGTATTCGTGGTATTCACTAGTTCGAGGTCAACCACGGCAGGTTCGTTCATGTAAATTTCCACACGGAATTTTCCATTGCTTGGATTTGGGTAACAGTTCACAGCCGAAACAGCAGAAGGATCGGAAATGCCAACACCCGGTGCGACATAGATATAACCTGGTTTCAGGACATCCAGGATCTGACCCCCTTTATTCACTGTAAGGGTTACATCATGGGTTCCCGACTCGGTATAGGTTACTGTTGGATTCTCCTCGTTGGAGGTATCAGGAGTTGCACCCGGGAACTCCCAATGGTAGGTTACCGGAACATTTCCCAGATATCCACCACTCTCTTCGCTGGTAAAGTTGACAGGATCTCCAACTTCGATACTGGTAACATCTCCTTCGAAATCGGCAGTCAGGTCAATGGCACCGCGTTTCATGCTGTTCATAACAGACTTAACCCAGGTGCCACCTGGCTGACCCGCATCTACGTTTTGCAGGCATACGACGAATTCACAATTTTCAACAACCCATGATGGATCCAGTGTGAAGTTGAGTTCCACAGTTTGTACATCCCCGCTGGTAAAACTGACAGCTGTTCCTTGCTGATCCGGAACCATAAGTCGGTTTACATGGTCAAGTTCTGTCATGATAAACCAGACTTTCGGAATATTGGATTCTGTGACAAAAAACATCAACCGCATATCAGTGGCAGTGATGTCTCCGACTTTTGTAAGGGTAACAGTAGCTGAGTAATCCTGGTTGGTACCCTCGAACTCTATATCAAGATCAACAGGGCAGATTTCAACCATATGCGACTGGACATATGGCAGGTACTGGGCAGCGATAGAACCGGTTGCACTTCCTCCGATATATTTTTCATAGCCGTCAAAAACAGAAGTCGGAAAGCCGCTGATTTGATACATTGAATTCCGGGCATTGGAATACTGGTTGGCATAAGCATCTCCGTTATGGTTGGCGACAACGGCTATCGGGGCTCCCGCTTCCAGAAGGTCTTCACATGCCAGGGCTGCGCCCGGACAAAATACGCACCAGGTTCCGGTTCCATCCTCAAGAAGGACCATGTCGCGTACGACACCTTGTGCCATTACCATGGTAATGCTTATCATGATGAGAGCAACTAATAGTAGAACTTTTTTCATAGGTTTAGGTTTTTGGTTTTTTATGTTCTCTTTTTTGGCAACACAAATATAAATTAAAACATATTAACCCCGGCGGAAAAATGAAAAAAAAGAGGATGTCATCAACAGGACACCCTCTTTTTGAATAAGTTGAACGGATTGATTACCGCGTTATGAATAGTTTTTGTATGGTTTTTTCAGAACCGGACCGAACGACCAGGAAATAAATTCCATCGCTCAGGTCAACAGTAAAAGTCTTCTGAAGTTTTCCATTTACCCGGATCCCGGCCTTTTCATAAACAACAGATCCAAGGTTATTAACGATCTGTATATCCAGGTTCGAAGTCCCAGGGGCATTCAGTTCAAGCATAAACTGACCATTATTCGGATTGGGATAAACGGAGGCAATGATACTTCCGGTCTGATCATCGATCCCTACCCCTGGATCCACTTGTATGAAGTCTGTTTTTACAAGGGTATCGATCTGGCCACCCCGATCTACAATGAGCGTAACATCAAATACTCCGACTTCCTTATAGAAGACAGTTGGATTTTCCTCAGTGGAAGTCGCTGGTTGTGCCCCCGGGAATAACCAAAGAAAGGTTTCGGGAACACCGATATATCCACCGACAGTATTTTTGGTGAATGTCACCTGTGTGTACTTAGGCACTTGTGTGGCGTCAGCCGCAAAATCGATTTCCAGGTCTACGACAGCTTTTTTAATAGCTTGAAAAACTTCCCATCGGGGAACGGGATAGGTTCCGGGGATTACGCCTTGTCCCGGAGTTTTATTCTGAAGAATAGCAATAAATTCGCAATCTTCCGGAGGAAAGGACGCATCTAATGTGAAGTTCAGTACAACTGTCTGAATATCCCCACCGGTAAAATCAACAGGAGTCCCATTCTGATCTGGGATCATCAACTGGTTTACAAAGTTCAGATGATCTTGTCCCTGCCAGTTGTATTGGATATGTGACTGGGTAACAAAGAAGTAGAGGGCAATATTGGAAGCTGCGATTGTTCCGACTTTGGTCATCTGAACAGTCACTGTAAAATCGCCATCTGTCTCTTCTACCTCCATTGTCATAGCAACAGGGGATGGGATGTTAATAGTTGCATTGTACTTACCAAGGTAATTATAATACATGGATTGTGTTTGGCTACCACCAACTGTAGCCTCTTTCCCGTCAAACGTGGCAGTCGGATAACCTGGGATCGACCACATAGTATTTCTGGCATTTGAATAGGCATTGGCAAATACATCTCCATTGTGGTTCTCAATAACGGCAACATGCTTTCCGTTTGCAAGAAGGTCATCAGCTCCCATAGCTGAACCAGGACAGTACTGGCACCAGGTTCCTGTTCCGATCTCCAGGGCGACCATCTCCCTTGGAACATTCTGTCCAATAACTACTGTTATTGCCAGAAGAAGTGTAAATGATAGTATAAATTTTTTCATAGCTTGAAATTTTTGGTTCTAGTATTTAGATTAACGGGTTATTAACAGTTTCTGTAAGGATTTTTCACTTCCGGTATGAATTACAATGAAATATACTCCATCACTGAGGTTCAGGTTAAATTCCTTCATAAGTTTTCTGTTCACCTGAATCCCTGTCTCTTCATAAACCAATGAACCGAGTGAATTTACGATCTGAAGGTTGATGTTTGTTTGTTGGGTAGTATTCAGCTCAAGAATAAAATGCCCGTTACTGGGATTGGGGTAAATGGACGCACTAACGGTTTTTTCAGAATCAGGGAAGATAAAGACAGGAGCATCTACCGTAATAAGATCCTGCTTTACCAGCGTGTCAATCTGTCCTCCACGGTTCACAATGAGAGTTACGTCAAATGTACCCACCTCGGTGTAAGTAACTGTTGGACTGGCATCCGTGCTGGTTGCAGGATCAGCTCCAGGGAATAACCACTCATAGGTTTCGGGAACACCGATATAGCCACCGGATGTTCCGTTTGTAAAGGTGACCGGGGTATTTTTTTCGATTTGTGTGGCAGAGGCATCAAAAGCAACTTCCAGGTCAATTACAGCACGTTTGATAGTTTGATAGATCTCTTTGTAGAGGTCACTCTGCAGGAAGGCAACGAACTCGCAATCTTCCAGCGGCCATGCTGGATCCATCGAGAATGTCAGTGTTACAGTTTGAATGTTTCCGCCTGAAAAATCAATAGCTGTGCCTGCAGCACCGGGAACCATGAGCCTGTTTACAAAATTCAGATGAGTCTGTCCCTGCCAGTTAAACTGGATGTGGGATTGGGTGACGTTAAACTGAAGTTTGAGGGACCCCGGGGGGACAGACCCAATTTTTTCCAGCGTGATCACCACTGTATAATCCAGGCCTGTATTGGAGACATCCATTGTCATCGCTGCTTTTGCCGGGATGTTGATACGCTGGTTGTATTTTGGCAGGTAAGAGCTATACATACTAACGGAGTGACTCCCTCCAACAACTGGCGTTGAACCGTCGAACACGGCTGTTGGATAACCGGTGATATTATAGTAAGTATTCCTTGCGTTGGAATAGGAATTGGCGAACTGATCTCCGTTGTGGTTTTCAACAACGGCAACCAGGCACCCTGCTGCAAGTAAATCATCGGCGCCCATAGAGGCCCCCGGGCAGTATGTGCACCAGGTTCCGGTTCCGATTTCGAGAGCAACCATCTCTCTAGGGACGGTCTGAGCAATAACGGCTGTCATTGCCAGTAAAAGAACTGCAGAAAGTATTGCTTTTTTCATAAGGTTGGATTTTAGTTTCTTGGTTACGAATGAAATGCAAAAATATGCAAAAAAGTGGTTATAAGCATATCTCAACTGGTTAATTAATAATCATTATCAATTGAGTGCAAGGCGAATGCATACGCTCCCAGTGATACAGCCATGGAAGTTCCAAGGGAGGATATTCCGACTCCGATCTTTTTCCACGGACTATATGAAACGGTTTTTTCTGTAAACGGGACATGAATTTCAAGCTGGTCAGGTTCAAAAAATTGTTTCTGTTGTTCCGGATCTGAGAGATTATAGGCTTTCACCTCCATTCTCTCAAGCAGTTCTCCAGCCATTGTGTTGAATGGCTGATTCATCTCTTCAACAAGTGCAGCCATGAAAAGCGGATAAGCACCAGCGAGACCTCCACCGATTACAACCAACCCATCCACCAGCGTAATAGCATTCGCCAGTGCATCTCCGGCTGCCACGCCAAAAGAATGGTAAGCAGCCTGGGCTGCCTCCTGGTTTCCCCTCCGGCTCCCATTCCCGATTTCAAAGATCTCTTTTGGGTCTGGACAACTCCGGATATTGATTCCGGCATAGTTGGCATACTCCCTCTGGATACCACGGATACTGACACTCTCTTCAGCATCAAAGTTTTTGAATACACGGTTTCTCACCCTGTTGATCTCACCTGCTGCTGAGTTATCGCCGATGAAAAGTTTTCCGTTTGAGATAATCCCCCCGCCAAAACCAGTCCCAAATGTCACACCGAACAGGTTTTGATACCGTTTCGGATTTCCGGATTCTTCCAGTTTTTTGTTTATCTCCGGTAGCAGTCCGGCAATTGCTTCACCATAGGCAAACAGGTCCCCGTCGTTGTTGATGAACACCGGGATCTGAAAATGCTCCTCAAGCATTGGACCCAAAGCCACTCCTCCGCTGAATAGCGGCAGGTTCTGCAAATCGCCGATGATCCCGTTAATATAGTCGGCCGGGCCCGGGAATGCAAAGCTGATGGCTACAGGTTCTTCCTTCAGCATTGATTTCACCTCCTCAAATCCCCGGATGATATTTTTCAGTATGATTTCAAGGGTTTTTCCCGTCGCCTTAACAATGACAGGTGTAACGATCTCCTGGTTTGCCCGGATGGCAGAGAAAATGAAGTTGGTTCCCCCGGCATCCAGGGTGAGTACGGTACGAGGATCAGTGGAGTAGTGGTGCAATGGTGCCATGGTGTGGTGGTGATTTAGTGTGCTTCCAGCCAGTTTCTCCCGGTGCTCATGTCTATAGCCACGGGAACATCAAGCGGAATAGCTGCCGGCATCTTGTCGAGAAGGATTGCCTGAACGGTCTCTACCTCCTCCAGAAGGGTGTCGAACACAAGTTCATCATGTACCTGCAGGATCATTTTCGACTTGAGTTTGCGTTTTTCAAACTCATTGAAGATGTTGATCATGGCAATCTTGATCATGTCGGCAGCTGTTCCCTGGATCGGTGCGTTGATGGCATTGCGCTCGGCAAATCCTCTTACATTGCCATTTCCCGAGTTTATGTCGCGGAGGTATCGGCGTCTGTGCATCATTGTCTCAACATACCCATGCTCCCTGGCAAAATCAATCGTTTCATCCATATACTTTCTGATGCCGGGATATTCTGTAAAATACTGGTTGATTATATCGGCTCCCTCCTGGCGCGGTATATTCAATCGCTCTGACAATCCAAAAGCTGACATTCCGTAAGCAATCCCGAAATTCACAGCTTTGGCTTTTCCGCGCATATCCCGGTTCACCTGATCGGGTTGGACCCCAAAAATTTTCGCAGCGGTGGCTGTATGGATATCTTTTCCCTCCCTGAAATCCTTCATCATGGTAGGATCCTGGCTGAGGTGAGCGATTATCCGAAGCTCTATTTGGGAGTAGTCGGCCGAGAGAAGGGTGTAGTGATCGTTCCTGGGAACAAATGCTTTACGGATCTCCCGGCCCCGCTCGGTCCTGATCGGGATGTTCTGAAGATTTGGATTATTGGAACTGAGTCGGCCTGTAGCTGCCACGGCCTGGTTATAGGAGGTATGGATTCGACCATCGCGGGGGTTGACCAGAGTTGGCAGAACATCCACATATGTGGATTTCAGTTTAGTAAAAGAACGGTACTCCAGTATTTTCGATATGATCGGGTGTTTGTTGACCAGCTTTGAAAGTACATCCTCACCGGTGGAGTACTGTTTGGTTTTGGTTTTCTTCGGTTTTTCCATGATCACCAGCCGATCGAACAGCACCTCTCCAAGTTGCTTCGGAGAGGAGATATTGAATTCTACCCCGGCATCAGAATAAATCTCCTGCTCCACTTTTTGAATCTCATGAGCCAACTCCAATGAGTAGCTTTCAAGAGCAGTACTGTCGATTCTAACCCCTTCTGCCTCCATGGAAGCCAGCACCGGGATCAGGGGGACCTCTATCTCATCAAACAGTTTACGGGTGCCGGTCTCCGCGAGCATCGGCTCGAATAACCTCTTCAGCTGCCATGTGATATCGGCATCTTCGGCAGCATATTCCTTGATGGTATCCAGATCGACCGTTCGCATGCTTAACTGGTTGTTCCCTTTCTTTCCAATTAGCGACTCAATGGGAACAGGGGAATATTGAAGGAAGCTCTCGGCAAGAAAGTTCATATTATGCCTCATATCCGGTTGAATCAGGTAGTGGGCAAGCATGGTATCGAACAGGGGGCCCTGAACCGAAATATCATACCATTTCAGGATAGCGATATCAAATTTCAGGTTTTGGCCGGTCTTGCCAACGGATGGATCCTCAAATAGCGGTTTGAAACCGGAAAGAAGCAGCTGAGCTTCATGGTAGTTCTCGGGCATTGGCAGATACCATGCAGTGTGTGGATGCCAGGAAAAGGAGACCCCGACCAATTCCGAGTCGTTGGGATCAAGACCGGTCGTTTCGGTATCAAAACAGAATGACCTCTCCCTCTTCAGCAATGAAATCAGCTCTTGATGCTTTTCGGGAGTGTCAGCTAGCAGATATTCATGAGGTGTTGTTTCAATGGTAGCGAAGGGGGCAAAATCAGTATCGGAGAAGAGACTCGTTTCTGGATCCTTGGTCCTGGATCCTGGATCCTCTTCCCTCTTCCCTCTTCCCTCTTCCCTCTGCGCTCTGTGCCCTGTGCCCTGTGCCTTTTCCTCGTCCCTCGTCCCTCGTCCTTCGTCCTTTCCTGCCAACTGCCCACTGCCCACTGCCGACTGATTTGACAGCCAGGTAAAATACCGCTGTCCGAATGTTCGGAACTCCAGCTCATTTAAAAGCTCTTTCAGAGGTTCGGTATCCGGAGGCTGCATCTTCAATGCCTCCTCTTTAAACGGAATGGGAACATCCAGGATGATGGTAGCCAGACCCTTTGACATCAATGCCTGCTGGCCGTATTCTTTCACCTTTTCCTTCCACCTCTCATTGGGGATAGAATCAGATTGAGCAATCAGGTTTTCAACGCTTCCATAAGAGGCGATAAGCTTCCTGGCGGTAACCTCTCCAAAACCGGGGATACCAGGGATATTGTCGGATGCATCACCCCATAAGCCGAGCATGTCTTTGACCTGGTCAGGCCTTTCAATTCCAAATTTCTCACAAACCTCCTTTACCCCCAGGATCTCTGCCTTATTCCCGAATTTTGCAGGTTTGTACATCAGTGTATGATCTGTGACCAACTGACCGAAGTCCTTATCGGAGGTCATCATATAGGTAGTGAAGCCATGATTTTCAGCCTGTTTGGCGAGGGTGCCGATTACATCGTCGGCTTCATATCCATCCACAGCGAGGATCGGGATGTTAAACGCAGTGATCAGGCGTTGGATAAGTGGGATCGAAGAGACAATATCCTCAGGTGTCTCTTCTCTGTGCGCCTTGTAGAAGTCAAACTCTTCATGCCTTACTGTTGGGGCCATGGTATCAAAAGCGACGCCAATGTGTGTAGGTTTTTCATTTTTGATTACATCGAAGAGCGTATTGGCAAAACCAAGAACGGCAGATGTATTGACTCCCTTTGAGTTGATTCTGGGATTCTTATTCAGGGCATAATAGGCTCTGTAGATAAGGGCCATGGCATCGAGAAGGAATAATTTTTTGGGATTCATAAAGGTGGTTTGCCGGACAAAGATAACGGAAAAACACGGCCTCATTAACAACCGTCTGTTTATATCTTCATTTCTCAGGAAGAAAAACCGCTGCTTTCTTTTATACATTTAGAGCATAAAGTAGCTAAAAACGAACAACCCTGCCGCCTATGGTAAAAAAGACAACGAAGGAGAAAAAGATCTTCGTACTCGACACCAGTGTCATACTCTATAGCCACGATGCACTCAACAGTTTTGAAGACAACGACGTAGCCATTCCCATCACTGTGCTGGAGGAGTTGGACAATTTCAAAAAGGGAAACGACATCATCAATTTTGAAGCCCGTGAATTTATCAGGATCCTGGATAAGCTGTCTAATCGGTCCACGCTCACAAGATGGATTTCCCTGAAAAACCAAAAAGGGGGTAAATTTAAAGTGGTGATGAATGAGAGGAGCGAACTGGATGCCAATATGGTATTCGGAGAACACAAGCCTGATCATAACATCCTTAATGCCGCTCTGATCATGATCCAGGAAAATCCTGGCAGAGAGGTGGTCCTTGTCTCTAAAGACATTAACCTGCGGCTGAAAGCCAAGGCTTTGAACATCAAGGCAGAGGACTATCAAACCGGAAAGATCAAAGATCTGGAGTCCCTCTATTCGGGAAAATCGCTTATTGAAAACATTGAGAAAACCGTTATCGATATGATCTACGAAAACGGTTTCTGTCTTCCTGAAGATGTGGGCGTGGTCAAACCGATTGCCAACCATTACTTCATCCTGAAAAATGGGAAAAGCTCCGTGTTGGCATTTTACAATCCTCTTTCAGGTCACATTGAGAAACTGGAGAAACATCCTAGCTACCGGATAACTCCCCGCAATGCAGAGCAGGTGTTTGCACTGCATGCCATTCTTAACCCGGAGGTCAAGCTGGTTACGTTGCTGGGGATAGCAGGGACTGGTAAAACGTTGCTGGCTCTTGCCGGATCGCTGGAACAGAAGCGGAATTTCAAGCAAATCTATCTGGCGAGGCCTATCGTTCCATTGAGTAATAAGGATATCGGATATCTCCCGGGCGACATCAAATCCAAGTTAAATCCTTATATGGAACCCCTGTGGGATAATCTGAAATTCATTCAAAACCAGTTTGGAGAGAAAGACAAAGAGTTTAAATCAATCACAGATGCACTTGACAAAGAGAAGTTGATGATCACCCCGCTGGCATATATTCGGGGGCGTAGCATTTCCAACGTCTTCTTCATTGTGGATGAGGCACAAAATCTTACCCCTCATGAGGTGAAGACCATTATCACCCGTGCAGGAGAGAACACCAAAATTATCTTTACAGGAGATATTTACCAGATCGACACTCCGTATCTGGACGCCCAGAGTAACGGGTTATCGACGTTGATAGACAGGATCAAGCACAATCCTATCTATGCACATATCCGTCTGGAGAAAGGCGAGCGGTCGGAACTCGCTAACCTTGCGAACGAGCTTTTATAGAGACGCCATTAATGGCGTCTCTACAATTAAAATAACTAAAATAACGAATACTTCACGGAAGCAGTGAAGGTGATTCCTGGATTCAGCTTTAGGAAGTATTGGTCGGCGGCTTCGAAAGACCGGTAAACAGATTCTGTTTTTGCATCCAGGATGTTGTCGATTTTCAACCCTACCTGAACACGTTTCTTCTCACCAAAGCTCTTATTGGCGTTGAAGTTTAAGCTATTGAAAGGCTTTGTATAGATGTCGGGGCGATCAACCATACCAACATACTGCAGGGTCAATCCCTGGACATTGTAAAAAAGGCCGGCTTCAAATCCATTCCAAAATCCGTTCTCCCCTCCGTTATAAGAGAGTCCGCAGTTGATCAAATAGGGAGCCTGGCCTGCCATGGGTCGGTATTCGCTGATCGATTGCCCGGTGCGTGCATTGGCCAACCGGGATTCATACTCTGTGGCGCTCAATTTGATCCTGGATTTTACGTAGGTGAAGTTCGCGTTGAACTGGAAATTTTTTAGGACCTTTGCGATCAGATCCAGGTTCAACCGAAGTTCCAACTCACCTCCGAACACCTGACCATCCCCGACATTCCGGGGCTGGAATGCGCCCTGCAGGGTGGCATACTGGACAATTTCAATGGGGCTGATAAACCGTTTGTAAAAGCCGCTCAACGAAATCGTTTGGCCGCTTTTGGGGAACAACTCCCAGCGAAGGTCAAAATTGTGAATACTGATGCTTTTCAGATTCCCATCCCAGTAGACGATTCCTAGAGCGTCATTGGCATCGCGGAATAATCCGCCTATAAATGTTCGTCCGCTGATAGGGTCATAAATTTCGGCATATGACAGCTCTTTAAAGGAGGGTCTGGCAATGGTCATGGCGTAGGAGAACCTAAGGTTTTGCTTCTTTGAGAGCGAATAAATGAGGTTTACTGAGGGAAAGAAATTACTATTCTCAAGCACTTTTTCATTATCAAGCTTGTGAACCCCGAGCTGATCCTGGCCGGTATACCGCTGGACATAGTTCTCGAAGCGAACCCCGAGAATGGTTTTGAACTTTTTAAATACATTCACCTCAAAAGAGACATAGCCAGCTGCATTGTTGACATTGGAATTAAACTGATTGGGATTGACCGGAATAAAAGATGCATCGTAGGTTGTCCCTTTGTTTACATTACTATCGACGGGCCATAGGTTTTCAGGGAAAAAGAGCTCATCCGGATTTCCGGTCAGCTTGATATTCCGTATGTTGAATGCAAAACTCCGGATAGCAAAATCACGCTCCTTATAGGTATAGGCCCCTCCAAACTTCAGGATGGCTTTCTGTTCTTTTAGCTGAAATGTCTTGGTAACATCTACAGCTCCGGGAATATTGACCTCTTTCAGGTTTCGCCAGATCCGCTCTGGGAATCCCGACTCGGTTCCAATGATGTAATTCCCGCCATCGGTGATGTAGCGGGTGAACCGGATATCAGGGTCCACCATGGTAGAGAGGGTTGGGGATAGTTTCCAAACCAGTTCCCACCTGGCATCATCAAACAGGTGTTTCCCATCAAGAAAAATATTGGTCATCCCCCGTTCGCTGTACCCGAGATTATGTTGAAACCCCGAGAAATTGCTTCCCTGGTCGGCTCCGATGTAGTCGAAAATCCCTGCACTCGATTCCCCATTCTGCAGATGCATCAGGTTGAATCGGTATTTTGAATTTTTGGTCTTGATAGCGAATCCGGCAAGGCCACCCAATAAAACGTTGTTTTCTCCCAAGTTGCCTTGCTGGAATTCACGTAGTTCCATTTCAGTGACATTTGGATCTGATGAGAGGCCATAATGGCCATACTCCGCATTCTTATAAAAATCGGTGTTGTTTTTATAGGAGATGGCGACATTGTACCCAAATGTAACTTTTTTGAGAGGGATCTGGTCTCCAATGGAGAAGCTCATGCTGTAATCCATGAAACTTGTTTGCGTATAAGCTGCCATGGTTTGGTTGAATGATCCGAGAATTTCCTGATATCGCAATCCCTGCGTGCCATAGGGATCGGTGACAACATCAGCATAAAATGGGATGTCGGTTGTTGCTGGAATTTTTCGCGTACCATCATCGAAACCAAGAAAATCGGTCTTTCCACCAGTGTACGTCAGGTAATCTTTTTTAAAGTGGGCAGATGGGTTGTATCCTGTGCTGACTGAAATGCTTCCCTGTTTCTCTTCTGGAAAATCTTTAACTGTGATATCGATGACACCACCGGTGAAGTCGGCTGGGAGGTCGGCAGTGAATGATTTATAGACAATGATGTTGTCAATGATGTTGGTAGGGAAAATGTCCATCTGCAGGGTATTTCGATCGGGGTCAAGGCCGGGAATGTCCATCCCGTTGAGCATTGTTTTGGTATAGCGGTCACCCAGTCCGCGAACATAGACGTATTTACCCCCCTCAACCGAAAGCCCGGGCACCCGTTTTATGGATGATGCTGCATCAGAGTCACCCATTTTCCTGAAGTTTGCCGCCGAGATTCCGTCGATCACGTTGGCAGATTTCATCTTCATGGAGAGAAGGGCAGTTTCTGTATTCCTGACAACCTTAGCCGTGATGGTAACTTCAGCGAGCTCAATGGATGACTCTTTAAGGCGAAGATTGTCCAGGAGGATAACCTCTCCGGCTTTTACCTGAAGGTCTTTGATGAGCAGGGTTTCATAGGAGATATAGGAGACTCTCAGTGTGTAGGTTCCGGAAGGCACGCTCAGGTTGAATTTTCCATCCAGGTCTGAGAGGGTGCCCGATGTTGTCCCCTCGAGAAATATCGTGACACCCGGAAGACTTTCTCCGACCCCGTCATCAAAAACTGTCCCCCTGATAAAGCCATTCTGGGCCTGTAAAAGCGAGGCGAGGAAAAGTGAAATAAGAAGTATAAAAAACTTAATTGAACGCATAATGTATCCTTCTGGTGTTTTTGTTTTAAATCAAACCTCGCAGGTTGAAAAAACCTGCGAGGTTGAATGATTTAGGTAGTTTCAGGCATGTCGGGAATTAAAACCCATTAAGTGCTCCGGCTGCAGAGGCCCAGGACCATCCCTGGAACACAGAGGCATTTGCGCCAACTGTATTGGCATGTTCCGCGACAGCAGTCACATAGGTATCCGAACCATCTTTAAAGAAATCGGTTACAGCAAATCCGGCAGGGATTGTAGCCTGAAGATTTGAGACATTCAATCCAACGGGATTTAAGTCAAAATCCTGACCATCTTTAATATTGAAGAAATAGATGTTGGTCATCGTAACGAGTGAGTTGTCATCCAGGTCAACGAGACCCTGAGCATCATCGGCACGGGCCGTACCATTCATGAGGGTGTGGCTGTCTTCCATGGCGCCTTCCGGACCATCAAGCTCGAAGCACTCATCGAACGGATTGATAATAATGAAGTTATCGAGGGTGCCTCCCCATGATTGGTCGGTATCGACGGCATCATCACCAACATTCCAGACAATCAGGTTGGTTACGTTCACTTTTCCCCCGAACCATTCAACACCGTCATCCTGGTTGGCTACTATTTCAATGTTCTCGATCACGGTGCCGGAACCAACACCACCAAGTGTCAATCCATTGATCTCATTTCCTTCACCGATGTTGGTGCCACCATGGCGGATCGATACATACTTGATCACACCCGAATTGTCAGTTGGATCATCGCCACCATACAGGCCGTTTGGATCTGAAGGAGGAATTCCTTCGATCTGGACTGAGGGTGCATCAGCGGAGATGGGCGCAAAGCCAAGGATTAACACCCCCCCCCAAAGACCATTGAGGTCCGGGTCAAGGTTAGGACTGGCGATCTGGCCGGGCTGGATCTGATCGGCTACCGAAGTAAAAATGATCGGTGATGTTGCTGTTCCCTCTGCCATGAGCTTTCCGCCACGGGCAATCAGGAGAGCAGTAGCATTTGCACCTGTACCAGCTTGTCCCTTAACTACTACACCTGGTTTAATCGTCAGGGCAGCTCCGGCAACGACAGCGATGCGGCTATCAAGAATATACGTTTTACCGGTTTCCCAGGTAGTGTTTTGTGTGATGTTTGCAGTAACATGGAATACCAGCTGCTCTTCTACAATATTAATAACGGCAGTGGCAATTCCCATTTGACTTTCGTTGTCAGTTACCGTGAGAACAACAGAACCAGCTCCAACAGTGGCACCAGCGGTGTACGTTATTACAACTGTCCCTGAGGAGGATCCGGCAGATCCGTTTGTTTTGATGACGGCTGTTCCACCGGTTGCAATAATTGTTGCGGCATTGAATCCACCGTCGGTTGTATAATTGAATGTAAGGTCAACGTAAGTTCCCTTTTGAACCTCTGCATTGGCAGGAGCAGTTACTGAAGGAAGTTGTTTCGTCGTCTCTTTTTTGCACGATGTGAATCCAGCAAGCAGGGCGATCATGATCACTCCTGTAATTTTTAAGTAATTGATTTTCATTGTCTTTCGATTTGGTTTGTGTAACAATTAGTACACTGCAAAGAACACTAGTTTTGACCGTTCAAATATGAACGAATTGTTAAGCAATCTTTAACAAATTGTTTACAGAATTAATTCTGGAAGTGTCTGAAAATAAAAAAGTAACAGAATTCTGGGAGGGAGGGTCCTAAATTGGGAGATGGTTAATTGTATGTTTGCGTATTTATGAGTTTGCCTTCTTCATCCCAGATATACCAGGTCCCCTTTTTCTTGCCGGCTTTGTAATACATCTCGAACCGTTTCTGACCGGTATCATCCCATACATACCAAAAGCCGTCTTTCAATCCATTCTTGAAGTTTGCTTCAGCAGTTTTAACACCTTTACTGTTCCAGGTTATCCAGGTTCCATGTTTTACCTCTTTTTTAAAACTGCGCTGCTCTTGTATGGCTCCATTTTCAAAAAACAGGGTGGTGGTCCCATCGATAAGCCCCTTCTTCACCTGTTTTTCAACCTTCGGATTTCCATTCTCATAATATTCCCGGTAGGTCCCGGAAAAGAGGGAACCGTCAGGATTACAATATTTGTTCTCTTTGATGATGATTTCCTGCGCACAAGTGAAGTGTGCCAGAAAGAGGAGCAATACACTAAATACAACAAACTTTCTCACGATATAATTATTTACAGTAAATCTGATCTTTTGCAAAACTAGGAATATTTTTCATCTTTGCACTTGCGATAAAAGACGACCCCCCTGGAGATTCAGAATTCTATGCAGCTGATTCCAAGGGGATGTCGTCTAACAAAAATCTGAAGGATGATCAGGGCTCTACCGATTCAAGCTGAACCGATAAAGTATTTTGGTCAGAAGTTTGAACATCAAGGGCGACCACCTTATCTTTATATGAGATGCAGCTGATCTTCACTTCGTATTTGCCGGGCAGTAAACCATTCAGTGAAAAAGTCCCGTCGGGGTTGGAATAAACTTTTGTTTCAGAATCAACCATCTGGATCGTTACGCCCGTGAGTGTTTCATTTGTGAGTTTGTCGATCACTGTACCTGACACGGAAACTTTTGCCGGTCCAGTTTCCTTTGAAGAATCATTGTCGGCGAACATGGTTGTGGTTGCCAATAAAACCAATGTTGCTAAAAGAAAATATCTGATGTTTTTCATAGTGATTAATTTTGGTGTAAAAGTACTTCCACTAAACCACCTGGCCGTTAACACAGTATTAATTGAATATTAATTAATTGTTAATAAAAGAGGATATCAACTCCATCCCCTCTATCCATTTATCCTTATTTTTACACCAAAAATAGCATCATGGAAATCTTTTACCTCTTCATTGTCATCGTATTAGTGATCCTTGCTGTCTCCGATCTCGTTGTAGGAGTGAGCAATGATGCCGTCAACTTTGTCAATTCAGCGATTGGCTCAAAAGCCGCCACATTTCGTACGGTTATGATCATCGCTGCTTTAGGGGTAGTTGTTGGTGCTACTTTTTCCAGTGGCATGATGGAGGTAGCGCGGAAAGGGATCTTTAATCCAGAGCACTTCTATTTCAAGGAGATTATGATCATATTCCTTGCGGTGATGATCACAGATGTCTTACTCCTGGACCTCTTTAACACGGCCGGATTACCAACTTCTACCACTGTTTCACTCGTATTTGAATTGCTTGGAGCTGCATTCGCAATCTCAACGATAAAAATAATCCAGGCTGGTGCCACCATGGCATCCTATGCCGATTATATCAATACAGGAAAGGTCTTTGCCATCATTTCCGGTATTCTCCTCTCAATAGCTATTGGGTTTACTGTGGCAGCAATCATTCAGTATATTGTCCGGATTGCATTTACCTTTAAATATCAGGAGAAAGTCAAATATTTCGGCTCCCTGTGGGGAGGGATAGCATTTGCTGCTATCGTCTATTTTTTATTTGTAAAAGGAGCCAAGGGATCATCTTTCCTAACTCCTGAGGTCTTGTTGTGGTTTAAAGAGAACACGGTTCTGATTTTACTTGTCAGCCTAGCTGGATCGACCATAATTTTCCAGATCCTCTATTGGTTGTTTAAAATCAACATTTTGAAAATCATTGTGATGGCTGGTACATTTTCACTGGCAATGGCATTCGCCGGCAACGACCTGGTGAACTTCATTGGAGTACCACTGGCCGGACTTGAGTCGTTTCAGATATTCCAGGCATCAGGAAGTGGCGATCCCGGAGGATTCACAATGGAGATGCTCAGAAACCCGGTTAAAACTCCAACCCTGTTACTGTTGATTGGTGGAGGGATAATGGTTGTTACCCTTTTTGTAAATAAAAAAGCAAGATCTGTCACCAGGACCACAATCAATCTGAGCAGGCAATCAGAGGGAGACGAATCTTTCCAATCTTCATTGATTTCCCGTGGCATTGTATCCGTCGCCCTGCAGGTGAATAAAGGCTTCACCTTCATAGTTCCAAAACCCATATTGAAGGCAATTGATATCCGGTTTGACCAGGTCAACAAGAGCAAGCTGTCAAAGGATGCTCCCTCATTTGACATGGTCAGAGCCTCTGTGATCCTTATCGTAGCCAGTATCCTGATTACCATTGGAACCAACCTGAAACTCCCTCTTTCTACTACCTATATCACTTTTATGGTGGCTATGGGAGCCTCCCTTGCCGATCGTGCATGGGGAAGGGAAAGTGCTGTTTACAGGGTATCCGGAGTGATCACCGTGATTGGAGGGTGGTTCTTCACTGCTCTGATCGCATCTACAGTTGCTGGAATCATGGCTATTCTCATCTATTATGGCGGACTGGTTGCTATCATAATCATGGTTGGGCTGGCTTTCTTCTTTATCTACAGGACCCATATCTTCCACAGGAAAAAGCAGAATGAAGAAGACAAGATAACTGCCATAGATGCTACAGAAGATCTTGTTGACACACGCTCGATCTACAACAGATGTGAGATAAGAATGAATGCATTTGCTGAGGAGATGTCTGATTTTTACGGACGGGCCATTTACGGTCTGACGCATGAGAAGCGCAAACAACTCAACAAACTTGCAAAGGAGATGAAGGTCTTCCAGAAAGAGACTAAAGCACAGCGAAAGGCCCTGGATAAGACAATTATGAAGCTGGACGACTCGGCTGTTGAAGCCGGAGTATTCTTGCTGCAGATCTTCGGTCAGATGAAAGAGGCACACGGTTATATGAAGCAACTCCAACAGTTAGGCTTCGAGTATGTGGACAACCACCATCCCCCCTTCCTGACAGATGAAAAGGAGGATTTAAGCCAGTTGACAATTGTTATGAACCGATTTTTTGAACAGGCTCAGCAAGTGTTTAAAGAGAGAACAACCTCGGATACAACAGAGGTTGACAAACGAAAGATGGAAGTTGTTGAAATGATTGAGAAGCTGAAGATAGGACTGATCCGGAAGCTCAAGAAAGGGGATATCAGCACCCGGAAGAGTATGGCGATGATGGATCTTCTGACTCTCACTTCAAACCTGCTTGATCACTCCTATTCCATCATAATGATGCAGCGGAAGTTCAACAGGAAAGTTCAGGCGAAGATCTGAATCAGGAGTCCTTTATTTTTCTGAATAGATTACGGTTAGTACAGTTTGACCTACTGCCCGGAGAGTCCCGGTTTCGATTTTATCAAGTTTATCCTCTACCGTATGCCAGTGCCGATACATCCCTGTTTCGCTGGTATGATCAAGATCGATAATGTCGATCATGGGAATACCCCGGTCACGAATCACATAATAGTGATCATCAGTGATATACCCTCCCCGTTGATAGATGAAGAAGGATGAATACCCGATCTGGTTCCCAATATCCCACACCTTTTTAACTATATCAGGGGCATATTCCATCGATACTCCTTCCATGAGAAAAGTGGCACCACCAGCTCCCACCATGTCAAGCAGGATGCCGTATTTTGCGTAATAGTCTGGATAATGTGGGTTTTTCGCCCAGTACTGTGACCCCAGGCCCCAGAAATCTCCCGAATTTTTGTTATCCTGAAGAGCTTCGGGCGGACCATAGTCTTCTGCGTCAAAAAGGATGATATCCACTCCGATAGGGGGAGGTTTGAGACTTAGTTGTCTGGCAATCTCAAGCAAAACTCCAACTCCACTTGCACCATCATTGGCGCCATCGATAGCTTTGTAAAAATTTGCTTCGTCAGGATCATGGTCAGCAAAGGGACGGGAATCCCAGTGGGCTCCCAGGAGGATCCGGTTATTTCCGGAAGGGCCAAACGTAGCGATGATATTTTGAAATCCGAGTGAAGTCCCGTCAAACGCTTTGACGGTTCCTGACTGGACAATTACATCTTTGGAGAACTCCCTGAGTTTTTCACTCAGGAACGTTGCACATTTCTGGTGAGCTTTGGTATTGTTCACTCGAGGGCCAAACTCAACCTGGGTCCTGACGAAACCAAATGCTGAATCAGCATTGAAAACCGGGATATCCATTGCGACCTGGATTTTAGTCTTCTCTTTCGACTTCGATTCCTGTCCCTGCTGGTTGCACCCTGTTATTCCAATTCCAGTTATGAGGATGATGAGGATAGAAGGGATGAAGTGACGGAGGGATGAAGTGAAGTAGGTATGAAGGTATGAGGGTATGGGGGTATGAGTGTATGAGTGTATGATAAGGTGAGGGTTTGAGTGCATCGGATCTGTTTTTTGTCGTTAAATTATTTTAGAGGGTTCTCCGAATTTCCCGCTGAAGACCAGCTCCTTTAGCTCTTTTCTCTCCCGGGGAGCAACTTCCCGTTTCTTCATCTCTTCAGGTAGCTTCTCCGCATTGCCAGAATAACCGATAGCAGCCATAGCAAGGGGTTTGAATCCTTCAGGAATTGCAAATAGTTCAACAGCTTTCTCAGCAGAGAACCCACCCATCTGGTGGGCGTACAACCCCAGATTTGTCACTTCCAGGGTCAGGTGTGCCATTGCCTGGCCGCAATCATAAGCGTACCATTGATTGCTCTTTTCGTTTGAGTTATTTTTCTCTTTACCGATAATCAGCAGAAGCAAAGGGGCCTGATCAGCCCATTGCTGGTTCCAGCCAATCAGGGTGGAATAGAGGAGATCCCAGGTGGCATCTCCTTTCATCCCGATGATAAATCGCCAGGGTTGTTCATTGGCTGCACTTGGGGCCCAACGGGCGGCTTCCAACAACGACGCGATGAATCGCGCCGGTACGGGATCATCTGAAAACGCCCTCGGGCTCCAACGCTCCCGGCTGAGCTCATTGATCGGATAATCGTTATTCGCAGGTTTTTTCATGATTTCTTTTTCATTTAATCATTTCATATTTTCGCAATTTCGCTATTTCGCTATTTCACTATTTCGCTATTTTATTTCTGGCAAAAATAGGCAAAACCAGGCTGATTAGGAGTAACATTGCGGTCAACAGCACGGCAATCCTGGCAATATAATCACCATGTTTCACATAAAAAGTGTGTTCTCTATTGGCATTCAAGCTTCCTTTGAAAACAGCCGGAACCCAGTAATCAGTCACATCGAATGCATCCCCACGCTGGTCAATGAAAGCTGAGATGCCTGTATTGGCCGACCGTGCAATGCTCCGTCGGGTTTCAATCGCACGTAAATGGACAAAGGAGAAGTGCTGTCGATGGCCTGGTGTATTCCCCCACCATCCGTCGTTTGTGATGATGATCATCACTTCAGCGCCGTTTTTAACAAATTCTGCATAAAATTCTCCGAAAACCGACTCATAACAGATGATAGGAGAGACCGGAACTGATTTTTCTGTTGAATAGACTTTTCGATAATTATCCGTACCGAGGCTGCCAACCGTTCCCCCCAGGTCGATTGCAAAGTTCTCGAGCCATTTGAACCCGTGGAAGGAGGGAATCGCTTCTACTCCGGGAGTAAGCTTGGATTTATGATAGAGTTGAAATGAGTCAGCAGAGTTGATCAGGATGGCAGTGTTATAAATATCATAAAATCCAGCGGATTTCGTGAATTTCCGTGCAGTTCTGGATACAGGCTCACCGGGAGTGTATTCGTAATACGTGGATCCCCCGATCAGGATGTTCAGATGGGGGTACTGTGACACAACAGTTCGAAGCAGAGACAGACTCTGAAAAGATGTCATATCGTTTTCCCACATTCTCTCCTGGATGGCCGATTCGGGAGCTACCAGGAAGTTTGTGGTGCTGTCGAGCATGGGACCAGCTAGTGCCATGATCCTGTCAACCACCTGATCGGGAGGCAGGGAGTATTGCTCGCTGTAAGGATCCACATTAGGCTGAACCACCACAAAATTCACAGGATCCGGCTTCTCTGAATAATTGTTGTAAATGATATAAGAACCAGCTATCGGGAGTCCAATCCAAAGAAACAGTATAGCGAAATATCGAAATGGTGAAATGGTGAAATGGTGAAATGGTGAAATGGTGAAATGGTGAAATGGTGAAATAGTGAAATAGCGAAATGGCGAAATAGCGAAACTATGAGAAGGCGAATTGGGAAGAGTCAAACCTGAAACCTGAAACCTGAAACCTGAAACCCGAAACCCTTCAAAGACCAGAATATTGCCAACCAGCACCCAAAGCGTTCCCCCAAACACTCCTGTAAATTCATACCACTGTACCCAATTGTAGTAACTGGCGAAACCATTGCCAAGAGTTAACCATGGCCAGGTGAGAATCCAGTTGAGATGGAGATACTCAAATGAGATCCAGAAAGAGATAAGAGCCAGATATCCAGCAAATTTACTGGGGAGGCGTTTTTTAGCCCATGAAAAAACCTGGAAGACAATGGCCAGAAAAAGGGAGTTCAGTACAATAGCCATTATGGCACCAGCGATGGTTGAATTATAGATCCACCAGGTAGTCAATAGGTTCCAGGTAAAAAAAGCAGGGTAGGAGTAAAAGAGGAGACTGAATTTTACAAACCGGTCACGATGACGGGAGATATAATCATCCAGATAGAGCAGGGGAACCAGCCCGACAAAGAGGAGTCCGGGAAATCCCTTTTCCGGCCACGCGAGGGTAAGGAGCAATCCTGATAAAATAGATAAAAGAAGCAGGAAGACTTTTTTATTCTTCATGACTGTAATATGGTGATAAAGCAAAAGTATAGAATTATCACTACATTTGGATAATGAATTCAGGTAGCAACGGAACAGTCTCCTTATCAGAATGGGTAGAGAATTACACGAAAGATCTCTACTCGTGGGCGTTGCATAAGGTGTCGGACAGAGAACTGGCAAAAGATTTGGTTCAGGATACGTTTCTTGTGGCTGCCGAAAAACTAACCTCCTGGAAGCGAGAAAGCTCTCCCAAAACCTGGCTCTTTTCTATCCTCAATCATAAAATTATCGACTATTACCGGAAAAAAGTTCGTCAGCCGGTTTCTCTTGAGAATCAGCCTGAATCGTTGTTTTTTGATGAAACAGGAGACTGGAACACCAATAATCGACCTGGAGAGTGGGATGAAGAGGGTAAAAATCTGCTTGATGATGCAGATTTCAGGAGTGTTCTGCAAACTTGCCTCGAAGCATTGCCTGAGAAATGGAACACCTGTGTGAAATTAAAATACCTGATGAATAAAAACGGGGAAGAGATTTGTCAGGAACTGGATATTGCTCCGACAAATCTTTGGCAGATGGTCCACCGGGCAAAACTTCAACTACGGAATTGTATCGAGACCAACTGGTTTAAGGATTAATAGAATGATGAAAAAGGTCATGCATTGGTTGTTTCTCTCTTGCTTGAAGGCAACGGAGCTCATTGAGAAGAAGATGAGTTTCCGGCTGTCATCTAAGGAGAAGATGCAGTTGATGATGCATAAGGCCATGTGTGAAGCGTGTTCACGCTACGAAAAACAGAGCCAGCTTATTGACGAAGTCATCTCCGGGCAAGCACCCAAAACACCTTCCGAAGGAGAGGTTAATCTCCTTAAACAAAAGATCCTCTCCGATCTTGATGTTGCCCAAAAATAGAAGGGATCAGTTTCTGAATCCTCAATTCCAATTTAACTTTAGCTGTTAACGGAGCAACATAGGGGCGTAGGGTGATAGACTAATCATAACCGTTTGGACCAAATCCCAAGCGCCCCAGTTGCGAAGGTAATAGCTAAAGTTTTCGTAACATCATTCTGGCTGCGATTACGCTGTCAGCCTTCGTTTGATCAAATAATCTATACTGATCTTTCCTGGCCCGGTAATAAGCAATAACAGGAGCATTAACAGGTAATATAATGGAATCTCGAAGCCATTATCCCCTGCATTGAATCCGTTGTCCAGATGTACAGTTACAATAGCGACTACCATGGTAATGATTAATGGGATGGATATGAGCCTTGTTGCAAGACCTAACGGTAGCAGGATCACTG